>CAZXLQ010000025.1:18817-28051 GCA_964641945.1 uncultured Clostridia bacterium
GCGCCTACAACTTCAGCAGCCGGTCCCGGAGCACTCGCGACTGCAGTCGGCTCACGTTGAACTGTGCGCCGTCCGCAAGCGTCACGAGGTACGTTCCGCCCGGCATCGGGCTGATCCTGCCGATCCTGTCCACGTTAACGAGCGTTCCCCTCCCGAGTCGAACGAACCGATTCGGAGGCAGCCGGTGTTCGAGGTCCTTGAGTGGGTGCGAGAGCGTGTAGCGTTCGCCAGCGCCCGTTGTCAGATGCAGCAGCTCACCCTCGGCAACGATCGACGCGATGCTGTCCGTCGGCACGAGGACGATCTCGTTCCGGTGCCGTACCGGGATACGGTCGACAGGCTGCGGCCGCACCGATTCGTCGTAACTCGCCGCCGCCGCACGAACGCGTTCGTCCGCCTCTATCCTCAACTCCGCCCGCTCCAGACGCTCCTGCGCACGATTGATCGTCTCCCGAAGCCTCTGCCGTTCGACGGGTTTGAGCAGGTAGTCGACCGCGTTCAGCTCGAAAGCACGCACCGCGTATTCGTCATAAGCAGTCACGAACGCCACGAGCGGCAGCCGGTCCTTGCGAAGCAGCCGCATGACGCCGAGCCCGTCCACCTCCGGCATCTGGAAGTCTAGAAGTGCAAGGTCGGGACGCTCGCGCTCGATGACTTCGACCGCTTCCGCCCCGGTGGCCGCCTCACCGACGATCTCGACGTCATCGAACGATCGAAGTATCGACTGCAGGAACGAGCGCGCCGGCCGCTCGTCATCAGCCACGACCACACGAATTTTCGGTGTCATCGATCACCTCGAGCGGCAACGGCCGGCCCCGTCTCGCGCTCTCTCTCGACGCCGGTAACGGGCAACCGAACTTCCACCGTCGTGCCGGATCCGGGAACGCTCTCGATGGTGAGTCCCGCTTCGTCCCCGAAATGCCCGGCGAGCCGGCGTTGAATACTCGCGAGGCCGATGCCACGCGCACGTCCGGCTTCGAGAACGGCTTCCGAGACGCCGAGTCCCGTATCCGCAACGGTCAGCCGAACCACCTGGTCAGTCCCGTCGGCGGTCCCTTCGAGACGAGCCTCGACGCTCACCTCTCCGCCGGCCTTCGCGGGCGCGATGCCGTGTTTGATGGCGTTCTCGACGAGCGGCTGAACGACCAGCATCGGGATCCGAATTCCGCGCAACTCCTCGGGCACGTCGATTCTCACGTCGAGTCGCTCTTCGAGCCTGGCGCGCTCGATCGCAAGGTAAGACTCGACGAGGTCGATCTCCTCACCCAGCGTCGAAAAGTCGCCCTCGCTGCGCTTGAGCACCGCGCGCAGCAGCCCGGTCAGTCGCATGAGCGTGTCGAAGGCGCGCTCCGGCGAAGTCTGAATCAGGTATCCGATCGTCGTCAGCGCGTTGAACAGAAAATGCGGATTGATCTGGGCGCGAATGGCGCGAAGCTCGGCCTCTGTCGCGAGCTTCGAGATCTCCTGTTCGCGAAGGTCGTGCGCATAACGCTGGTGGCTGACCCGAACGGCGTCGATGCGCCGGGCAACCAGGTTCGCCACGGCCTCGAGCGTCGCGACGTCGTCCGACAGCAGGCGTCGTCCACCCGTGAGGTCTCCGATGTCGATCGCGTACTGCGGCGCTTCGGCCGTCGGCACGCTCACGGTCACGAGTGCGGCGTCGCCCGTTCGGTCAGGATGTGCAGGCTGGACGAGTCGCGACGACACGGGAGCTTCGGACACAGCGCCGTCGCGAGCTTCATCGCTCGAGGCCAGGCGCCACGTCACGGACCGCGCCGCGAGTGCGGGGCGAAGCCGATCGCATGCGTGGGCGAGGATCTCGTCCGACTCGTCGAGATGGGCGATCTCACGGGCCACGGTGGAGCGCAGCACGTCGTAGTCCACGCGGTGCAGGACGACGGCATCGACGAACCAGGCAGCGATGCTCCGCAGGCCGGGATAGGCGAGCGCCATCAGCACCCAGACGCCGATCATGGCTCCGACCGCGAGCGGCTCGAGCCGGCCGGATGCGTCGCGCATTTCGAACAATCGTGCGACCACGCCTATGTACAACCCGAACGACACTGCCACGAGCAGGACGAGCGACAGCGCGCGCTTCAGGAAGATGTCGGCGAGGGCGAACCGGAAGTCCTGGTACAGAATGGCCACCGCCAGCGGGATTGAAGCATGGTGACCGACGAGCTCGACCATCCAGGACTCGTTCCCGGTGTGATGTGTCAGGTGAAGAGCCGACACGGCAAACACCGAAAGGGCGGCAAACCAGACCGCACGCCTCGGATGTGCGGAGTTGCGCGAGACCGCGAACAGCGCCGCAATGACCACCAGAAACCCGACGGTCAGGAGCCGGAGGCCTGCGTCGGAGAGGTCAGGACGGCCCGTCACAGCGGCTGCGATCTGCAGCACGGCGCCAGTGGAGCTCAAACCGTACGCCGAGCGCCGGACCCAGGTCCCGAGTACCGGCGCCTCGCCTGCCGACGGGACATCGATCGCGCTGTGCACGACGACCGCGGGCAGGAAACCGAGCGCCGTGAACGCTATCGCGACAACGACCGGCGACGGATCCCTGCCCTGTAGATCACGCGAGACATAGACGATGAGCTCAGCGACGTTCCAGACGAGGCCGAGCAGTCCCGTCACGAGCGGCAGCCGCTCGGTCGGAATGCGAAACGTCGGTACCGCGATCGAAGAGTTGACGACGCGTATGGCCGCCGTCGGCCCGCCGAGCACCATGACTAGGAGCATGGCGTACAGGCTCAGTCCGGCGGCGAAACCGATGGTGTTGACGAGCGCTGAGACGTCGAGTTCGTTCATGGAGTCGCGAGGCGCAGTCAGAGTCTAGCCCAGCTCGAGCGGCTCCGGCGCCGAAAAACCCGCTGCTTGGCGTGCGTGCGATGGCCTCCGGCCTAAGAGCTGCAAGCGGTAGCCGGCGGCCTGTGGACGGTCGACCGGTTCCGATCCGCAACGACGCGTCTGCGGTTTCAGGCACCGTCCGTGGGACGCTCGCTACCGCTCGCGGCTCGAAAAGCGGGGACATGGAGCGTCGGCGGTAGCGAGCGTCCAAGGACCATCGAACGGCTCCGATCATCCACTCTCGTCCCTGACACGACAAAAAGGGCCGCCCGAACGGGCGGCCCTTGGAGGTAATCGAAGGAGGAACAACTACGCCGCGCGATCGAGCATTGCGTTTCGAAGGCGCGCGACAGCCTTCGAATGAATCTGCGAAACCCTGGACTCGTTTACACCGAGTACGCTTCCGATTTCCTTCATCGTGAGCTCATCGACGTAGTACAGCGAAACAACGAGGCGTTCCTTTTCGGGCAGCGACTCGACTGCGGCGGCCAGTTGCTGCCGCGCTTCCTCTCGCTCGTATACGGCGAAGGGACTGTATTCCGGCGATGCCGGCAATGCCTGGATGGGGTCGTTTACGGATGAGCCGTCGTTCTCGTCTGTCACGTGGAGGCTGGCGACCTGCACGGAGTTGATTTCGTTGACGAGTCCCTGCAGCTCGTGGAGCCCGATCTCGAGAAACTCAGCGACCTCGGCTTCGTCGACAGAACGTCCGTGTTCGCGCTGAAGTGTGGCCTGAGCGGACTGAAGCTCGCGCGCACGGCGCCGAAGGCTTCGGGGCGCCCAGTCGAGACTGCGAAGGTGATCGAGAATCGCACCGCGAATCCGACGCTCTGCGTACGTTCGGAACCGAATGCCGCGACTCGGGTCGAACTTCTCCGCAGCGTCGATCAGACCGATGGTACCCGCACCAATGAGGTCATCCACCTCGATGCTCGCGGGGAGCTTGCTGCTCACGCGCCCGGCCAGAAACCGGACAAGCGGAACGTGCTCTTCGACGAGGATCTCACGGTTGACGTTCTCGAAGAAAACGGGAGCTTCAATCGGGATGTATGCAGTTGCCATTTCTCGTTCTCGACTTGGGATCACTTCTGTCGGGATCCCGACAGCACTGTCGGTTTTCCGTCAGGCCGGCAGCCGGCCGCTTCTGACGTCGGGCTACTGACGATTTGCGGTGAAACCTAGAGGACTTTTGCACTTGGTCTCTTCAAGCTCTGCATTTGAAGAGCTTGTGAGCAACCCATCGTCATCGTCTCTTGGGTCTCGTCGTCAGGTCCGATCAAAGAGCGCCACGATTCAGGAGGTGCGATTCGTGGTACGCCGAGTCTTAGGGCAACTCTGGTGCCACAGAGCTCCGAAGCTGAACTCCTTCGGCTATGGGGCGTTTCGACCCATTTCGAATCGTATTTGCCTGTATGGATTGCGTTTCCGGCGAGGAAGGCGTCGAATCTCCGTCATCGGGTGTCGGAAACCCGGCAGTCGCTGGACCTGAGGTCGGTGCGGTGGGCACTTCAACAGCAGCAGTATCGACCGAAGCCCGTGGGGTTACAGAGAGTTAACCGACTCGAAGGGCATTTGGACGACTCGAGCCTCTGTTCATATTCGAGTTGACGAATATCAGAAACGGAGCTAATGTCGGATCGCATTCGCTTAAGCGCATATTCGACTTGGCGCAGGCGAATCTCGGAAGATCGTGGCGGCGGGCCTGGAAATGCTTAAGCGGAATCATCGCAATTTAATTGGAGGGGCACGACATTGAGCACGTCTCGTCGCATTCTCGTTCTCTGTACGGGGAATTCAGCACGAAGTCAGATGGCCGAGGGACTTCTTCGTCACGATGGCGCCGGTCGCTTCTCGGTCGAAAGCGCCGGCACGAAGCCGAGCCTCGTCCGTCCGGAAGCCATCGAAGCAATGCGAGAGGTCGGCATCGACATTTCCGGCCACCGATCAAAGTCGGTCGATGAATTCCGTGATGAGCACTTCGACGCCGTCATCACGGTCTGCGACAACGCCCGTGAAGTGTGCCCGATCTTCCCGGCGACCACGACGATGGTGCACCACAGCTTCGACGACCCGGCGCTGGCCGAAGGAACCTGGGAGGATCGCGTCGCCGCTTTCAGGCGGGTTCGCGACGAAATCCGATCCTACCTTCGCGAGTTTGTGGAGTCATTCGAGGCTACGAGCTCCGTCGACGTCGAGAAGTCGTCGTGAGCGCGGACTGCCGAACGCCTGTCGCAGAGCCGGACAGCCCGAAGCGACTGTCGTTTCTCGACCGGTTCCTGACGGTCTGGATCTTCCTTGCCATGGCGGCCGGGGTATTGATCGGCTACGCAGTTCCAGGTGTCGAGTCGTTCGTGAACCGGTTTCAGGTCGGCACGACAAACGTTCCGATCGCAGTCGGCCTGATTCTCATGATGTATCCGCCTCTGGCAAAGGTGCGATACGAAGAGCTAGGCGATGTCTTCAGAAACTGGAAGATTCTCGGGCTCTCGCTAGTCCAGAACTGGATCATCGGGCCTGTGCTCATGTTCGTGCTCGCGGTCGTGTTCCTGCAGGACAGGCCGGAGTACATGACGGGACTCATCCTGATAGGACTTGCCCGCTGTATTGCAATGGTGATCGTGTGGAACGACCTCGCCAAGGGCGACACTGAATACGCAGCCGGGCTCGTTGCCTTCAACAGCGTCTTCCAGGTGCTGTTCTACAGCGTCTACGCGTGGATCTTCATCACGTGGCTTCCACCGCTCTTCGGGTTGGCCGGGACGACGGTCGCCGTCAGCATCGGTCAGGTCGCCGAAAGTGTTGCCATCTATCTCGGAATACCCTTCGTCGCGGGAATGCTCACGCGGCTCGTTCTAGTGAAGTCGCGGGGCAAGGAGTGGTACCACGCGCGGTTCATCCCGCTCATCAGTCCCCTCACCCTTGTCGCACTGCTCTTCACGATTCTCGTGATGTTCAGTCTGAAGGGCGATCTCATCGTCCAGCTGCCATTTGATGTAGTGCGGATCGCGATTCCGCTCCTGATCTATTTCGTGGTCATGTTCCTGGTCAGCTTTGCCATGGGGCACTGGATCGGAGCGGACTATCCGAAGACGGCGACCCTGTCGTTCACGGCGGCGAGCAACAACTTCGAGCTCGCAATCGCCGTCGCTGTTGCGGTGTTCGGGATCGAGTCCGGCGCCGCACTTGCAGCTGTCGTCGGTCCGCTCGTCGAAGTGCCCGTACTCATCGGGCTCGTGTCAGTCGCGCTCTGGCTCCGTGCTCGATTTTTCGGTTCCGAACGCGTGGTAGCCAGTTCGGCGTGAACGGTCCCCGAGTTTGCGTGGACGCCGCGCTCGGTGCTAAAGAATGACCGGGTGCGAGCCGATACGCGTCATGGGGCGAGAACAAATGACGCGCGACGAGCTGAAACAGCACCTCCAGAACATGGCCAACAGTCTTTCGCTCATGGCGGATTGTGATGCGAAGGATATTGCGGCTGCCGAGGTACTGATGAAACTGCGCGAGTCACTTGCACACCGGACCGAGGTCGAATTCCTGCTCCACTGTCAGTCCTTCGACCACCACGAGGCACTGATCCGACGCGAGCGTGCCGCGCACGTGCGACGCGTTACGGGCGATCTGCCGAGACAGGCATCGTGAGCGCGGCACGAACCGGGTCGAAGGTGCCGGAGCGTCTCTTCCTCGCCGTTCCGAGCGAAGGACTGTTCGACGTTCTCGACGACGGGCTTGCGCCGGTGCGCCTCTACGAGACCGGGAAGGCGGCGCGAAAGGCTTCCGCATTGAAGAAGCCTGCCATTGTGACGATTCTCGCGTGGGAGGCTCAGGCCGAGGGTCACAGCTTCGTCCGTGACAAGCCGGGCTGGCTGCCGGTGGAGGCAATTCCCCACCACCTCATCGCGTGCCGGGACCGCAAGACGCTCGGCCGCATGCTCGTGAAGCGCCGCGAATCCTGCGGCGGAGTGATCGTGAGCGGCCTCGACGACCCGCGAGTGCTACTGCTGTTCAAGCAGAAGCCCGACTTCACGGCGTGGAAACTCCCGAAAGGCGGCATCGAGGAGGGAGAATCACGGCGCGTAGCCGCGAAACGCGAGGTCGGGGAGGAGGCAGGCATCCATCGCGTACGGGTGCTTGGAAAGGTCGGGCAGATCCAGTACTTCAAGCGCGGCAAGAAGGACCGCCGGCGCGAGAAAACCGTCGACCTTTACCTAATGCTCAGTCGCGACGGCGAGTGCGAGATTGCCCCGCGAGAAGGGGAATCGTTCGTCGCCTGCGCATGGCTGACATTTGACGACGCCATCGCCCAGGTCACGCAGCCACAGGCGCGAGGCGCGCTCGCAAGGGCTCAAAAACTGGCCAAACGCCTCGCGAAAGCGTGATCGTCGCCGGCTCGCGGTGTTCCGAGGGTACGGTCAGCAGACGAAAGAGGCCGCGTTCGACTAATCGAACGCGGCCTCAGTCACGACGCGATGGGTAACCGCT
Source organism: uncultured Clostridia bacterium (assembly GCA_964641945.1). Classification (GTDB taxonomy): domain Bacteria; phylum Acidobacteriota; class Blastocatellia; order UBA7656; family JADIYM01; genus JADIYM01. The sequence goes on from CAZXLQ010000025.1 coordinate 26,147, forward strand.
CAACCGTGTTGGAGCTGGATTTTGAACCTATCCAAGATAAGTGGGCGGCGAAAGCACCGGGAATTGGACTCCCCGACCTAAGTGGGGATGCACTGCCCGTGTAACGTTAAGCCTCCCGTCTCGTATAGCGTTGGTTCAAAATTTTCAACCCCGGTGGAGCCACGAATCTTGCAGTGGATCCTTCGCGGCCAGAAGACTACCGGCGGGTTCGGGGACGGTCAAGCTGTTTCTCTAACCTATTTTATTATAAGTACTTAACGTCGCCCGTGGCAGTTTCGGGCCGACCGTATCCCGGTAGCGCCCAGGAGCTAGCCGATTCGCCTGAGGACCGCTTTCATGACAAGACTCAACAACTGGCCTTCGTCGTCGCTGCGGAATCCGATCCGGACAGAGTAGATCGGAAATTCGACCCGATCGAGCTGCTCGAGCTTGACTGCATCTTTCTCTGTCGTAAGCAGGGCCTCGGCACCGGCGGCGCGGGCCGAGTCGATCGCAGCCACGAGATCTGCCTGACGAAACACGTGGTGATCCCGTTCGAGCGACTCCGAAACGACGTTCATTCCGATGTTCTGAAGGTCCTCGACGAAGACCGCCGGATTTCCGATGGCCGTCAGCACCGCAACCTTCCGGTTTCGCAGCGACTGTGGAGAGCGAGACTCCCCGCCAAAGACCGGGCGAATGGACTCGATGTCATGCCATGAGTAGAAGATGGGAATCTCCGGCCTGCAGGTGCCCCGAACGACCCGTTCAATCGCTCCCTCGTCGAAAGCCCGGTCCGATCGGGTGACGATCACGGCATCGGCTCTCCGCATTGCCTGCAAGGGTTCCCGAAGCCTTCCGAGTGGCGGCATGCGAAGACCGCCGAACGGGTCCGTCGCGTCGAGAACCAGAAGGTTCACATCGCGCGCCAGCTGCATGTGCTGAAACCCGTCGTCGAGAATGAAGACTTCTGTCCCGAGCTCGCGCGCGGCCCATTGGCCGGCCTCCGCCCGTCGAGAATCGACGACGACAGGCACGTCCCGAAGCTCACGCGCGAGCAGCGCCGGTTCGTCTCCGCCCCGCTCGACGGCGCTGTCAGCAAGTCGTCCGTCTTCAGCCGTCAGCACGACCCTCTCGCGCGAGTTGCGGCCATAGCCCCTCGTCAGGATGGCCGTTTCGTACCCCTGATCCCTGAGGAATCCCGCGAGGTGTGCCACGATCGGCGTTTTTCCCGTCCCGCCGAGAGTAACGTTGCCGACGCTTATCACGGGCTGACCCAGGCGGGCCGCCGTTCGATACCCGGTCTCGTACGCAACCGCGCGAACGAGTGCACCGAGCTCGTATGCCCTGGTCAAAGGCGCGAAGAGTCTGACGAAGCCCGTCGCGCGCCCTCCAGGCCTCATGGCCGCCTCCATTCGATCCCGGAATCGGCTCATCCACGCCTCCTGGCCGATTCGAGCGTGCCGTGAATGGCTCCCAGTGTACGAACGGTTGCCCCGCGATTCGATTCGAGTACCTGGAACGCGCGTTCTCCCATCCGCCGAGATTCGTCCCTGTTCGCGAGCAGTTCCGCGCAGACGCGGCCAATGTTCACTGGGTCGGTCTCATCCATCGAGAGCTGACGGACGGCGCCGGCGGCGCGAAAGTCAGAGACGATCTGCCGGAAGTTCTCCGTGTGCGGGCCGACAATGATAGGCCGGGCATATAGTGCTGGCTCGATGATGTTGTGACCGCCGCGGGGCACGAGGCTGCCGCCAACGAAGACCAGCGATGCATCGGCATAGGTCGCCGCCAGTTCGCCTATCGTATCGAGCACCAGTACATCCGCGGACCTGGCCGCGTCGCCGTCGGGGGAAACGCTGCGGCGAACGCACCGGAAGCCCGCCGAGGTCACCAGCGTCGCTACCTCGTCGAAGCGCTCTGGAT
>CAZXLQ010000026.1:0-28035 GCA_964641945.1 uncultured Clostridia bacterium
GCGCAGGCGCTTCAGGCGCTGGAGCGAATGGCGCAGGGCTTGGACGGGGGAATGCAGTGTGAACACGCCGCAATACGCGAGAAAGTACACCGCCGTGATGTTGTGGGTCAGGACGAGTCCGCAGATCGACACCGGCAGGTACCACGGCATCGTTCGCCGGGTCACGGCGCGCCACAAGCCGAGCAGAATCAGCGGGTACCATACGAACGTCCAGGCCTCGGCGAGCGCGGCACGCACGTAAATGTCGACGAAACGATATGGCATCGACACATACAGCAGTGCAGCGCCGGTCGCGATCCATCTATTCCGCAGAGTCCCGATCACCATCGCATAGATGGTGATGCCCGACGCGAGAACCGAAAGATAGAAGCTCAGATTGACTGCGACGACCACGCTGCCGAGGAGGAGGGCCAGACCCGCGCTCATGAAGAGCGTCAGTGGCGGGTAGAACCTCGGAAACGCGAATCCCGCCCCGAAGAATGCGTCTGGAAATGACTGCGGAAACCGACCGGCATTCAGCTCAGCCGCTATCTGATGGGTCCGGGCATAAACGTAGACCCCTTCGTGACTCGTGAAGGCCTGAGGCTCGAGCAACGCGCTGAAGAGCCACGTGGCGGCGCCTGCCACGACGAACAACGGGAGGATGTGCTGCGACCACGTCGTCCGACTCGCCACTTAGGTCACCGAGCCACCGTCGATCGTGATGATCTCGCCATTCATGTAGGAGTTTCGGTCGGAGCACATGAAGGCCGCGAACTCCGCCAGTTCCTCGGCGCGGCCGAGACGGCCACTCGAGCTCCACGCCGTGTAGATCTCGAGAAACTTCTCCGGCAGCGTATTGCCGAGGTCAGTGTCGAAGATCCCGGCCGCGATGGCGTTCACCGAGATGCCAAACTGCGACGCCTCGCGCGAAAGGCACTTCGTGAACCCGAGAACTGCCGCCTTCGACGTCGCGTAATGAACGCTCGTGGGCAGTGCACGTACGGCGCCGATCGAGGTGATGTTGAGGATCTTCCCTCCCCTCCGGCGCAGCATCTGCTTGTAGACCGGCTTCGTGACGTTGAAGAGTCCGTTCACGTTCACGTCCATCACTTCGGTCCAGGCCCGCTCGGTCATCGTCGCGAAGCTGTCGGCCCGATTGATCGCCGCGTTATTGACGAGAATGTCGATCCGCTCGAATTTCTCGAGGATCTCCCGAACCATCTTGTTGCACGCAGGCCGATCGGTCACTGAGACGCGATACGCCATCGCGCGCCGCCCATGTCCCTCTATGGCGGCCACGACCTCGGCGGCCAACTCGTCGTTCGATTGGTAATTGAAGGCGACGTCGGCACCCTCGCGCGCAAAAACCTCGCACATCGCCCGGCCGAGACCCCGCGATCCTCCGGACACCAATGCAATCTTGTTCTCGAGTAACACGTGTTCCTGTTCGGGGAAGCAAGCCGAAGGCTATCCGGCGCGGTGGGGGGCGATCAACGGCTCGCCGATCATGGGGATTCCCGTGGGCACCAGGCGTTCGATTTCGCGAATGATCCGCTTCGTGGCGTCCGGGGTACCAAGTGAACCGGCGGCATCACGAAGGCCACGATACGCCGATTCGTCGCGCACGAGCCGTTCGATGGCAGGTACGACGTCTCGAACGGAATGCACCATCACGGCAGCGCCCTTTCGCTCGAGCATCTGTGCGGTGCGTTCCTCCTGGGGCATCGGGCGCGTCACGGCGTCGCCGATGATCGGCAATCGACAGGCGAGCGCCTCGAACGTCGTAAGCCCGCCGAGCTTCGACACCATGACGTTGGCGGCTCCCATCAACCGATCCATATGATCGGTGTACCCAACCACCCGAACCGGAAAATTCGCCGATGCCGCACGCTCCTCGGCGTGCCGCCGCAGACCTTCGTTGCGTCCGGCGACAAAAATAGCCTGGACCGGAAGCGTGGCCGACACGAGCGAGTCGAAGAGCTCGGGGATGTTGCCGCCGCCAACCCATCCGGCGTTCACGAGTATCGTGAACCGGTCGGCCTCGAGTCCCAATTCAGAGAGAACTCTGGTTCGAGTCTCGGGCGTACGGGCAACCTCTTCGAACTTCGGGTGGATAGGCATCCCGCAGACCCGGATTCGTTCCGGTGAGACACCGTACGACTCGAGCTCGCGCTGCGCCTCCTCGTGTGCGACGACGTAGAGCTTCACACCGTCATCGGCCCAGCCGCGCCACGAGTTCCCGAACGGGTCCGTCACCACCGTGACGAGCGGGATCTTCTCCGTCAGATCGAGTTCCTTGAGTAGCCGGGCGAAGAAGGCCTGCATCATCGGATGGACCGAAACTATGACGTTCGGGCCGAACTTTCCGACGAGCTGGCGACCGTAGTGCTTTCCGAACCGATAGACCATGTCCCAGCGATCCGGTCGGAACCGGTTTATCGCCCAATGGTAGTACTTCACGTACTGCTGCCGATTGCGCAGCAGATAGTTGTACACGGACCCCAGCCGCTCCGTGATCGCGCCGTTCTCCTCCATCGCCTTCGCAATGTGGACCAGATACGTGGCGCTCGACGCGGCAACCCCGAGGCCGGCCTCGAGCGCACGTGCGGCGCTCGTGTGGCCTCCACCCGTATCGGACGTCAGTATGAGAACTTTCTTTTCGGTCATCGGGACGATGTGATTCACGGTCAGATCGGCCAGTATAGAGGCCGGACGGACAAATGCCAACGGCGCCGCAAGACGCGTAGTCTTGCGGCGCCGTCCGGATGGACCATCTGGCGAGATGGCCTACGAATTGCTGACCGTTCCGTCGAGAAACGCCTTCAACTTCACGCTGCGCGAAGGGTGCCGGAGCTTGGCGAGCGCTTTCGCCTCGATCTGGCGAATCCGTTCACGCGTCACGGCAAAGTGACGACCGACCTCCTCCAGCGTGTGCTCTTCCCCCGATCCGTCGAGCCCGAATCGCATCCGAATGATGTCCGCTTCGCGCTGCGAGAGCGTCGCGAGCACGTCATCGGTGAGTTCGCGCAGGTTGTTCGATATGGCAGATTCCGCGGGACTCGTGGTGCGACGGTCCTCGATGAAGCTGGCAATCGTCGTCTCGCCATCGTCACCAACCGGCGTCTCGAGCGAAATCGGCTGCTGCGCTATCTTCAACGCCTTGCGGACCTTCCACGGCTGCATGTCGAGACGTCTCGACAATTCGTCGTTCGACGGTTCACGACCCAGTTCCTGCACCATCAGCCGCTGCGTCCGGAGAATCTTGTTGATCACTTCGACCATGTGCACCGGAACGCGAATCGTACGACCCTGATCTGCAATGGCGCGCGTAACTGCCTGGCGGATCCACCACGTCGCGTACGTCGAGAACTTGTAACCGCGACGCCAATCGAACTTCTCGACGGCGCGCATCAGCCCGATGTTGCCTTCCTGAATGAGGTCCAGGAAATGCAGCCCCCGATTGATGTAGTTCTTGGCGATCGAAATCACGAGACGAAGGTTCGCCTCGATCATCTCGGTCTTCGCCTGCTCGACCTGCGTTTCCGCGATCACGAGTCCCTGCATCGCCCGTCTCAGGTCGACGGCCGACGTGCAGTACTGGCGTTCGACTTCCCGAAGCTCTCGTCGTGCGACACGCTGCCGCTTCTTGAGATCGTCGATGTTCTTCCGACGGCGTGTAAGCGCAATCTCGATCGAATGCAGTTCCTGCTCGATAGTCCGAGACCGTCCTCCCACGAGCCGGATTCGCTCGACGAAACGTCGTCGCATATCGAGCGAGAACGGCAGTCGCCGCACCATCTGAGAAAGCTCGATGAACAGTTCCGCTCGACGCCGCCGCATCTTCTTCACCTTGGGCGAACGCTTCGGCTCGAGCGCGAGCTTCTCGTGATGTCTCCGCACCTTTGCAACGTGTTTGGCGATTTCGGCAAATGCCGCAAGCGCCGCGTCGCGATCCGGACGAATCATCTCCGCCGGCTGTCCTTCCTCTTCCGATTCCTCGGCAGAAGCCCCGAGCAACTGCGAAACCGCCACATTGCCCTCGCGCAGCCGCGCCGCGGCTTCGGCAATCACTTCGGCCGTCGTGAACGACCGGGCCAGTATCTTCTCGATCCGCCGCTTGCCGCGTTCAATTCGCTTGGCGATCCGCACTTCGTCCTCTCGCTTGAGGAGCGGAACCGTGCTCATCTCACGCAGGTAAAGCCGCATCGGATCCAGCGACTGGTCCTTGCTGGGTTCCAGATCGAGGTCGACTTCGTCGCCGTCCGCATCCTCCTCGGCCGGCGCAGCTTCGACTTCGACTTCTTCCTCCTCGGGCGCAGCAACGTGCCATTCGCGGTCGCTGATCTCTTCGCTGTCGAGCTGCGCGACAATGCGATCGAGTCCACCGGCCTTCACGAGGCCGTCAATGGTCTCTTCGCCGGAGGTCGCCCAAGGATCTGCGTCAAATCCCTGCCGTACCATAATGTTTGCATCCCCCCTTGCGGCGTTACCGCTGCCGCCGAACGTGCCGTCATCATTCGACATATCGCCGCGACCGGCGCCGCGCACTACTTTCTTCTTCACCCCGTTCGCTCTACTTCGAAGCAATTGTCATTCCATGGAGCGAACGCAGCCGCAATCGCCATCCGTACAGTTTGTGTTTCCCGGATTCTGAAGCGAGTCAGCGGTCATCCCACCGCGTTTGACTCCGTCCAGGACTACTTTCCAGCCGATCTCCAAGGCCCACCCGACCTCCCGTCAGCATTCGTACCAGGCGCGTTCGATGTTTCAATCTCGTTGCAAGATGCCCTTTGCAGAGCCTCGATTGGACTTCTGGATCGATGCGCCGTGCGTTTCGTGCCGGCCATCGGCATGAACGCCCCAGTCTTCGGTTTCCTGCGCGACAAACTGCCTCACACCAGCTTCGCAACCGTACGCACTTTCGCTTCGAACCGTGCCATGTGACCCTACGTAGGCTTGTCTCTTTCCGGATGGCATGCCAGGTCACTGCAACGGTGTGCCGGAATGCCATCGATTCGCTCTCGGACCTTTGACTCCAACGCGGCGCGACTGGTTTCGTTTCTTCGAAAACCCCAGTCCACGAATCGCGTATCGTGCTCAACGCCGTCACGTCCGATACGGCGAGAGTCACAGCTCGATTTGCGGACACGTGAGGCCAACTTGAACCCAGCTTCAGAGACGCGGCGATCCTCAGCAATAGAGTGGCTTCGAGCGAGACCGGCAGAATTCTGGCTGCTCCTCGTGAGTGTGGGTCTGGTTGCCTTCTACGGAGTCGTTTATCCGAACGCCGGCCTCATTCTCGAGAGTTTTCGATTGAATGGATCCTGGTCGGTCGATGCCTACACCCAGACACTGGCCCAACCCGCCACGCAGCGTGCGGTAGCGTTCAGCCTGCTGCTGTCGATCTCCACCGTCGTCGGTTGCGCACTGGTCGGAGTACCACTGGCGCTGTTGCTGGATCGCGTCGACGTGCCGGGACGGCGTTTCGTCGGCGCGATCGTCGCCTCTCCGATGCTACTTCCCCCTCTCGTCGGGACGATCGCGTTCATCTTTCTGTTCAGCGAGAGCGGCATCGTGACGCGCGCGATCGTCCGGGCATTCGACCTGACGGCGTCACCGTACCGACTGCGCGGTTTCTGGGCGGTACTGCTTTTTCACGTCTACACGATTTACCCGTACTTTTTCGTATTCGTCGGCTCAGCGCTCTCCAGGATGGATCCGGCGCTCGAGGAAGCGGCGCGGACGCTTGGAGCGTCACGCTGGACACGGTTCCGTCGAGTGATCCTCCCTGCGATTAGCGGCGCGCTTGCCTCGGCGGCGATCCTCTCCTTCATGACCTCTATGGCGTCGTTCTCGGCTCCCTACCTGTTCGGGGGCGACTCGAGGGTCCTGACTCAGCTCATCTACGACGCCAAGATCAACAATGAAAGAGGGCTCGCCGTCGTCATGACGGTAATCCTCGCCCTGCTTTCGGCAGTCGCCCTCATTGTTTTTGCCCGAGCGGAGACCCGGGTGCCCGCCGGCGCGGGGTCGAAGGGCGTCACGCGACGCCGCGTTGCGCTGACGACGCCCGCGGCACGTGGTGCCGCGATTGCCGCGTGCGCGGTTGCTTCGGTCATTCTTCTCATGCCGCACGCGACTATCGCGCTTCTGAGCGTTGCCAAGATCGGATCGTGGACGACGCAGGTGCTGCCTCCGGAGTACACATTCGCCAACTACGGGAAGATCTTCAGTGGGCCGCGGTTTCTCGACCCGATTCGCAACAGCGCCGTAATGGCTGCCGTTTCGGCGTTCGCGGCGCTTGCCTTCGGAATTGCGTCGGCATACCTGCTGACCCGGTACCGGTTCAGGGCGCGTTGGGTGATGACGGTGCTTCTGCTCGTTCCGTGGTCTTTGCCCGGAACCGTCCTGGCATTCCAGGTCGTCGAAGCATTCACGCAGCCGTCGATCCTGACGGCGGGGCAGACGCTCGCGGGCAGCTTCTGGCTGCTGCCCGCGATCTACTTTCTGCGAACCATGCCGCTCGTGATGCGTGCGGCGCAGGTTAACCTCCAGCAACTCGACGTGACGCTGGAATCGGCGGCCCGATCGCTCGGCGCCTCGTGGATCGCGACCATGCGCCGCGTCGTTCTCCCGCTCATCGCGCCGGGTGCGATCGCCGGGGCACTTCTGGCTTTTGCACTGGGACTCGGAGAATTCGTCGCTTCAATCGTCGCGTACGTCCTCTCGAATCGACCGATCTCGATACAGATCGAGCAGTCGATGCGACAAGGCGATCTGGGCACCGCTGCGGCGTACGGAACTATCCTCGTCCTGGCTGTCGGAGCGGCTCTCGCCTGGATGCCAGCGACTTCTAGACATTCTGGACAAAACTGAGTGTCACGGGTCAATCAGTTCATGTTCAAGGTTAGTTGACCCTGAGAAACCCATTGAAAAAAAGGTTGTTGCAGCTTTTCCGCATAGGTGCTAGTCTGGCGGCCAACTCGTCGGGGCATTGCATCTCAGCCAGTCAGTTCTCTTGTAGCCGGGACGGAATCACATGATCCGATTTGGAACATCGGGATGGCGAGCCATCATCGCCGATCAGTTCACCGACGCAAACGTGCGGATCTGTGTGCACGCGATCGCGAACGTGGTTGCCCGTGGCGATCGGGCGGACCGTCAGGTAGTCATCGGCAACGACACGCGATTCATGTCGGAGCGGTTCGTGCATCTGGCTGGCGCCCAGCTGGCGGGGCGCGGTATCGCGACCGAGATGTGCGATCGACCCACTCCGACGCCGGTCATCGCATTCACGGTCGGGAAACGGCAGGCTGCCGGGGCCATCAACTTCACCGCAAGTCACAATCCCCCGGAGTACCTTGGACTGAAGTTCTCGTCGAGCGATGGCGCTCCGGCACTTCCCGAAGTCACACGCGAAATCGAGGAAGAAATCCGGCGCGTGATCGAGACCGGCGCGCCCGCGGGAGCCAGTTCTCCGGCGCCGAGCGTGGAGATCGACCCTTCGACTGATTATCTGGCGGATCTGGCGACCAAAGTCGACCTGGACATCATTGCATCCTCGGGTTTGCGGATTGCCTACGATCCCCTCTGGGGCACTGGACGCGGATATCTCGACAAGGCACTTGCCGACCGCGGCGTCAAAGTCTCGACGTTGCACGATTGGCGGGACGTGTACTTCGGCGGCCGCAGCCCGGAACCCAACGAAACGAATTGCGCCGATCTCATCGCCTCGGTCCGCTCTGGCGAGTTCGACCTTGGTCTCTCGACCGACGGTGACGGCGACCGCTTCGGTATCATCGACCGCGACGGGACTTTCGTCGCCGCCAACGATGTACTCGCGCTGCTCGTCGATTACCTGATCGAGACGCGTGCCTGGGATGGCGACGTAGCACGGTCTGTCGCGACGTCGCACTTCGTCGATCGCGTCGCCGCGAAACACGGGCGCAGCGTCATCGAGACGCCGGTCGGGTTCAAGTACATCGGCGAGCTCATCAACGAAAACAAAATCGTCCTCGGAGGCGAAGAGTCTGCCGGACTCTCGATCCGCGGCCACGTCCCCGAGAAAGACGGAATTCTCGCATGCCTGCTAGTGGCCGAAGCCGTCGCTCGACGCGGAGCGACCGTCGCCCAGATGCTCGGGTCACTGCGCGCCGAGCTCGGCACGCTGGTCAACCGTCGAATCGGCGTCAGACTGTCAGAGGAGCAGACGGCTCGGCTCAGGACCCGCCTCGAATCGGAAGACCCTTCCGATATCGGCGGACGGCGCGTCGAGCGTGTCGACAGGACCGACGGGGCCAAGTTCCTTCTCGAAAACGAAGCGTGGGTGCTCATGCGCCCGTCAGGTACGGAACCGCTCGTCCGCATCTATGCGGAGGCTCGAAACGAAGATGAAGTGGAGGTGCTGCTTGAATCGGGTCGCGAATTTGTCAGCCGCTGAAGTGCGTGTTCGCGTCGCATCGCGACGCCGTACACGTGATGGAGCATCCTACCGAGTCGTGGATGGCCTGCTTGTCATGGTCCTGCTTGCCGCGGCTGCGATCTGCTTCTCGTATTACAGCCAGATGCGGGCACAGCTCGAAGCCGCACGGGCCGAACACGCCCAAACGTCCTCCGAGGCAACGACGCTTCAGTTAGAGAACGAGCGCATCGAGGCCGAGATCCGAGCCCTTCAAACGGATCCCGAGGTCATCGAGCGGGCGGCTCGCCAGCACCTGGGCATGGTCCGCCCAGGTGAGATCGTCGTGGCTGCCTCGAGATCTCACAGTCGGCTTCAGTAGAGAACACTCTCGTCCGTTCGATCCGCTCGAGGGCGCCGTGGAACCTCCGCGGCGCCCTTGGTGTCTTCACGGCAGACTGGACCACTCCCGGAAGGTTTTCTTGACAAAAGATCGAGGCCATTGGCAGACTTTCGGTTCCGCTTTCGGCGGAGCAATTTCCCGTTTCGATCATGTGGTTTCCAACGCGAACTGGGCGGAGCCGCATCAGAGCATCGCATTTCAGCGCCGCTGTGGTCGGCGCACCATCAGGAGGACTTCGCATCGCTATGAAGAAGGCTCTGCCACTCGCACTTGTTGTTGCCTCGCTTGGCACGACAGTTTCTGCCAGCCCGTCCGTCACTCTCCTGCGATGGAACGAAGCAGCCGTCGTTTCGCAGGACACGGACCCGGAGGCGCCGGCGAACGATGCCTACAAGGCGTGGAAGGCTGAAACCGATCCAGCGAAGAAGTTCGATTCCGGAAAGAACATCGTGTCGCAGTTCTTCGGCTCAAAGGCGGCGGAAGCGGTCGCCTACGACGGGCTCTTCGCAAAGGACAAGACGCCCGACCAGCAACTGTCGATGTCGTACACGTACATCACGGGTTCGAATGCGAACGCCAACGGCGGCCAGTATCTCGAGTACGCATTCGGCATTGCCGGATCGACCGAGAAGGACCCGAAGAAGCTGCTCGAAAACGCCAAGCTGTACCTTCAGAAGTACCCGACGGGCCGTTATGCCGAGCACATCTCCAAGAAGGTTCTTCCCGGCACCCGATACGCGGTGTTCTCGACCCTGCTGAAGGAACTGAAGTACAACGACGCCATCCAGATCGCCAATGAGGCATTTGCGTCCAACGAAAACGAGTTCCTCTATTCGTACGTTCTGACCGACACGGCTTTCCGTGATCTGCTCTCGAACGGCGCGAAATCTCAGTTCGTTGGAAAGGCCGAGGGCTGGGCCGAGCGCGCTGCGAAGTTCATCGAGAGCGGGCAGACTCCGGCCGGGGCCGATCCGGCGAAGTGGGCGGCCGACAAGCCTACGTCGCTCTCGCTGCTCTACAAGGCGCAGGGTCTGTCGCGCTACTTTGGCGCCTCCCAGACCAATCCGAAGGCAACCGAAGCCTACGATCCGTCGATCGCACTGCTGAAGAAATCGCTCGAGACGAACGAGAAGGACCCCGTCACCCATTTCTTCCTCGGTCAGATCTGCGATTCCCAGGGCACCATCCTCCAGGCGCAGTACGATGCGCTTCCGGAAGATCAGAAGTCGGCTGAGCCCGGCAACGCCCAGCTCGCCAAGCTCAACGGAGCCCTCGACTGCGTGATCGATCACTATGTCCGCGTCACCGCGTACGCCGGCAAGAACCAGGCGCTTGCCGACACCGTCAAGCCTCGGCTCGTCGACCTGTGGAAATACCGCCACGCCGACGCGCCGGATGCCTGGATGGCCGAGGTCAAGAAGATCACGCCCTGAATGCGGGTCACGTTAAGTTCCCAGGAAAGGCCGGCCTCCAAGCCGGCCTTTTCGCATGACGGGGTAGTGGGTCACTTTCGATCCAGCTGCTGCTCTTGGGTCGTTGGGTCTTACCATTTGGCCGCAGCGGGGTACTGACTGTGAAAAGGACCCACTTGAACGTTCAGTTTCTCGCAGAGACGCAAAGGGAAGACGCAGAGTCGCAAAGCAGCAACTCAATTGTGAAAAACCGAGTCGGCGCGAGGGAAGTCAACCTGACCCGCAACCCACGACGGGCGCGACCTGACCGACGGACGCTCGTGTGCTACTCTTCGCTCCGATCGCCTCTTCAGGTTTCCCAACGTGCCAGAACTCTCGGACGAACGACGACAACTCCTCGACGAACTTGAAGCTCGCATCGGCCACGTCTTCTGCGATGCACAGCTGCTCGATCGGTCTCTGACGCACCGTTCGTTTGCGCACGAGCACGAGGCGGAGGGCTACCGGCACAACGAATCCCTCGAGTTGCTCGGCGACTCCATCCTCGGTTTCCTCGTTTGTGAGTGGCTGCTCGAGCGCTTCCCCAACGAAGGCGAGGGCCGGCTCTCGAAGATGAAGGCGTTCCTCGTCAGCGAGCGAACCCTGGACGATCTTGCGCGCGACATCGAGCTCGGCCGGTACCTTCGGCTCAATCGCGGAGAAGAGAAAACCGGCGGCCGCGAGAAGCGGACGATCCTGGTCGACACGTTCGAGGCTCTGATGGCCGCGATTTATCTCGATGGTGGCATCGACGTGGTGCGGCGGTTCCTCAGAGCGAACATGTACACGCTATTCGCGATCATGAACCCAGCCGACCTCACCGCGACCGACTACAAGTCGGCGCTTCAGGAAGCCCTGCAGGCGTCCGGGCTGCGAGTGCCGGTGTACCAGATCTCGGATGTGATCGGTCCCGATCATCGGCGCACGTTCTGCGTCGACGTCGTCATCGACGGCGACCAGTTTGCACGTGGCGAAGGCCAGTCGATCAAGCGTGCCGAACAGGAGGCCGCAAAGCGCGCAATCACGCGGTTGATGAACGAGACCATCTCGATCGACGAGGAGCCGGTGGAGGCCGAGGAATGACCGACCGCCCGGGCGAACCACCATCCGGGGATGACGACATCGATATCCGAATCGCCCCGGTGGACGACGAGTTCGTGTCGCGACCGCGCCCTGTGCGACCGCCGCTCTCCCTGCCACGACAGATCATCGAACCGACCGCCGAGCCCGAGAGCGTCGCCGTATCGGACGGGATCGGGACTCCGACGGCGCCGGAGCCGGTCGCGGGCGAGGCCGCGGACGTCACAACGGCCGACGATCGTCACGATCGTCGATCGACAGTTCGACTCTACTTCGAGTCGATGCTCGTGACTCTCGTCATCTGGCTCTTTGCCCAGACCTTCCTCGCACAACCGGTGACCGTACCGACGGGCTCGATGCTAAACACGATCCTGATCGGAGATCATCTCGTCGTGAACCGGGTGATCTACGGAACGCCCGAGTGGCTATCGGCAGTCCTTCCCTTCCGTGCGATTCGCCGTGGAGACATCATCGTGTTCCGGCACCCGACAGAGCCGGAGACCCTCTACGTGAAGCGCGTGATCGCCCTTCCCGGCGAGACCCTCGAGGTCTACGGCACGCGCGTATACGTCAACAGCCGTGAACTGCCTGAGACCAAGATCGGATCCACCGATCCGGGGCACGACGGACCGCTGGTTCCGGACGGGCAGCCCATCGAGTCGGAGGGTGCAACGTACACCGTCTACTACAGCTCGCTGCGCGATGTCGGGACCGAAGATGAGCTGGGAACGCTGGCCAGCGCGGACGGCGGACTGGTCGGCGTCGGTCGACCGTTTACGGTGCCCGAAGGCCAGTATTTCTGCATGGGCGACAATCGTGACAACAGTCAGGACAGTCGTTTCTGGGGCACCGTTCCTCGCGAGAACGTCATTGGCAGGGCCATGTTCGTCTACTGGTCGTACGGTGCCGCTGAAGGTGACACCTCCGCCGAGCCCGTGCGCCGGCCCCGGATCAACCGGATCGGAACTCTGCTACAATGACGGCCGTTTTGCATGACATCAGTATTCGAGGAGTTGTCGTCAACGCGCGCCGATCATGACCCAGCCAGAATCCGAACGCCCCGTCGACGTGGTCGATCCCGACACTGAGTCAACCGAATCCGAAGCTCCGGCCTGGCCTGATCCTTCCGGTCGAGACACGGTCGAAGAGCCGAATCGTCATCAGAAGTCGGTCGTACGCGAGTACTTCGAATCTATCGTCGTCACCTTCATCATGGCGCTGTTCGGCATGACGTTCGTGACGATGGCAGTCAAGGTGCCAACGGGCTCGATGCTCAACACCATCCTGGTCGAAGACCACCTGATGGTTAACAAGTTCATGCTTTCGGCACATCCGTCCTGGCTCGAGGCCGTTCTCCCGTATCGCGATATCCGGCGCGGCGACATCATCGTCTTCAAGTACCCTGTCGATCCGAATCAGAACTTCGTCAAACGAGTGATCGGACTTCCCGGTGACGAGGTGCTCGTTCGCGGCACACAGGTGTTCGTAAACGGCGAACCGCTGAAGGAGAACTCGGTGATCGTCGAGCCGGCCATCGGCGAGTCCGAGAAGGACCTGGTTCCGGAGGGTCCGGCGCGAACGGTCGATGGCGCACAGTGGACTGCCTACTACACGCCGTCGAGCGCGTTCGAGGACGATCTCGACGCAGGTGAAGCGAAGAGCATGAGCCGCGGCTACCACGGCGGAAACGGCCGGTCGGGCGGAGATATCCCGTTCACCGTTCCCGAAGGCCAATACTTCTGCATGGGCGACAATCGCGACAACAGCGAGGACAGCCGCTTCTGGGGTACGGTGCCACGAGAGAACGTCATAGGCCGTGCGATGTTCGTCTACTGGTCGATCAACGAACACGAACGGCGGAAGAATGGCCCGAGCAGCCTGCTCGTCGACATTTTCAAGTACTCCCGGTGGGACCGCACCGGAACGGTCATTCGCTAGCCAGCCGCGCCGTCGGTCGTCGCGAAAGCGGCATCTGGAGTTCCTCTCGGGACTTCAGCGCGTACCCGATCAGTTTGTAGAGCATTCGCGCGCCGACATTTGCATCCCACTCGTCTCCTGCCGGACCGGGAGCGATCTCGCAGAGGTCCACACCGACGATGGCGCGGCCCGAGTCCACGACGGCCTCGATCAGCGCTACGGCCTCGGCAAATAAAAGGCCGCCTGGCACCGGCGTGCCCGTATGCGGGCACAATGCCGGGTCCAGCCCGTCTATGTCGAACGAAATGTAGACCGACTCGGGCAGTTCATCGACTATTGCCCTCGCGATGTGGGCCCAGGGCTCGCCGTTGAAGCGCCGGCGATTCACATCGTCTTGATGGTGAATCACGACACGGCCGCCTGAGTCGGAAGCAAAATCGAACTCTTCCTCCGAGAGATCGCGAATCCCGACCTGGACGATTTTCGCCACTCCCGGGATTCTCGTCGCAACGTTGTACATGATGGATGCGTGCGACCAGGTGAATCCCTCGTACGCAACCCGCAGGTCGGCGTGCGCGTCGACGTGCAGGATTCCGAGCCCGGGCCACGCCTCCGCGTGTGCGAGGATCGCTCCGAACGGCGCCGAATGATCACCGCCGAGAGTCGCGACCAGCCTGCCCGCCCGAATCTGGTCGCGCACCGTCGCCTCGACGATTTCGTTGACCCGCTCTCCCCTGCGGTTTACCTTGGCCAGCTTTCGTTCCAGGCGATCGTCACCGGCTATCAGGCCGCCCCGCTCGATGATGCCGTTCGCCTCCTTCATCGCCTTCCTGTTGTGGCGTCGGATGTCCTTCGACGGCTTCAACATGAAGATGCCCGCTTCATAGGGTCTCCCAGTCGAAGCATCGAACAGATCCACCTGCCGGCTGGCGGCGAGCACGGCGGCGGGTCCCTTCGATGTGCCTCCGCCGTAAGATGTCGTGGCCTCGAACGGAACGGGCACCACGACGACTCGGCTCTCCTCGAGAGAGGTGGTGAGCCCGAAGATGCCTGAGTCAGGTGAAGCGGCGGCTGACGGATCGAACATTCGCGACACTCCTTGAACAACGATCGCAAATCGAAGAGGGCGCGAAGCAAGCCTCGCGCCCTCGCCTGACGACCATCGTCACACGCCGCCTATGCGACGGTGACGTCTTTCGAGAGGTAAACGTCCTGGATCGCGTTCAGCAAGCCAATGCCGTCGGCCATCGGACGCTGGAACGCCTTGCGGCCGGAGATCAATCCCATTCCGCCTGCGCGCTTGTTGATGACCGCCGTGCGGACGGCCTCGCCAAGATCGCTCTCTCCGGACGATGCTCCGCCCGAATTGATCAGCGGCGAACGGCCCATGAAGCAGTTCATCAACTGGTACCTGCACAGGTCGATCGGATGGTCCGTCGTGAGCTCGGAATACACCTTCGGGTGCGTCTTGCCCACCTTGATCGCGTTGTAGCCGCCGTTGTTCTCGGGCAGCTTCTGCTTGATTATGTCGGCCTGAATCGTGACTCCGAGGTGATTCGCCTGGCCGGTCAGATCCGCTGCAACGTGGTAGTCCTTCTCAGCCGTGCTGAAGGCCGGATTCCGAAGGTAGCACCACAGAATCGTCACGAGACCGAGCTCGTGGGCCCTGTGGAACGCCTCAGAGACCTCCACGATCTGCCGATTCGATTCGTCCGATCCGAAGTAGATCGTCGCCCCGACGGCAACGGCGCCCATGTCGAATGCCTGGTCGACCGACGCGAACATGATCTGGTCGAACGTGTTCGGGTACGAGATGAACTCGTTGTGGTTGAGCTTGACGATGAACGGAATGCGATGCGCGTATTTGCGGTTTACGGCGCCGAGAACACCCAGCGTCGACGCGACGCCATTGCAGCCGCCTTCGATGGCGAGCTTCACGATGTTCTCGGGGTCGAAGTAGATCGGGTTCGGCGCGAATGATGCCCCAGCCGAATGCTCGATGCCCTGGTCGACCGGCAGGATCGACACGTGACCGGTTCCACCGAGGCGTCCGTGATCCATCAGAGACTGGAAGTTGCGCAGGACGTTCGCCGGACGGTCCGTGCCGACCAGGACCCGATCGACGAAGTCAGGACCGGGGAGGATGAGGTGCTCGGCCTTGACGGTCGTGCACGAGTGCGAAAGCAGGGACTCGGCGCTGTCGCCGAGCAGCGAGATGATGTCGGTAGCCATTGTGTCTGGGGCCTCCTCTACGAAAAGCGAGCGTAGTGTATATCGACAGGTATGTCGGAGTCAGCAAGCATTCATCCCGATGTCGAGCCTGAAATCATCCGGGCGATCTCGACAAGTCTCGCGCGAAGCCGCGTTTCGTCGAGAAGCGTCGCACCGCCCGCTTCGCGGTCGTAGACGGTGACTCCATCCACGACCGTCAGGGCCACGTCGTTTGCCGTGCACGAGAAAACCAGCGCCGCCTCGACGTCGTGGATCGGCGTCGCGTGCAGGCCGTCGAGTGACACCGCGCAGAGGTCGGCCCGTTTTCCGGGCTCCAGGGATCCCGTCTCGGAATCCAGTCCGATCGCCTCGGCGCCACCGATCGTCGCCATCTCGATCGCCCGCCGCGCGCTCATCGCATCGGCATTGCGCGAAACCGCCCTGGCCATCATCACCGCCGATCGGGCTTCGTCTAGCATGTCGCAGAGATTGTTCGACGCGACACTGTCGGTCCCGAGTCCGACTCGCAGCCCGCGCGCCAACATCTCGCGGACGGGCGCGATGCCGTGACCGAGCTTCGCGTTCGACTTCGGACAGTGGACCACCGAAGCACCGGCGATTGCGATCTTCACGAGGTCGTCGGGTATAGCCTGCACCGCGTGAATCAACAGTGGCCGAGCCGAGAGCACTCCGAGCATCTCGAGCCAGGCGATCGTGGACGTCGCGGGCGGAGTCCAGCTGATTCCCCGGTCCCGGAACCGATCGCCGAACGGACCGGAGCCATCGCGGAGGAACGCTCGCTCGGCCTCGGACTCGGCCGCGTGAATGGCCATCGGCAACTGGCGAGCGATCGAGAGATCGGCGACCTTTTCGAAGAGTTTCGCAGAAACTGTGAACGGAGCGTGCGGCGAAACGCCGAGCCGAACCCGGTCGGGCGCCGAACGTGCCACGTCGAGTCGTTCCAGTTTTCCGATCAGGGACTGCATGCTCTCGCCGCACTGGGCCGGGTCCGGTCCGAACACTTCCTGGTACACAACCCCGCGCAGACCCGCGTCCTCGAGCGCTTCGACAGCGACTCCCGAATCGCACGTGTCCGCGAGGCAGGTCACGCCGCCCCGCACCGCCTCGAGCGCGCCAAGTCTCGCCGAATCGAGGAGGTCCTCGCGCGACATGCGCTCGAGCTTGATCCTCGTGAGTTTGGTGATCCACGAACGGAAGTCGGAATCCTCGAGCAGCCCGCGCATGACCGTGAGTTCGAGATGACTGTGCGCATTGACGAATCCGGGCATCAGCACCGCGTCCCCGAGGTCGCGCAACTTCGCATCGCCAGCCTCGGCGACCAGCGACGCGGCCCGGCCGACAGCGGCGATACGATTGCCCGATACGAGCACGGCACCGTGCTCGATAACCGGTCCGCGGACCGGGAGTACCCACCGGGCCTTCAGCAGCATGCGTCGTCCTGCGCCCGGGTGCCGATCACTCGAGCAGCCCCTTGATCATCCTGCCGGCCTTGTGGATCGCTGTCTGCGAGAACGCGGCCTGCGAGAGCTGCTCGTTCGCCGCCGCGCGCTCGAGATTGCCGCTCGACCGGTAACAGTTCGCGGCCTGACGGAACGCTTCGCCCGCTTCTCTGTGGCGTGCCCGCTCCGAGAGCGCGCGGCCGAGTCCCTCGTGGTACACGGCGTTCTGCGGATTCGACGCCGCGGCGGCGCGGAAACCCTCGATCGCCGAATCAATCTGGCCAGTCGCTGCCAGTAGACTCGCCAGCTCGAAGTGCGCGTCGGCGAAGTTCGGCTTGAGCTGGACGGCCGTCGTGTACTCGCGGACTGCCTCCCCCGGATTTCGCAACACCACGTGCAGCCGCCCGAGCTCGCGACGTACGAACGGATCGTTCGGAGCCCGATCCGCCGCGGCCCGCATACCCGAGAGCGCCCCATTCCGGTCACCGATGGCCTCGAGTGCCATCGCGAGAGCCAGATGGGCTTCATGGTCCCCGGGCCTCTCCGCCACGACGCGCGACCACGACGCCACCACGTCGTTCATCTGACCCCGTGCGGCAAGCGCCGCGAACCGCTCGGCGCGTTCCGCGAGCTCGGCTTCACGTGCCTGGTCCTGCAGGAAGCGCATCTCGAATTCAGCCTGTCGGGTGAGGTGCACGTTCGCGCTGCGAAAGCCGTCGAGGAACTGCCGCCACGCGTCGACAGTTCCGGCTGTCTTGGCGCGATCGAACGACGCTCGGGCGGCGCAGTCGATGCACACCCCACGGTCGAATCGGTGAAAACTGTGGACGTTGTCGCGATGGCAGCCGGGGCAGGTGAACGTATCGACCCCGGCGGGCTGTCCGCAGAGAGGACAGGCTACCGGCTGGAACGAAATCTCGATGCGTCGGACCGCATCGCCCCTCAATGCCACCTCATCGACGAACGGCGTGTAGCCAACCGCCGAGGATCTGACTCGATATCGCCCGGATGGAAGTGAGATCGGGCGGAACGACCACGGCTCCCCGGACGTCAGCGTCGCGACATCGCCGGACGGCTCGGGGCCGACGAACTCGACGGTGGCACCTGGAAGGTTCGTGACGACTTCGGCTCGAGCCTGTGCCCGCACGAGGGCCGCCCGGACTACGGAGCGGTTACCCGGTTCGACGTCGACGTCTTCCGAGACCGGGACGTAAAACTCCTTCCGGATACTGATCCGATGGCGACCCGGAATCACGCAGTAGAGCAACACCGGTCCGCCGTCCACGGTAACGCCCCACGGCACGGGTCCCTGATCCACGAATATCTCGGCCCCCGGTTCCGACGCGTGAATCTCGACGGTCCCGAAAAGGTGCGCGAACATCTCCGGGTTCTGGGTCGCTGTCGCGTCGGGCTCGGGAACACAGAGGACCAGCGTCGTTCCGCCATCCACGAGCGCGACGCTTTCACTCCAGACCACCTTTCCCTTCGCGCGCGCAATCAACGCAACGACCTGGCCCCCCGGCAAATCGCCAACGAAGTAGCTCGAGACGTCGGGCGCAGTCTCGGCAAACGGTTCACCGTCGCCGCTCGTCTGGAGCCTCAAGGGAAGTTCGGAGCCCGACGGCATTCGTGCCACCCATTGCAGCCCAGGCTGCGCGCAGAACAGGGCGATACCCGCCGTCCGCATCGACATGCCGATCGTCTGCTGAACGGCCGTGGGTGCAGCAAGGCCCGGAATGCCCAGCCGGCGCTCGGCCCAGCGACTTGCTCCCTGCAGGACTGCATCGTACGGAATGCGTTGTGCGGCCGCGGCCACGAGTTCGCGAGCGAGCTCGGCGAAAGCCTCCGACGCTACGTCCGGCTTGACACCCATGGCCAGCCCGACCGCCCAACCGAGCAGCTTCCCCGGACCGGCAGCAAGCCCGCGCGTCGCGTTCGCAGCCTCCGCCGTGAGCGTGTGAAGAAACGACACGGCCTCCTGAAGTCCCGCCGCGGCCGAAGGTTTGGGCGCCTTCGACGCCTCGAGCGCCGCCGCAAGGCCGCGCCCGAACTCGAGCGCGCTCTGGGGGCGAGCCTCGGGTGCCTTTCCAAGTGCCTGCATCACGACCGTCTCGAGTTGAGGAGCGATGCGAGGGTTGGCGGCCGACAAAGGGATTGGCGCCTCCATCATGTGCTGAACGAGGTAGCCCATCGGGGACGTGGACTGGAACGGCAACGCGCCCGAGAGCATCTCGTACGCGATCACGCCGAGCGCGTAGACGTCTGAACGCGCATCGAGGTGGAGTCCCTTCGCCTGCTCGGGCGACATGTAGGCCGGCGTTCCGATCGACGATCCTTCACCCGTCAGGTCAGGTGCGCCAGCCTGGGCGGATCGCAGTTTCGCGATGCCGAAGTCGAGCACCTTCGGCGCCTCTGCACCGTCGTCGAGCGCCTCCAGGAATATGTTGTCCGGCTTCAGGTCACGATGAACTATGTTCTGACGGTGGGCCGACTCGATCGCCGAACAGACGGGTCCAAGGATGTCGACGACACGCGACGGCTCCATCACCCGAACCTTTGCGAGTTCCTCCCGCAGGCTGGTTCCGGCAAGGTACTCCATGGCCAGATAGGCCACACCTTCCTTTGTTACCCCGAAGTCGTAGACCGTGATCGCGTTCGGATGTTTCACCCGGCCAGTTGCCAGGGCCTCGCGCTTGAAGCGTTCGAGGGCCTGATCGTTCGAGACGAAGCTCGGATTGATCAGCTTGACGGCAACCTGACGCTCGATACCGTGCTGGGTCGCCACGAACACGGCGCCCATGCCGCCCTGGCCGAGCAGCCGGTCGATCTCGTACCTGCCGTCGAGCAGGCGACTGCCTGGCATGATGGAAGCCGTCTGCGCGCCATCGGCCTCGCAGAACGAAACTTCGTCATCGTAGACACGCTTGCAGATGAGGCAGGTTCGCATCGAGGCGACGAGACCTTTCGCCGGTGCGGCCGGCTCCACCGGCAAACTACCCGCCGGACCTGGGCAGGTCAAGCAATCCACCCTGCCCGGAGCGCCCGTAGCTTCGTTGGCACGCGTGCGCGCCGGATGCAGGCGCGTGCCGAAGACCTCTGGAGGATTCGAAATGGCCTCGAACGACTACGAATTCGTCACCCAGTGGCGGATCGAAGCGCCCGCTGAACTCATCTACGACATCCTGATCGACGGAGAGGACCTGCCCCGATGGTGGCCCGAGGTCTACCTGTCGGCTCGCGCCGAGCGGCCTCCGAACGGAGAAACCATCGGCACGCGCCTCCACCTGCATACTCGCGGCTGGCTTCCCTACACGTTGAAGTGGACTGCCGAGACGACGCGCGCCGACCGGCCGACCGGGTTCGCACTTCGTGCGACTGGTGACTTCGACGGCACGGGAGTCTGGACGCTGACACCAGTTGCGTCAGGCACGCATGTACGGTTCGACTGGACGCTGCGCGCCGAGAAGCCCTTGCTGCGCCGACTCTCGTTCGCCCTGAAGCCGATCTTCAGCTGGAACCACCGTTGGGCCATGGCTCGCGGGTACGAGAATCTGCGCCGTGAAGTCAATCGACGTCTCACGTCGCGCGCCGAAGCGGCGTGAATCCATCGTTGTCGCCTCGGTGACGAGAGACGCGGTAACGCTCGGGTCGATCCCGACAGGACGAGACGACACAACGTGCGGGCCAACTGAGAGACCGACCCGAGCGCTACCGCGCCCGGTACTGATGCGTGGACCGCCCGTCCTCGAGATGGGTCGTGACGAACCTATGGTCGTGTCTGTAGAGATCACAGATTTGTCCTGAGCGTGTCTCGAGGACGCGCCCTCGACGCATCAGTACCGTGCGCGGTAGCGCTCGGGTCAGCCTCCTGGCAGTCTGTCGTTGTGTCATCGCGCGAAAACGCGCGACCACGTCTCTGGGTACTTCGCGACCACCCTGCAGGATTCCGGCACGTCGCCGAAGGCGCTCTCCGACCGCGGAGCGGTCGAAGGCAATAGCCGTGGGTCGCGGGGGCGAGTGCAACGAGCACACGCGACCCGCGGTACCGCCGCCCACCTCGGTCCGACCGCGGAGCGGTCGCATCGTCAGTCCAAGCGATGCGACCGCATCCGCTGTCGCCCCGCTCCGGGTCGAGTCACGGCCAGCAGTAGCGCGTCAGCGGATCTTCCTTCCCGGTATTTCGCGACCGCCCTGATGGAGCGTGAGCCCAGACACCGCGCCGTCTGCCGCCGTGCTGAACACCACCCGGGCGTCGACAACCTTCAGGAAAAACTCCGTCGGTGTTTTCGCAAAGAGCTCGAACTTCGGTTGTCCAGTTGCCTGCGCGAAGAGCTGTCCTCCCTCCGCCGTCACTTCAATCGCAAACGTCGGGGCGATTTCATATACGCCAACGTACTTCACGAGCACAGCCGGATCGACGGTGATGGCGACGGTCTCCGCCGGAATCGGCTTGTTCGTCCGAACGGCACGCTGTTCCGGTCCTTCCACTGTCCGCATCACCATCCCGGTCACCACTCCGGCCGCATCACGCTCGATCGTGATCCTCGTGAATGAATCGCGATAGAAGAGCTCGTTCGGAGAAGCCGCGAAGACCTCGAGCTTCGGCCTCCCCGACCGCTGCGTGAAAAGCCGCGTCCCCTCGCGCGTAACGGTCCGTGTGGTCGTCGCGTCGACGTCGTAGACGCCGACGAGCGCGTCGAGCGCCTTTTCGTCGAGCGTGACTGCAGCCGGTTCGCGATAGGGCTTGCCAATGGCTGCGGCTGCGATCTTCGTGACGACGAAGCCCGTGTCGACAGGGGGCGTGTCACTGTTAGTCAGCATCGCGACGAAGACTCTGTCGTCGGGCATCCGGAGCACTTCCGAGACATACCCCGAGATGCCTCCGTTGTGCCGTACGACCCGGTGATTGTCGAAGGTCGCAATACCCCATCCGTAGCTGTATCCGGTCGACTCGCCGTTCGCCAGCTTGTAGGGCGTGAAGACACGGTCCCACGATGCCTTCGAAAGCAGTTTTCCACCCGATACGGCCCGATCCCACGCTGCAAGGTCGTCAACCGTCGACATCAGCGACCCGGCCGCATACGGCTGCGTCATGCTGAGGTACGCGGCGTTTTCCCAGCCCTTCTCGCCGCGTGTGTAGCCGAAGGCCCGATTTGCGATGAGCGCCTGCTTGCTGCCGTACAAGCTGCTGCGCATGCCGCATGGTTCGAAGATGCGCCTGGCGACAAAGTCTCCGTAGCTCATCCCCGATGCTTTCTCGATCACCATGCCGAGCATCGTGTAGCCCGTGTTGTTGTACCTGAACTCGGTTCCGGGCGGGAACTCGAGCGGAAGGTCCTTCGTCAGCGCAAGGATCTCGGCCGGCGACATGTCCTGCCGCCACAGCTTCAGCCATGCGGGAAGACCCGTGTAACTGGGCACGCCGGATGTGTGGGTGAGCAGATGTTCGACCGTGATCTTCACGCCCTTGTCGGGAAAATCGGGAATGTGCTTCCGCACGTCGTCATCGAGGGCGAGCTTGCCTTCCTCTACGAGCATCATCACCGCAACGGCGGTGAACTGCTTCGTCACGGATCCAATTTCGAAGACGTTCTCCGGACGAATCGGGACCTGCAGCTCGAGGTTCGCGCGTCCAAACCCCTTTCGGTAAACGACGCTGCCATCCTTCACGACGATGACGGCCGCACCCGGCGCATCGGCCGGAAAGGCCGCCGAGAGCATGGCGTCTATCTCGGAGTCGAGAGTCGGAGCCGGTGTGCCGGCCACGGCAATCGCCGGCGTCGAAAGGGCACAGAGGGTCAGTAGAATCAGGGCAGTCGCGCGACTGCCGAACGAAACGGTACGTCGATGCACGAAGAGGACCTCCAGTCAGACGGTTCAGGATGTGCTGGCCCGTACGACCCGATTCGCCTCGAAGTTCGTCACGTTGTCGGCCGGCGACCAACGAACCGCCGCCCGAACGGCAGAATCCACCCGCGAGCCGCAGCCGCCAACTCCGCCTCGAGCAGCGCACCGACGACGCCCGCCAGATCAGCCCGATCCGGTGCGATGCGAATGAGGTACCGATAGAAATACGGCGCGGATCTCGCGTCGACCGGCGACAATCGCTCCGTCAGCGCGTCGAGCATCCGGGTCCAGGAATGCAGGTCGCGGTGGGGTTCGACAGAGCGAATCGCGGCGGCTTTTCCGCCGGCCAGCACGCGAGCCACGAACGAGTCAATCGGGGCGTCGAGATCGGTCGCCGCCTCTATCACGCGGAGATGATCGCGAAACCAGCCGACCATCGCGTCGTCCAGAGCTTCGAACGCGAAGTCTTCGACGATGACGAGCCCTCTCGGGACGACCAGTTCGCACGCACGCGCGACGGCGCCCTCGAGGTCGTCGATGTGATGCAGCGATCGTGTGAAGACGACCGCGTCGAAAGGTCCGGAAGTGAAATCCGGCCACCTCGCCTCACGCGCATCGACACCGCGAGCTCGGGCCCGCGCAACGGATTCGGCATCGGTGTCTATCGCAACGACCTCGTGGCCGCGGTGCCCGAGCAGCTCGGCAACATGTCCGCCACCTGCGCCGACCTCGAGAACGCGACAATGGGTGTCACCGAGCCACTCCAGAAGGAAGGTCGCCGTTTCAGCTGTGGCAATGTCGATCGGCCGAAGCACTACTCCTCCCGGATTCGATTCTGGCTACTGTCCCTGAA
This sequence comes from uncultured Clostridia bacterium, assembly GCA_964641945.1. Lineage (GTDB taxonomy): Bacteria > Acidobacteriota > Blastocatellia > UBA7656 > JADIYM01 > JADIYM01. Next base: position 23,603 of record CAZXLQ010000026.1, read on the forward strand.
CGAGCGCGAGCAGCTTGAACTCGCGTTCGAGAGCCCTGGCGGATGGAAAACGCCGACTGAGGTCCTTCGCCATCATCCGATCGATGATCGCCGCCAGCTGAGGAGGAGCGTCAGGCCGGAGTTCCGCGATAGGCTTCGCCGCGGTTCCTGTGATCTTGCTGATGATCTGGAAATAGGTGTCGGCGTCGAACGGCAACACGCCGGTCGTCATCTCGTAGAGGACGACCCCGAGCGAGAAGATATCCGACAGATGCGTAACCTCTCCCTTCCCGCTGGCCTGTTCCGGAGACATGTAGGTAATCGTGCCGATGAGCACTCCCGGCTCGGTGATGTCAGAGACCTTCTGACGCATCTTGTCGGCGAGCGGCAGCGGCTTGGCCAGTCCAAAGTCGAGGATCTTCACGGATCCGCGCGACGTGAGAATGATGTTCGACGACTTGATGTCGCGATGGACGACGCCTTTCTCGTGGGCTTCTTCGAGTGCCGATGCCATCTGTGTTCCCACGTCGATGACGGTCGAGATCGGCAGGCGACCCTTCGACCCGAGAATGTCGGTGAGCGTCTGGCCTTCGACATATTCCATCACGATGTACGGGATGCCCGAGAGCTCGCCGATCTCGTAGATCGTCGCGATGTTCGGGTGATTGAGAATCGACGCCATCTGGGCTTCCCTCAGGAATCGGCGCTTCGACACCGGGTCAGCGGCGTAGCGCATTCCGAGCACCTTGATGGCAACGGATCTGGTCAGCTCTGAATCGACGGCGCTGTAGACGTCGCCCATTCCGCCGCCTCCGAGGCGTTCCCGAATGACGAACCTACCGATGCGTCCCTGGTCCGCGAGCAGCTGCGCAATATCGCCACCGGCGCCCGGTGTGCCACGGGGATCGCTGGGATCGAACTTCTCGGTCGGAGGGATGGCCGCTTCGGAAGCACCGCCGGGCAGAGCTCTCGAGATGGCCTCGACGAAGGCGGACGAAAACGCGCGCGGGCCGTCCGCGCCGTCGGTCACGTAGCCGCTGCGCCTGAGATCCTCGAGCAGGTGACTCTTCTGCGCGTCGACGTGTCCGCCCGTCATCAGGGTGCGAATGACATCTCGATGCCCGGCATCGAAGTGCTCCCAGATGAACCGGAAGTGTCCCCTTGCCTCGTCGAGAAAAAGCTCGGCCGCGGCGGGCTGAATTCGATCTGGCGGTGTTTCTTCCACCAGTGCTTCGAAAAAGCTCGAACAGGCGATCTGAAGGAAGAACGGAAACGCCCCGGCGAGATCCACGATCTGATCCACGTACGGCTCGAGCGGCACGCCGACCGCTGCCGATGGCTCCGTGATCAGCTGACGAGCCTCCGGCAGTGAGAAGGCCCGAAGATAGACGTTGGTGAAAATGTTGAAGAACGGCGAATCCGCGATCTGCGCAGTGTGGCAGAGCTCCTGAAGATCGCGAGCCGAGCTCGTGACGTACGCGACGTCATAGTTGTTCGCCGCTGCGCGCAGGAACGAATAGAAATCGAGATCGAATCGCGTGTTCGTCGTCACCGCGTCGAACTCGTCGAAGAGAATGATGAGCCTGCGGCCCATCTGGCGGAGACGGCCCAGGACCTTTCGCATTCCATCGAAGTCAGCCGTGAGACCGGCGATCGCCTCTTCGCCGAGCGATTCGGCGAGCTGGCCGAAGATGTCCTGAAAGAGGTCCGTCGGAGCAATGTGACGACGCTGCTGCAGATCGACGAAGAGAAAGACGTAGTCCCCTGGGCGGTCGAGGTGCGAGGCGCGAACATCCGAGTTGAATATCTGGTTCAGCAGCGACGACTTCCCGATGCGGCGATCGCCTACGATCGAGATCGACTGCGGTCGCGACGATCCGATTCGCGAGAAGATCTTCGCGATCTCGCGCCGGCGTCCTACGAACTGTTTAGGGTCGCGGATCGCCACGCGGTTGAGATACGGATTGATGAACATCGATTCGACTCGGCTCAGTGAGCGTGCGCGGCCGGACGCCGTCAGCGTTTCGCTCCGCGGCCTTTGAGAGCCCGGCCGGGCCGGGCGCTGGTGACCTCGCCGTCGCGAAGAACCTGTCGGCCGTTCACGAAGACGTGCTTCACGCCGACGGCGTACTGGTGTGGATTCGAGAACGTCGCGGTGTCGGCGATCGTCGCCGGATCGAAGACGACCAGGTCGGCAAACATCCCACGTTCGAGCATCCCGCGGTCTTCGAGCCCTAGATTGGTCGCTGGCAGGCTGGTCAGGCGTCGGATGGCTTCCTCCAGGGGAATGAGTTTCTCGTCTCGCACGTACCGCCCGAGCAATCTTGCGAAGTTGCCGTACGCGCGCGGATGGGTGCTCGACTTGAGGAAGTCTCCCTCGGTTGCCATAGACGCGGCGTCGCTGCCGAACGACACCCAAGGAAGCTGAATCTGCCGCCTGACATTCTCTTCCGACATCAGGAAATATACGGTGCCGATACCGGACCGATCTTCCAGCAGGAGGTCGATCAGCGTATCGACAGGGTCCCTTCCGCGCATCGTGGCGATTTCGGCAAGCGATTTGCCAGTCAGGGGCTTCAGCTTCTCGGTCGCGAAGCCGACGAGTACGATCCGGTCCGGCGATCCGGCCATTGCATAGAAGTTCTCCCAGTCTCGCCCGGGCGATCGAACCTCGGCGGCAATGCGCGCGCGGATCTCCGGGTCCGCGAGCCGCTTTCGAAGGGCTTCGGGACCGCCTTCACTGGCCCACGGCGGAAGCGAGGCATCGAGACTCGTCGCACCCGCCGTGTAGGTGTACATGTCGGCTCGCACGCGAAGGCCGTCGCGGCGCGCCTGCTCGATGATGCGAATGACGGCGTCCATCTTCGGCCAGTTCTCGGCACCAGCGGCCTTCAGGTGGTAGATCTCTGCCGGGATCTTCGCTTCACGACTGATCCGGATGAGCTCTTCGACACCCTCGACGAGCTTCGTCCCTTCGCTGCGCATGTGCGAGATGTAGGTTCCCTTGTATCGCGCCGCGACCTTGCAGAGCTCCACGAGCTCTTCCGTCTTCGCATAAAACGCCGGTGGATAGACGAGCGAGGATCCGATGCCAAGGGCCCCCGCCTCCATCTCGCGGCGGACGAGATCCTTCATGGTCTCGAGTTCCGCGGCCGTAGGCGGACGGTTCTCGAATCCGATGACGTGTTGCCGGATCGTCGTGGCTCCGACAAACGACGCGACGTTTTGCGTCACGCCCTTGCGCTCCAGAAGCTCGAGGTACTCGCGTAGTGTCGTCCACGAAATGTCGTATTTCACGTCGGACTGCTGCGAGAGCATGAACGTCCTGATGCGCTCATTGACCGGTCCCATTGACCAGCCCTCACCCATGATCTGCGTTGTAACCCCCTGCTTCAGCTCTCCGATCGAGCGGCCATCGACGAGCAGCGACTCTGTCGACCACGAGAGCATGTTTATGAAGCCCGGCGAAACCGCGAGCCCACTCGCGTCGATCGTCGTGCGGGCGCGCTTTCCCGCGAGGTTCCCGACAGATGCGATCCGGTCTCCGCGCACACCGACGTCGGCGCGAACGGGAGACTTGCCGGAGCCGTCGTATACCGTGCCGCCGGAAATCAGCACGTCGAAGTCGTACGCCTGCTCGGCAGGCAGTCTGCCGTAACCGTCGAGCGGGGCGAGAAGGGCGAGGGCAACGGCCAGGGAGGCGAATGGGTGTACGCACAAGCTCATGATCTGGACATCTCTACCGCACGCAGCACGCGGTGTCCAACGCATCGCACGGAACGCTTGCCTCTGAATTCGGCGACCGGTAGCGTTTCTCCCATGAGCACAGAACAGACTCCCGAGCTGAAGATCGCGCATCTGCGTTACGCAGGGAAAGAGGCATTCGTGGCGGAGTCGCCGAGCGGCCACGCGCTTGTCACCGGCTTCGCCCACGAGTCACTGACGTCTCCGACGCCAATGGAGCTGATCCTCATCGCGCTCGGCGGCTGCATGGGCGCCGACGTGGTCGGGATCCTCGAGAAGAAGCGGCAGGTCGTGACGAGTTACGAGATCGAGGTGCGCGGATCGCGACGGGACGAGCATCCTCGCATCTACACGCGGATCGAGGTCGTTCATCGCGTCCGCGGCAGAGGCGTCGATCCGAAGGCAGTTGCTCGCGCCGTGGAGCTCTCGGAAACGAAGTACTGTTCGGTCTCCGCGATGATCGGCGCGACGACCGAGATTGTGACGTCCTGCGAGGTGTCTGAGGAATAGGGGCTCGAGTTTCAGGCGCCCCTCGTGTGGTCCCCGTTTTTTTTGCCGCGAGCGGGCGAGCATCCCACGGACGGTCGCCCGCTCCGTCCACTTTCGTCCTCCCGCACCAGCGAGTCTCCAGTATCAGTCACCGTCCGTGGGACGCTCGCTACGTGGTACGGTGGTCCCCGTTTTTTGAGCCGCGAGCTGTAGCGAGCGTC
>CAZXLQ010000027.1:0-27499 GCA_964641945.1 uncultured Clostridia bacterium
CGGGGAGCGGGCAATGACGGGTCGGTCGGACGGTAGTTATCCCGGCTGATCTATTGACGCCCCTGGCGATGAATCAACTGCATCGAGCCACGTCGTGTGGTCGGTGATCTCCGTGAACGCAGCGTCGTGCGAGATCAGGAAGAGCTGACCGTACCAACGGCCGCCGCCGCTTTCGTCGCGGCCCTCGCCGAGATCGCGGAACGCATCTGCCAGTCGCGCGCGACGCTCGGCATCCAGATTCGACGTCGGTTCGTCGAAAAAGCCGAGCGACGACCTCGTCATCTGGAGCAGCGCCAGTCGCAGGGCAATGACGGCGGTCATTTTCTGGCCGCCCGAGAGCTGGCTGTCACTTCGAATTCGTTCGACCAGTTCGCCTTTCGCGTTCGTCGCCATGTCGACAAGCTGGATCTGATAGTCGTCGCCCCAGCGAAGCTCCTCGTCGGAGCCCGAAATACGCCGGTAGATTCGATCCGCGTGGATCGAGACGTCGTCCCGGATTCTCGATGCGAGGCGTGTCGGCACTTTCGCCATCACCGCACTCCTCATCGACGCGATCGCCGCGTGTGTTTTCCGCAGAAGTACGAGTTCGCGATCAATGGCCCGCTTCTCGTCTCGCATCCGAGCGAGCACGTCGCGTTCTCCGGAGAGTCGTTCGAGCTCGACGACGGCGGCTGCAAGTCTGGCGTGCTGACCGGAGCGGGCGGCGGCGAGTTGCTTCTCGCTCTCACGTGCCGCTGCGAGCGCGGCTGGATCGAAGGCAGCGGCGGCGGTGGCGGCCGAGGCGTGTGCTTCGCTCAGGGCGCTTTCGGCAGCGGCACGTGCGCCGTCGGCAGCCGCGAGCAGTGTTTTCAAGGCGTCGTGCTGGATCGCCCGCGGTTCGTTCTGCTGGAAGCGGTTGTGGCCGTCGCGAGACGCCGCCAGCAGAGTCCGTGCCGACTCGATTCGTTCGTCCAGGTCGTGAAACGCGGCCAAGGCCTCGGCAGTCTCAACGGCCTGCTGCCGTTTGGGCCCGAGACCGGAAAGTCGCCGTTCGGCGTCGGTAAGGGATTCACGATACGTAACGATGCGATCGGACGCGGCGCGGAGGCGCTCCTTCGTGGAGTCGATGGTCATCGCGATCGAGCGGTGACGTTCCTCGAGTCTGGACAGTTCGTGCGAGACCCTGGCTCGAACACTCGACGCTGCTTCGCCGACGGCGCGCCACGCTGCGGTGAGCTCCCGCTCCGCTTCGCCCAGAGCGGCCACTGCGGACGCGAGCGGGTGCTCATCATCGATGGCTTCAGTGCCTTGCGCAGAAACGAGTGAAAGCCGCGGGAATGCCGGCACTCCGACGGCCTCCAGGCGCGCGACAGCATCCGCAACCGGGTCAGTGTCCAGGTCCGCGGAAGCTTCGTGGAGCCACGATCGAATTGCGGAATCCCGTTGCGAAGCAACCACGCCGTCGAGCGCAACGGTCGCCGACTCGCAGCGCCGCTGGAAGTCGGCCTCGACCTTCCCGAGCCGAATCGCGGCCGCGTCGAGGACGGCAAGCTGCTGGAGCGCCTTCGAGTGCTGGGCCGCCTCCAGTTCGGTCACAAGCTTTTCCTGGACGGCCCGTTCCCGCGCGGCCTCTGCCAGGGCGATGCGCCGCGCAAGGGGCTCCGGCAGCACGCCGGGCTCGTTACCGGTCTCGACGGATCCAGCCAGGTTGAGACACGACTCATCGAGGATCGGGCAGTGGCCAGACGACAGTGAAACCACGTCGTGCCGGAAGCGTTCGAGCTGCGCATCGATCGAGGCGACGGTGATGACCGCGGCTGTCGCTCGCTCGAGAGACTTCGTCGAGCGGGCCACTTTCGAGGCGACCTCCTCGCGTCCGGCAACCTCACTGCGAAGAAGCGAAACCTCCGTATATGCGTCGACGAGATTGGCAGTGGCGCGATGTGCAACAGATACCGCGACCGCCGGTGACGACAGTCCCGCGAACGCAGAGACCCATCGCGATGCGGCAAGATCCACGGCGCGGGTTTTCTCCAGGCTCGTAGCGATGAGATCGAGATCGGACTCGGCGACCGAGAGGGCCTGGATTTCCACAGCACGATCCGACTCGAGACGCTCGAGCTCGGTCGAGGCGTTGGTGATAGCGGCCGTCGCCTCGACTTCGGTTCTTGCGATGTCGGCGTCGAGGTCATTTTTGTGGCGACTCAACCTGTCCCGTTCCCTGCGTTCTTCGTCGAGGGCGGCGAGAGCCTTCGCCGCGGAGACGTGCGCCTCGAATTCGTCCCTGGTCCGGTTGCATATGACGACTGCCTCGACCGACTCGTCGTGGTCTCGTCGCGCAATCACGGCACGTTCCGTCGCGAGCGCGAACGCAGCGCCGGCGGCTTCGGCGGCCGAGCGCCGTTCCGACGCCAGTGCCTGCGCGGCCTCGAGAGTAACGATGAGCGCTGCGACCTCGGTCAGCGACCTTTCGGATGCCGCCAGCTCGGCTGTCAGTGCATCACGGGCGTTCGTCGTCGCCTGGAGTGCGATGACGACTTCGTCGAACTTCGCCGTTCGTTCGCCGAGCGACGTCGAGCGCTCTTCGCCCAGCCTGATACGGCCCTTGGCTTCGTTGTCGATGCCGAGCGCCTTCGAGTTCGCCTCGGTCCACGCGCTGATGCCCAGAATGCGGTCGAATTCGTCCATCCGGGGTTTTCCGGTTGCGCCGAATGCCCCATCGAATCGCGCCTGCGGCGGACCGATGATGGTCGTGAACTGCACGCCCAGGGATCTGCTGTGAGAGAGACCGAGCAGGCGGGTAAGAGCGGCCTCGGTTTCGTCGTTGCCCTTCGTTTCGACGGCACGCAGACCGTCGGGAGACACCTGGAAGAGGTGCCAGCTCGAGGCCGCGCCGACCTTGCGCTCGACCTGGTAATCCGCACCGTCGACGGCCGTGAACGCAACGCGCACGGTTCCCGTCTTGAATCCCTTACGGACGAAGCGGTCGGCGCTCCCGATGAAATCACTGGCCTTCACGCCAAACAGCGCGTAGCCGATGGCTTCGAAGACGGTGCTCTTGCCGCTGCCATTCGGTCCGCTTAGAACGTTGACGCCGTCCGCGAAGTCGAACGCGCGCTCGGCAAACGGCTTTATGTTCGAGAGCTCGACCCGGGTGATCTTCATTCGGATTCGACCGATGAGTTGTCGTGCAGGGCACGATGGAAGAACTCGAACAGTTCGGCGGCGTCGGCAGATCCATCGAGCAGTCGTCGCTTCAGATCGACGGTGATCAGCGCCATGGCGCCGGCCTGGCCGGCCCAAGCGGATTGTTCTGCCCACAGCTCCGTTACGACGGATTGCTCGACATCGACGAGCTCGGCTGCGCTGTCGGAGGAGCGGTCAGCGCGGGCGAGCTGCAGCGTGTTGTCCACCTCGACGTGAAGCGGCAGGACGGACTCCGAAACCGCTGCGCCGATGCGCTCGCGCGTGAGCTCGATTGGACGGAAGCCGACGCGCCCGCCGACGCGCACGCGGACAACGGGACGCCGGTCGTCGACAGCGTCGGTCGCGGCAATTGATGTCGCGAGAGCCGAGGCGATGCGACCCGCGGCGTCGTCGGGGTGAGCCGCGCCGGTTGCGTCGACCCGCACGTTGAACATCGGGCGCGGCGACGTCGGGATGTGTTCGATGATGGGGGCGCAGCCGTCGTCCCACGTGACGAGGTTGGCACCTTTGGGTCGATAGGTCTCCTCGCCGAAGTTCACACATTCCGGCGATCCCGGATTGAAGGCGAACGGCACGCCGTCGCGTTCGATCACGTAGGGTTTGTGGCCGTGTCCGAGCGCGACGTAGCCAAAGGCGTCGGCAAGCGGAAGCGCCTCCTCGATCGACATGCAGCCGACTTCGTTGGGGCTGTAGGTCCGAACGCCGACGTGGAAGAGGAGCGCGCGCCGGGAAGACGGAGCGGCCTCGAAGGCGGCGTCGACGATGCGGGGAACTTGCGTGCCGGCATAGGCGCCGAAGTAGCCGACGCCGAAGAACGTCACGCCGCCGAGCTCGATCCGTCCGCCGGAGCGAGTCTCAGGCGACCATTCGGGAAACGTCAGGGCGCCGTCGAGGTCCGACTCGGGTCGGAGCAACGTGACATACCCCATCTCGGCGAGAGCTTCGATCCAGGATCGACGATCTCTGCGATGGATCCAGTCGTGGTTGCCCTCCACTATGAGCACCGGGATGCCTGCGTCGCGAAGCGGCGCGAAAGTGGCGACTGCTTCGGCGAAGACGCGCGGCTGGACTTCGGCGTCGTGGAAGAGGTCGCCGGCGATGACGACGGCGTCGACGTTCTCCTCCATGGCTCTCGTCAGAATCGAGGAGAGCACGACGGCAAAGTCCCGCGATCGCTCGGCGGATGCCGGGGATCCCGACCAGGTCTTTCCGAGGTGAATGTCCGAGGTGTGAAGGAACCGCATCGCGCGAGTATAGGCGCGGCGCCGGTGACCGGCCATGGACGAGGGAATTGGGGCCTCTCGCAGTCCGGCACTAGAAGAACTTGAACGTGTATGCGATCCGGACTCCGCGGCCTGTCTCTGGCGCGATGTTCTTGATGAACGACAGATGGTTCCGGTACAGCCGATCGGTGAGGTTGAAGCCCTCGACCGAAACTACGTGCGCGACGTGCGAGCCGACCCATGTGTACCCGGCGCCAAGCTGGAACGTCGCATATCCCGCCGTCTCGGTTTCGAAAGTGAACACGCGATCCTGACGATCCGAGAAAATCACCTCCGGCGTGACCCGGAAGCCCTTGTAGAGGAAGTCGAGTGCGGCGCGGCCGCGCAGCGGCGGAATCCTGGGGAGCGGCGTTTCTGTGTCTCGAATCTCGGCTCTCGTGTAGTCGAGTCCGAGTCCGAGATTGAAGTATTCGTGAAGTTCGATGTCGGCCTTCGCTTCGAACCCCGCGAATCGGCTGTCGGCTCCCGCGAAGTTCGCGACGACGAATCCATCTTCCACTTCGTCGGTCGGCGCGAGGTAGATGAAGTTGGAGATCCGGTACACGTAGGCATTCGCCTCGAACCTGACTCGTCCTGACGCGTGGCGAACCCCGACATCGAAGCCGGTCGAGCGTTCTCGCTCGAGGTCCACGTCGCCAATCTCGAATGCGAGGTTTCCAGGGTGGGGACCGAAGTTGTAGAGCTCCTCGAGCGCCGGCGCTCGATAGCTAGACGAGAAATTTGCGACGACGGAGAAGTCTCGCGGCAGAGGCACGCGTACCCCAATGGCACCGGAGAAACCCGTGAAGCTGCGATCCTCGCGTGTCATCGAGTCGTAGGCGTTTCGCTCGATGCGACCGCCCAGCTGAAGCACGGCTCGCTCGAAGTCCAGCGTCTCGAGGCCAAAGACCGCGAACTGGTTCTGAGTGGTCGGCGGCGCGAGTGCCTCGGCTCCGATCGATTCGTAGTCGCGATGCGAGCCCTCGACTCCGAAGCTGCCAGTGAAAATGCCGCGTCGCGCGTGGTCCACGACACCTCGATAGACAACGACATCATTGTTGAAGAGCGTGCCGATCTCGCCGGTTGCCCCGTCGCGCTCTGCGTGACGGTAGTCGTTGACCTGGAACGAGAATCTCCCGGCATCGATGAAGGCGCCCGTATCCCGGAATCCGCCGCGCACGGCAAGCGAATGGCGCCGGGGGTCGAGGAATACGATCTCCGGATCTTCCTCGGCCGTGTCGTACGGCACGCCGTATTCGCGCCGGTCGAAGACGTAGCCCCCGTTGATCCATCCCTTCGCGCCGTACCATCCGCCCCCTACCGTCACGCCGCCGCCAGTCACGTAGGAATTCGGGACCGTCCCGAGCGGCGTTTCGTAGTCGTCGACGCTGTTGCCGCCGCCTCCGAAGTAGAACAGCCAGTTCTGGGTTCCGAATTCGACGCCGCCGTTGCCGCTCGCCTGACTGTTGTTCGAGCTGAGCACTCCGGTCAGGTAGCCGCGCACTCCCGGTTGTGCCGTCTCGTGACCCTGGACGGCGTTCACGACGCCACCGATCGCGCTCGAGCCATAAAGAAGTGTGGCCGGACCGCGGACTATCTCGATGCGTTCGAGGCCGAGGACGTCGACCGGCTCGGAGTGATCGCCGGACTGGAATCCGAGCGCACCGATCTTCATGCCGTCCTGGAGGATGAGCACGCGATCGCCGTCGAACCCGCGGACGACCGGCCGCGCGTTTCCGGGGCCGTAACTGCGCTTCGCGATGCCCAGCTCGTGGTCGAGGGCTTCGCCGAGGGATACGGGATTGCGGGTCGCGAGCTGATCGGACCCGATGACCGTCACGGCCTGGATCGAGTTCGACGTGATCTCTTCCTGACCGCTGGCGGTGACCGTGACCTCTTCGCGAATTCCGCTGACAAGCAGGTTGATCTCGACGGACTCGGTGGTGTTTTCAGTGACGACGACTTCGATGGCGCGGTCGTCGATGCGCTCTATGTGGGCGACTACGGTGTAGCGGCCGGCGGCGAGTCCGGTGAAGGCGAAGTGTCCGTCGGCTTCCGTGAAGACGGTTGTCCCGCCGGGTGAGATGGTCACACGCGCGTGTTCGACCGGGCGCTTGTCGTCGCCTATGGTGACGATTCCGCTGATAGACCCGTCACCGGTTCCGACATTGGCCGACTCGGCTCGAGCGCTTACTGGCGCGGCGGCGACGAGAACGGCAAGCACGAGCGTGGCGAGCCTTGACGGGTGCGAAACCGCAGCCCCGGTCCGAAACGTGTTCACAAACTCCATCGTCAGGTCCCCTCCAAATCCCCAAGCCTTTGAGTCTAGGGATGATGCGAAGACCGTGGGACCGTATTTCGATGAACGGTCGGATACGGACGGTGAATGGCCGATCCTGCCCGGGAATGGCGGGAATGAAGGGGGCGGTTCGTGCCGGAATCAGTCGAATAGCCGGAGGTACCGTTCCGCAGCTATCCGCCGGTCCGACGAGCAGGCGCAAAACCGACTAACCTGCCGCCAACCTGGTCTTTCAGTACGACGAATGCGGAGGATGAAGCCATTTCGGCGTCGCGCAGCATCCTCACCGTCCATTCGTTGCAGTTCCACCAGATTACGTAGTACTCGCGGCCGGGATAGAACCGCCCGCCGTATTCGGCGGTCGGCGGGAATGGTTTCGGACGAGTGCCGTCGGCGGCGCGTGCCATCTGCGACTCGAGAATCGCGACGAGACGTCGCAACTCCGCCGCCGAACACTCACGGACGTAAATCTCGCCTCCCACGACGAACTCGTTGGGCGGACGGTCGTGTCCCCTGATGTAGACGACGGTCGGCGTTGGAATGAAGGCGGCGTTGAACAGTGAGATCGGGCAGTAGTTCGACTCCATGAAAAAGGAGCGGTCACCCCAGCCGTATTCGACGATCGGCGCGTCTTCGTGACCCTCCGGTCCAAGCCGCCAGCCTGCCGGCTGCTCGACGAATATGGAGGAGTGATAGCCCCACGCCATGACGAAGACGCGATGACGGGAGGATGGCTCCTCGGCCGGAAGGTCGATGGCCGGGGCCGGCGTAGTTGCCAGCCACATGAACAACGCGGGACAGCCAACGGCCAGGGCAAGCGAGGCCGCGACCACGACGCTGAAACGTCCCGCGCGTTTCGCGATCGTGGACAAGGAGAATCTGAGGTTGCGCACGTCGTCGAGATTACTGAGCCGATCGTGGGTTTGTCATGAACTGCCCGTCCGTGGAATCAATGATCACGCAAGCTTCAGAACCGCGCGCGGTAGCGAGCGGGCGCGCGGACGGTCACCTGGTTCCGTTCTTCTGGGTCCTTCCGCAACGCCGAATCTGCGAAGTACACGACCGTCCGCAGGCCCGCTCGCTACCGCTCGCGGTACTGATGCTCGGCCGGCAAATAAAGTTCTTGACCCGAACAGTTCAGACTTGTATTGTTCAGCCTGTGAACGATATTTCCTCTTCGACCCCGGAGCCCCTGTGGAAGCTGATCCTGCACGCCTCGCAGCGTGTCGAATCGGCTTTCGAATCCGAGCTCGCGCCGATCGGGCTGTCTCTGTCGAAGCTCAACGTGCTCGCGATACTTCTCGAAGCCGGCGAGCCGCTCCCCTTGAGCCGCCTGGCCGCGAAGCTCGCCTGCGTGAAGTCGAATGTCACACAGCTCGTCGATCGTCTCGAAACCGAGGGGCTGGTGGCGAGAGTCGACGATCCCAACGATCGTCGAAGTGTCCTCGCATCAATCACCGATCTGGGTCGAGAGCGATCGGTCGTTGGGGCTCAGGTGATGCAAGCTGTTGATTCGACACTCTTTGCCGGGCTCGCTGCCGACGAGCGGCAGACGGTAGAGCGATTCCTGACCGTTCTGTCGGCCGGGCCGTGCAGCAGCTAAAAAAATTTGCGCAGATCGTACATCTCTGAACTGTTCTGGCTACGTACAGTTCATCTAGAGAAATACAGGCATTCGAACGAAAGGACACCGTGATGACAAGCGAAACGCAGAACCTCACGACTCCGGTGCGAATCGGAGCTGTCGAGTTGAAGAACCGGATCGTGATGGCGCCAATGACTCGCAACCGGGCCGGAGCGGGACTGGCGCCAACCGAGATGAACGCGACGTATTACGCGCAGCGCACCTCAGCTGGGCTGATCGTGACGGAGGCGAGCCAGGTTTCGGAACGCGGCATCGGGTATCCGGGAACTCCGGGCATTCACACCGAGGCCCAGGTCGAAGGCTGGCGAGGCGTGACGAATGCAGTCCACGACCGTGGTGGCAAGATCTTCCTCCAGCTCTGGCACGTTGGGCGGATCTCGCATCCGTCACTTCAACCGAACGGCGACCTGCCGGTCGCTCCGTCGGCCATAGCGCCTGATGGCGAGGTCTTCACGTACGAGGGGCTGAAACCATTCGTGACCCCTCGGGCGCTCGAGACGTCCGAGATAGCCGGCATCGTCGAGGAGTACGCGCACGGCGCTCGAATGGCCAGACAGGCCGGCTTCGACGGCGTCGAGATCCACGCGGCGAACGGCTACCTCATCGATCAGTTCCTGCAGGACAACTCGAACCATCGAACGGACGCCTACGGCGGCCCGGTCGAGAACCGGGCGAGGTTCATGCTCGAAGTCACCGAGGCGGTCGTCGACGTTTGGGGCGCGAACCGCGTGGGCTTACGGCTCTCGCCGCGCGGGACGTTCAACAGCATGGGTGACAGCGATCGTGCGGCGACCTTCTCATACGCAGTCGATAAACTGGCGCGGTACAACCTCGCATACCTCCACCTGATTGAAGCGATTGCCGGACCGATGGCGAAGACGGCGGTGGAGGCAGAGCGGCTCACGCCGCACCTGCGACGTCTATTCCACGGACCGATCATTGCGAACGGCGGCTACGACAAGGCGTCGGGTGAGGCAGTAATCGCACGTGGCGAGGCCGATCTCGTCGCGTTCGGAGTGCCGTTCATCGCGAACCCGGATCTGCCGGAGCGGTTCGCAACAGGTGCGGCGCTCGCAAAGCCCGATCCTGCACTTTTTTACTCGGGAGGAGAGCGCGGCTACATCGATTATCCGGCGCTCGAGGTGACCAACGCATGAATGCGACGATCAAATCTGAAGCGAAGAGTCCGCACGGGCCGGAAGCGGCTCAAGGGCCGAGACTAGTGAAGGCAGTCGACCGCGACGCCGCGCGCCAGAAACGCGCGGCCCGCGAGCTGGAGCTTCGGGCGAAGCGTGAGCTCTCCCTGGACGCGATTCTCAATCGGGCCGTCGGTTGCGCTCGCAGGGACCCGCGGGTGCTGTTTGACGCCCTGTTTGAAGCCGCGGAGGGATGAGACCCTACAGAAGCGGACCATCGCCGGCCGGGACCGCCTTCCCAACCGCACGTCCCAGAACCGCGAACGCAGTGAGCGGCCGGCTTTGCATCTCCCGCAATGTGGTTGTACCGCATGCCGCATCCGATTGCGTCCGCCACCACCAACTCGACCGATCCACGCTCAGTGTTGCGTCGGGGTTCTGGGCCAATCTCGGCCCGTCCAATCAGACCATCGCCGTCGCCGCCTACTCCGGGAACCTCCGCGTCGCAATTCCTCCGTTGCTGTTGCGCACGCTGATGAGCACGGCCGGATACGCCGCCAGATATTGACCGAGCGTCTGGCCCGTGACGAGCAAGCCCTTCTGGACGACCTTCGAGTTGTTCTTCTTTACGGTGGCCGGTGAGACGAACGGAATGCCGTCGACGAACACGGTGACCGCGTCGGTGAAATCAGTCCCAGTCAATGTCACCTTTGCCGACGTCACCTTCACCCTCGCAATCGCCGCCGCCGGAACCTCGGCACTTCCTTCATTGGAAGGCGCGCTCTCGCCGTCGTCATAGACGGCCGTGACGACGAAGAACGTCCCGCCCGGCGCGACGGGAGCGTTCGTCGAGGTCTGACCCGGGGGAATCGACGTCAACAGGGCGCCAGGCGATGGAACCACTCCCGGCTTGTTCGACCGGTACACGTTGTAACCTCGCACGGGCGATGAACCGAAAGCCCGCGACGTAGACCCTTCCGTCGACTCGACGACGAGTCTCCGTGGCGCTGGCAGCAGATCGCCGAGTCCGGGCGGCGGAGGCTCTTCCCACGTGACCGTGGCGTTTCCGCTCTCGCGAACCGGCACCGATGCGACGGCTTCGTTGTTCGACGGGTCCGTATCGCCATCGTCGCTCGATACGGAGATCGACGACGGTAGCGACTGTCCCGGCGCGGCAGAGACGTTGACTATGACCGTCACCAATGCGGACGCCCCCGGTGAGAGGGTCCCGATGGAAATGGTGGCTTCTCCAGCTTCTCCCGTCGGCGGCCCCGAGGCCGAACCCTGGGTCGTCTCCGCAAGCGCAAACTCGGTACCGATCGGCGTGTGCATGGAAACCTCAACTCCGTTGGCGTTCATTCCGAACGGCGGTGCAGCGGGCGACGTGTTCGTGACGCGGGCCGTGTAGACATACAGCGAACCCGAGCCCGCCTCGGGCGCGAGCCCTTCGAACGCAATGGCGAGATCGGCTCCGTCGGCCGGCAAACTGTCGAGCAATGCGACCTGGCTCTCGGTGAGCGGCCCGTCGTAGATCCGAAGCCGGGCGATGGCTCCCGACGAGGCTTCGTTCGGAAACTCGTTGTCGTCGCGGAAAAAGCGCAAAGTGGTGCCTGTGAGAGCGAAGTCGAACACGGGGTCCTCGCGCCCGTCGACGGTCAGTTCTCCGTCGACATAACCTCGCTGACTCACCGTGCTGCCATCGCGAGTGTAGACGACCTGGACGAACTCATCCGGCGCGATGTTCGGCGGATCGTTGCTGTGCTTGAGGCGACCATCGTGGACGTAGGCGCCCTCGTCGCTCGTACCATTGCGGAAATCCACAGTGCGGCGGAAGCCGTCGACGCGGTCGAAACGAAACAGCATCACGATCGTGTAGCGACCTGACGGCAGCACGCCCGCGACCGGCGTCAGCACCAGTCCGTCGTTCTGTTCGAAGCGCAGGACCGTTCGCGAGACGCCGTCGACGGTCTCGGTCGCGAACTCATTCGCGCCGAGGTCCGTGAGCGCCGGTGCGCTCCCGACCGAGGAGGCACGCGTGCCCTCGAACCGATAGTCGGCGGTCAGGTTCTGGGCAGATGCCGCGCCGGCGAAGAGGAAAAGCGGGCACAACGCGATCGCGGCGAGTCGTATTTCCCGGCAGGGCGGTAAGTGATTGGCGAGCTGGAAGAAGCTGGAGAGTCGGCGATGGAACATTCGGGCACTCCGGTCGCGGAGAGGTCGGTTCAGCGGACGGGCTGTCCGCACGCGAGAGACGCACGACGGCCCGAATCCCTCTCGCGCGCTCACGTGTCAGCCGATCACCGAATCGCACTCCCAATGCGGCAGAACCGCGAGCGGTAGCGAGCCGGCCGGCATACACTCTTACGACTCGCGTGAACCACGCCTACAACACGTGCAGGCCCGCGTGTCACCGCAAGTCGAGAGTTTTTCTGTCTTTCAAGCCGCGAGTCCTTCAATCGTCCTCAGGCCGGCTCGCTACCGCTCGCGGTTCTGACGCTCGCGGCCCTCAGTAACGCTCGGGGTACTCGCTCATTCTCCGACGCGGTACGTCGCAATCCCTCCGTTGCTGTTTCGGAAGCTAACGACGACCACTCCGCCTCGACTGGCGACATACTGCGCGATTGTCTGACCGGTAATGAGATTGCCCTTCTGGACGACCCTCGTCGCTTCCTTCTTTACCTTGGCGGTCTTCACGAACGGAATCCCATCGATGAACACCTGAACCTCGTCGGAGAACCCGGTGCCCGTCGCAACGATCTTGGTGTTCTTCACGTCGACCCGCTCGATCTCGGCAGCCGGGACGTTGCCACTGGCCTCGTTCGTCGGGCCGCTCTCGCCGGTATCGTACTGCGCCGTCACCACGAAGAACGATCCTCCGGGAGACGTTGGAATCGTGATCGTCGTCGAGTTCGACGGCACCTGCGTGAAGAAGTTGCCTGGGACCGGCAAGGTCCCGGGCTGGTTCGTGCGATAGATGTTGTAACCCACGAGCGTCGCGCGCGGCTCGCGCGGAGCGGCCAGAATGGCTGTTCGCCGGACCGGCACCGTCGGTAGAGAGTCCTTTCTAATCCGCATGATCGTCAACGATCGCGGTGGCGGGAAGGGAACCGTCTCGCCGAAGTCCGGAGGCAACCAGTCGAGGATAACTCTTTCGCCTTCACGGACGCCGATCTCCTCGAGACTCGTGTTGTTGAATGGATCCGGATCGGACGAAGAGCTGCTGGTTATAGCGGTGATGAGCAACGACGAACCCGTCGTTGCCGTGACCTGTACGGCAATGCGGACCGTGGCGCGACCCCCCACGATCAGGCCGCCGATCTGCGCGCGTACCGTCCCTCCGCTGCCGGGGGCTGGAGCAGTGAAGGTTCCCTGCGATACCTCGACTGCGCGCAGGAAAGTTCCCGGAGGCAGCGTCTGTGTCATCACGACATCGGTGGCTGGATCCGGTCCGGCGTTTGCGATGTCGATCGTGATGATCGACTCGGAGCCAGAGACCACTTCTTGTGGATCGAGCGTGACCGTCGCCGAGACGTCGGACTGCAGCGCCGTGATCGCGACGACCGCCTGGGACGAAACAGCGTTGTTGGCTGGATCCGGATCGGTCGTCAGCGTAGAGAGCGACGCCGCTGTCGTGACGGACTCGCCATCGCCGGCGGTCACGACGCAGGCGATCGTGATTACAGCCGTCGATCCATTCGGCATGTCGCCAAGGGAAACCACGATCGGCCCGGACTCGCCAACCGCAGGGGTCGTTGATGTGCCCTGCGTGAGTTGGATCGAACTGAACACCGTACCTGAAGGCGTCGACGTCACGACGTCTACGTCGAGCGCCGCGACCGGGCCGTTGTTCGTAACGGTCATGGTCGAAACGAGCGTCGATCCGGGGCCAACGGGATCTGGAACGTTTACGATGGTCAGTGACAGGTCTGCGATCTGGACGACTGTCACGCTGCCGCTCGCCAGGTTGTTCGTCGTGTCGGGATCGACCGTGGATGATGTCGCGGTCGATCCGGTGGCGACCAGCGCGCCGTCCGGCAGGCTCGTGAGTGCACGCAGCGTCAGCATCGCGGTACGCGAGCCTCCCGCGGGCGTCACGCCCGGCCATGTGCAGATCACGTCGCCAGTCGTCGCGCCAATTGCCGGCGCCGAAGTCGTTCCTCCGTCGGCCGTGACCGACTCGAACGCCATACCGTCCGGAATGGCCGTAGTGATCGCGACGTTCACTGCATCGCTAGGTCCGAGATTCGTCGCGGTCAGCGTGTAGGTCACCGTCTCGCCTGCGTTGACGGTCTCGGGCTCGGCGGTGCTCGACACACTCATGTTCGCCGACGCGCCGACGGCGGTGGACGCGGCCGCGGTATTGTTCGAGGGTGTCGCGTCGGGCGACGCCGAGCCGACCGTGGCCGATGCAGCAATCGTGGAGCCTTCCGGCACACTCGGAAGCACGTTCACGACCAATGAAAAAGACGCCGTCCCGCCGGCCGCGAGTGCAGGGTTGGTGCACGTGATCATCCCGGCAGTCCCGGGAGTGGGCGTGGTGCAACTCCAGCCGGGAGGCGCGCCGAGCGTTGCGAACGTCGTGTTCGCTGGCGTCGCCTCGGAAACGGCGACCGCGAGCGCGTCACTTGGCCCGCCGTTGATGATGTTTACCGAGTATGTGAGCTGTGTGCCGGCAATGACCGGGTCGGGCGTCGCGATGACACCTATCGAGACGTCGGCCGAGACCGCGACGGCAGTGTTGTCGGCAGCAGAGTCGTTCGCGCCGTTCGGATCCATCGTCGCCGACGACACGATGGCCGTCGCCGGGATCATCGAGCCGTCGGGCGCCGCCGGGTCGACCGTGACAGAGAGCGAGAACGAGGCCGAGGCGCTGCTTGCAAGCGTCGGCGCAGTGCACGTAACGGGTCCCGAGCCTCCGATCGGCGGCGACGTGCAGTTCCATCCGCCGGGCGCAATGACCGAAGCGAAAGTCGTGCCTGCAGGAGTCGACTGCGACACCGAAAGCGATTGTGCGTCGCTCGGACCGTTGTTTACGACATCGATGGCGTAAGTGAGCGCCGTGCCGGCGACGACCGGATCCGGAGTTCCGACGACCGTGATCGAGAGATCGGCCTGGGCGTTGACGGTCGTCGACGTCATCGTCGAGTTGTTAGCGCCATTCGGGTCCGCCGTCGCCGAAGAAGCGGTGGACGTCGACGAGAGCATCGAGCCGTCAGCGGCGTTCGCCGGCACGTCGACCGTCAGCGAGAAAACCGCGACGGCGCCGGCCGGAATCGAGGGGCTCGTGCACGTCACCGTGCCCGTGCCCCCGATCGGCGGCGTACTGCAGCTCCAACCGGGAGCCGGCGTGAACGCGGCGAATGTCGTGCCGACCGGCACCTGCTGCGTCATCGAGCCCATCGTGGCGTCGCTCGGTCCGGCGTTCGTCACGGTGGCGCCGAGTGTAAGCGGAGTGCCGGCCGCGACCGGGTCAGGCGCATCCGTCGCGACGATCGACAAGTCAGCCTGGGCATTTGCCATCGTCGAGGCAACGGCGTTGTTGTTACCGGAAACCGGATCCGGAGATGCCGACGAAGCCATCACCGAGCTATTCAGCACACTTCCGCCCGCAGACGGATTCACCGCCACCGTGATCGTGAAGATCGCGGACGTCGACGGAGCCATCGACGGCGCAGTGCAGGTGATCGGGCCGTTTCCACCCATCGGCGGCGTCGAGCACATCCATCCGCCGGAAGGCACGATCGAAACGAATCCGGTTGCTGCCGGCATCATCTGCGTGAAAGAGAGCCCGCTGGCCATGCTCGGACCGGCGTTGCCGACCGTGATCGTGTAGTTCAGATTGCTGCCGGCGACGACCGGATCGGGCGCGTCGCCGATGGTGACCGAAACGTCAGAAGACTCGGTGACGGTCGCACAGCCGGAGAGCTCCGACGTCGCCGGGGCGGGAATCGCGATGTTCGTCGCAGTCGCGACGATGACCGAGCCCGGTGGCGTGGCGGGTGCGTTGAACGTGAACATCGCGTTGCCGGCACCGTCGGTCATCACCATCTGCGACCCGAGCAGCGTCTGGGCTTCGCCTGGATTGCAGACTGGATTCGAATAAAACACGAGATCGAAACCCGTGCTCGGCGTCGAGTTCAGCGTGCCGGACACTGCCGTGGCCCCGGGAATGGAGATGGCCGACGAAATGACCGGAAAGTTCTGCAACCCATTGGGACCCGCGTCGCCGTCGCCGGCATCGTTCGGCGTCGGCCCGTCGGCGTTGAGGTCTATGGCTGGGGCGCCGCACGCAATGAACCGGTTTCGCCGCAGGTCCGACGAGGCGGCGCCGGTCACGAGGATCGGCTGGGTGATCTGGACGAAGTTGTTGTCGGTGCAGATCACGTTCGCGTTGATGGAAACGCCGCCGGGGCTCTGCCCGACGAAATTCGAGACCATCGAAACGCCGGAGGCCGAAGCCACGACGCAGGTCCCGTTCCCGTAGATGTTGTTTGACGTGACGGATACGTTGAGTCCGGTGACGGTCAGGCCGACGCCGGAGTGACCGGCGATTTCGTTGCCCACAATTCCCGAATTGGCTCCCGCAACGTTGATGCCGTTGGGGCCGTTGCCGAACGACACGGACGCAGCAGCATTGAGTCCGATGTAGTTGTTCTGGACGCTCTGCGAATTCACCGGAAGGTTGATGGCCCCGCCAATGTTCGCCGAGACCACGTTGCGATCGTTGGCTGTCGGCCCACCGATCGTCGTGGCGCTGGCGCTTATCACGTCGATGCCGAACAGGGTATTCGGAAGGGGATTTGCGCCGGAGCTGTCCAGGCCTACGTAGTTGCCGGCGATGGTGTTGCTCGTCGCGCCTGTTTGCAGCGCAACGCCGTTCTGGCCGTTCGCCGAGAGAACGTTCCGGCTGCCAGCCGTGTTTCCGCCAACGGTACAGCCGGTCGTGCCGATAAGCCGGCAACCGGAGAAGCCGTTGCCTGAACCGGACGTTCCCGATGCATTCGGACCGAGGTAGTTGCCCTGAACCATCGCGCCGATGGTGTTGCTGAGCTGAACCCCGTCCTGACTCGCGAGCGAGACATTCCGGGCTGCGGCAACTGTTCCGCCGATCGTGTGATTGTCCGACCCCGCCTCGCCACGAATACCATCGCTGCCATTCCCGATCGCCGTCACTCCATCGGTCGAAAGACCGACGAAATTCCCCTCGATCACATTGAAATCGCCCGAGCCCGACGGGAAGAAGATCCCACTTCCCACGAGGACTGTCCCCGGAAAGCCGGTAACCGAAAGTCCCCGGATCATTGAACTGCCGCCGACGACCGTCAGTCCGTTAGCGGTCCCGGCGATGGAACCACCGTGAACTCGCACTATGGGGGTCCCGCCGAAGCCGGGCTGCGTCGTGCCGTCGATCGAGCATGTCCCGGTGATGTTCGGCAACCCGGTTGCCAGGGTGATGACGTGCGGTCCGCCACCAGGGATGGCGAAGACGATCGTGTCGAAGCCGGCCGCCCCGTTGGCGTCGAGAATCGCCTGTCGCAGCGATCCGGCGCCTGCGTCGTTCGTATTCGTGACTGTGAACGTGGCTCGGGGCGCCGAGACGATCGCCGCGGGCTGTCCTGAACCCGAACCGACCAGGACGAGGTCCGCCAGTGCGTCGGCGTTGAGACGCATCGGGAGCACGGCAGTCGTTTCGATCGGTGTCGAGATGTGCTCGACGACCATGTCGAAGGAAGGCTCACGCTTCTGTGCCTCGGCATCCGCGCCGTTGACGAGCACCGACATCGTCGTTGCACCGTCTGAGACGACCAGATCGTCATACACTCCCTCGGAGAGCCTCGCGCCAACGAGCGACCGTCGCGCGGAGGCGGGCGAAGCCGGCTCCCAGACGTTCTCGACGAGACGCCAGTCCGAATCCGCGGAGAGGGAGCGAAGCGGCGGAAGCGACGCCGCGGGCGTACGGAAGTCGCGCTCGCCGAGACGTGCCAGCACGTGCACACGGCCGCTACCGTCGCGAAGTGCTATGTCGCGACGCTTTGAACCGGTGAAGTTGCCGATCGTCACGAGATCGGCCTCGAACGGAAGGTCGCGGACGACGGCTCGACCGTCGAATGACCTCTTGTCTACCGCATCCGGACTGACACCGTTGAGCATCCACACGCTTGATGCCGAGACTGCGATCACGTCCGTCGGACCGTCGTCGCCAATGCGGCCGATTCGAATGGCGGACGGAAGACTCGGAACTGCGATCATCTCGGGCGTCTCGCCGAAATTAGAAAATCCCGCACGAAGCACGACCAGCCGAGGGCCCTGCGTCGTCTCCAGACCGAGCACGAGGTCGTCGTGCGCGTCGAGCTGACCGACGTCTCCGCCGGCGATCGCCGTTACCGAGCCTGGTAGATCGATCGATCGCTGGGCAGTGAGTCCGCCCTCGCCGTTTCCCGACAGAAGCGAGATCGACATCGCCCCGACGCGCGCGACCGCGACGTCGATGTGGCCATCGCCGTCAAAGTCGCTCGCCGCGACGAACTCGGGCATCACGACGGTACTCGCAGCTGCGAGGACGCCGAGAAATGGCGCTTCGGTGAAAGTCCCTGCATCGCGACGCGCCTGCGCTTCGATGGTGTTCGGGTACCGGGCGTCAACGTTGCCGCGCCAGATGGCTACTGCGCCCGTACCGTCGCCGGCGTACGCGACAACGAGGTCCGGCGTGCCGTCCTCGTCGAAGTCGGCACTCGCTGCGGCCGAAGGAAGCATTCCGCCGATCTCCGCTGGAACCTCACCGACCATATCCGGCAGGGAAGGGACGGCCTTGATCGACAGCTTCGATCCCGCGGTTCCTTCCACAGTCGATAGCGCCTGCGGCACCGGACGAGACATCGACAGCGCCGACTCCTCAAATGCAATGCCAGTACGCCCAGACGTGAGCGCCGCGAGCGACGATCCGAGCACACACGTGCAGATTGCGACGGAGACGAATAGCTGACGACGCGTCATTGGGGGACCCTCGTTGTTCTTATCGGAAAAAAACGGAAATCGATCACAAGAAATATCACGCCGGGAGGGGGTGGGGCAAACCGCCCCAGTCGTCGGTGGGGGGTCGAACTGACTTCGTCTAGCGTCACGACTTCGTCTGCGCCTTTGCGAAAACTTCTTCGACGGCTTGAAGAGTTTCTCGCTAAGGCGCAAAGGAAGTCGCAAAGACGCAGAATGAGATGTGAGCCTGCATTCAAGGCCAAGGCAGGGATCAGTCTGTATCCGTCCGATCCTTGGCTCTTCTCAATTCCGCTGTCGTACACTCCGAGCCGTGACCGGATCGCACCACCGCATCGTCATCATCGGCACCGGATTCGCCGGCGTCGGCATGGCCATCAGACTCCGCCAGGCCGGCATCGACGACTTCGTCGTGCTCGAGCGGGCCGAGACGGTTGGTGGCGTCTGGCGTGACAACGTCTACCCGGGATGTCAATGCGACGTTCCCTCACACCTCTATTCGTACTCGTTCGCGCCGAAGGCGGACTGGACGCGTTCCTATCCTCTTCGCGAAGAGATCTGGCGCTACCTCGAAGACTGCGCCGACCGGTTCGACGTCCGGCGCTCGATCCGCTTCAACACGCCCGTCACATCGGCGCACTGGGACGAACAGCGTTGCCGCTGGCGAATAGAGACTCCTGATGGCGAACTGACGGCGGACGCGCTTGTGGCAGGTGTGGGCGCACTTTCGGAACCGAACCTCGCCGACATTCCCGGTATCGAGTCGTTCGACGGTCCCGTGTTCCACTCGGCGACCTGGCGCCACGACGTGGACCTGGCCGGCCGCACGGTCGCCGTAATCGGCACGGGGTCGTCGGCAATTCAGTTCGTGCCGCGTATTCAGCCGCTCGTGCACAAGCTCGTCGTATTCCAGCGCACGCCGCCGTGGGTCGTGCCGCAGATGGACGCGGCCATAAGTCCCGAATGGCAGCGCCGGTATGCGCGGCATCCGTGGCTGCAGCGAATGGTCCGGCTCTGGCAATACTGGAGCCGCGAGGCAACGGTTTCGGGATGGACGAGAATG
Organism: uncultured Clostridia bacterium; assembly: GCA_964641945.1. GTDB lineage: Bacteria > Acidobacteriota > Blastocatellia > UBA7656 > JADIYM01 > JADIYM01. The sequence continues at coordinate 19,583 of CAZXLQ010000027.1, forward strand.
TCGTTCATGCGGCACGTCACCCGGCACGTGGCCACGAAGCACCTCGAGCGTCAGGTGCTCGATCCGGAGCTTCGTCGTCGCCTGACTCCACCATACGAGATCGGCTGCAAGCGGATCCTGCTGTCGGACACGTGGTATCCGGCGATCCAGCAACCGAACGTCGAGCTCGTTGAAACCGGCGTGCGCGAGATCAGGCCGGGAGCGGTCGTCGGGGCCGATGGTGTCGAGCGCGCTGCGGACGCGATAATCTTCGGTACCGGGTTTCGAGTGACGACACATCCGGGCTTCGATCACATCGTAGGCCGCGATGGAGTCAATCTTGGAGATCTGTGGCGTGAGAAGGGAATGGAGGCATACCTCGGAACGACGGTTGCCGGGTTCCCGAACCTGTTCCTGATGACCGGCCCGAACACCGGACTCGGCCACTCGTCGATCGTGTTCATTCTCGAGTCGCAGTTCACGTATGTGCTAGGAGCGCTGCGTGCGATGACCGGGCTCGGGATCGCGGCGTTCGACCCGAAGCCCGCTGCCCAGGCTGAATACAACGCCGAGATTCAGAGGCGGCTCGAGAAAAGCGTCTGGAACTCGGGCGGCTGCAGTTCCTGGTACCTCGATGCTCGAGGCCGGAATCCGACCCTCTGGCCGGGCTCGACGGTGGAATTCCGGTGCCGCCTGCGAAATTTCGACGCCGACGCCTACGAGTCGCTCGAACGTGCTGTCGCGACGGCCGATACACCGGCGTCGGCCGCGGCCGGGCTCGGCGACTGAATCCGGCGCTCGGGAACTTCGTCAGACTTTCGCGACGGCTTGGTCGTCCCAGAAGCGCCGGAACGCACTCGAGCCGCTTCGAGCCAAAGGCCACGCGCTCCGGACACACTCTGCTTTTTCAGGAGCAACGGAAAATGAATCGCGTTCGGAACTATACCGTTACTGCCATCCTCAGCCTGTCCCTGATGCTCGCACTGCCATCAGTCTCATTCGGCCAGGGCGAAAACGAGAACCGTGGCCGAGTCCGCGGCAAGATTACGGCCATCAACGGCACGTCCATCGACATTGCGCGTCGCGACGGCTCGGCGGCATCACTTGCAACGACCGCGGAAACCACGTTCACCATCGACGGCCAGCCGGCGACCCTTGCAGACTTCGAAATAGACGATCACATCACGGCAAGAGTCCACCCAGACGGCAACGGCGGACTCATCGCCGATGACGTTCGCAGCCGCAGCGAGCGGCCGCCGCAGAACGGCGGGCGGGTGTCAGGTCTGGTCGAAAGCGTCGATGCGACGCAAGGCTCGATCACGGTGACGCTGCGAGGCGGGAACACGGTCGTCATCTACACGACCGCTGACACGAGGATCCTTCGAAACCGGCAGCCGGCAACTGTTGCGGACTTCGTCGCGGGCGATCGCGTGAAGGCGCACGGTGAGCGCGACCCGAACGGTCAGTTCATCGCCGATCGCGTGCTCGGCGGGACGCGGCCGGCGGAGTAGCGTCCGCGCGCCTCGATGGAGAGGCGTAGCCGTACAGTGAGCACAGAGGGACGGAGTCCACAGTTACGGAACTGTGTTCTCCGTGCCTTTGTGCTCTCTGTACGGCTACGCCCTTAAACCGGGTTGTGCCAGCCGCCGACTTCGTCGGCGAACTTGTCGGCCTCTCTGGGTCCCCACGAGCCAGGCTCGTACTGATGCACTGGCGTGACGTTGCCGAGGATGGGTTCGACGACGGCCCATTGCGCCTCCACCACGTCCTCGCGCACGAACAGCATCTTGTCGCCGCGCATTGCATCGGTGAGTAGACGTTCGTAGGCCTCCATCTCGTCGTCGTGGTCGATCTTCACGGGCGACAGTTCGACTGACTTCGACGCCATTTCTCGACCGGGTTGCTTGATGCGCGCCCCGAGCCCGATAGCCAGATCCGGACCGAGTCTGAACCGGAAGTAATTGCGGCCTTCGACGCTTCCGAGCGGTGGCTTGCGCAGCTTCACGATCGCCTCGGTTGCCGTGACCGGCATGTTCTTCCCAGCGCGGATGACGAATGGAACGCCGGCCCAGCGCCACGAGTCGATCTCGAGCCGAACGGCGGCGAACGTCTCGACCTGCGATTCGCGATCGACGCCGGGTTCCTCGGTGTAACCTCGGAATTGACCGCGGACGATGTGGTTGGCGCTGAGCGGCGGCATGGTCCGAAGGATCTTCGCGAGCTCGTCACGCAACGCTTCCTCGTAGTTGAGTGTGGGCGGCTCGATGGCCAGGAAGGCGATGACCTGCAGCAGGTGGTTCTGAACGACGTCGCGTATGCATCCAGTCGCGTCGTAGAACTTGCCGCGGCCGGCAACGCCGAATTTCTCGGCCATCGTGATCTGGACGCTCTCGACGTAGTTCCGATTCCAGATCGGCTCGAGGAACGCGTTTGCGAACCGGAAGAAGATCAGGTTCTCGACCGAGTCCTTCCCGAGGTAATGATCGATCCGGTAGATCTGCGGTTCGGGAAAAACCGTGTGCAGCGTGCGATTCAGGAGCTTGGCCGAAAGAAGGTCGTGGCCGAACGGCTTTTCGACGATGACGCGGGCGTCATTGGCGCAACCGCTGGCGCCGAGTCCCTCGACCACGGTTCCGAACAGCACCGGCGGGATCGCGAGGTAGTGCGCCGGACGGCGGGCTGTCCCGAGCTCCTCGCGCAGCTTCTCGAACGTCGCCGGGTCAGCGTAGTCGCCGTCGACGTATCGGAGCAGCCCGATGAGTTTGGCGAACGCGAGCTCGTCGACCCCGCCGCCGTGCTTCTCGAGGCTGGCGCGAGCCCGGTCCCGCATCTGCTCGATGGTCCAGTCCTGTTTCGCAACACCGATGACGGGCACGCTGAGCGTCCCGTGTTTGATCATTGACTGGAGCGCCGGGAAGATCTTCTTGAAGGCCAGATCACCGGTTGCGCCGAAAAAGACGAGCGCGTCGGAGTGGTTGACGGAGAGCGACTGATTGGTCAGCAGCATCGTCGCGGCGGATCGTCGTGAGCTCATGGGGGTTGGTCCTTTGATCCGGAATTCGAGGCCGCGCCTTGTATCGTTGAGACCGACTGTCGTTGCTTCACCGGCGGGCCATGCCGGACGTCTAGCTCGTAAGGGTGATCGTGAAGCCGATCGGAGTGGTGAATGACCCGCCTCCGAGCTGTGCAGGATTGTCCGGCTTCAGGAAGAGCACCGTCACGCGTCGCTGTGAATCGCCATCCTTGTAGGCCGGATCGTCGTACCAGACAACGCTACAGTCTCTTGGCACGTTGAAATAGAGCTTTCGAAAAAAGCCATTGGCTGGCAAGGGAGCAATATTGAGGTTGAACGACCTTGTTCCGCGTTTCCCGTCCAGATCGACAATCTGCTGATGTGCAACGTCCTTCGTGTCCTTGAGAACGATCGTGAGCTTCTCGGTCGAACCTGCAAGAGCGTCGGAGGGCCACAGCGCGAGGATCGTCGCTGTTCGAAACCACCCGTTCGAGAGAATCACCGGATTGTTCGCGGACCCGGGCGGATCGGCGGTCGTCGTCGATTGGGCATTCCCAGAGCCGGCGACGGATGAAGCGGCGCTGTCCGAGTCATCGGCGCGGCCGTGGGCAGGCACGGCCAGGCAAAGGGCGAACACACTGATCAGGGCAACGGGCAAGACGAGCCGGACAATTGGACTTCGACGTTCGTGACGTATCATGGACTCTCCTGAAGGTTGATGGCTTTTACCTCGCGCGCCGGTATATCTCCGATCCGGCGTACGAACAAGTCAACTTCGTTGGGCGACGGCGTCCCGACGTCTGCACGAAAGCACTGGTTCACTATCTTGCCCTTTTGCCCGGTCTGCTCGGTAATCCTCGATGATGGCGCCGAAGTGTGCCCACTCGACGGCGCGCTGCTCGTCGAGGCGGATCCCCTCGTCGGACAGACACTCGACGGAAAATACCGGGTCGATGCTCGACTCGGCGCCGGTGGCATGGGAGCCGTGTATCGAGGGACACAAATTGCTCTGCAGCGACCCGTCGCAATCAAGGTGATCCTCGGCTCCGGTACCGGACTTCCCCTGGCAGTCCGTCGATTCGAACAGGAAGCCCTCGCGGTCGCTCGCCTTCGTCATCCTCACATCGTCGCCGTGCACGACTACGGAGTTGCATCGAACGTCGGCGCGTACCTAGTCATGGAGTTTCTCGAGGGTCGCTCGCTTCGCGACGAAATTCGCCGCCGCGGCCGCGTCCCCGTCCGTGAAGCGCTCGAGTGGTTCGCCCAGATCTGTTCCGCCGTTCATGCGGCGCACACGGCCGGCCTGGTTCATCGCGATCTCAAGCCCGAGAATATCGTCCTCGAGCCGTCCGACGACCAGCGAATCGCCAAGGTGCTCGACTTCGGCATTGCGAAGTTCATATCCGAAAGCGACATGGCCGTGACGCCGCTGACGGGTTCCGGGGGCATCGTCGGAACGCCGTATTACATGTCACCCGAACAGTGTCGAGGCGAGCCCGTCGGTCCCGCGAGCGACATCTACGCTCTCGGGTGCGTACTCTACGAATTGCTGACGGGACGGCCTCCATTCAGGGGCGAGTCCACACATTCGCTTCTCTACCAGCACGTGTCGGTGGCGCCGCCTCCGCCGTCGAGCCTTGCGCCGGATCTGCCGGGTTCCCTTGACGCCGCAATTCTCAAGGCCCTCGCGAAGGACCCGGCGGATCGTTTTGCATCCGTCACCGAGTTGCGAGTGGCGGTCGGGATCAGGGTGTCCGGCGCTCTGGTCGAGAATCTGGCGTCCCTCGATACGTTGCCTCTTGCGGAGAACGACTCGACCAGGAGTCTTGCCGGGGCCTGGATTCGCGTGCCGAACAACCTGCCGGCCGAGGTATCGCGGTTTGTCGGACGCGTCCGCGACGTGGCTGACGGACAGAAGTTGCTGGGGACGACGAGGCTGCTCACGGTGACGGGCCCCGGTGGAATCGGAAAGACCCGACTTGTGCTGCAGGTCGTCGCTCGCACGTCCGCAGAATATGCCGACGGCGTCTGGATCGCCGATTTTGGTGAGTTGAGCGATCCCGATCATGTGGATCGCGTTGTGGCAAGCGTCTTCGGACTTGGAGACGAATCGGGTCGAACGGCACGTGAGGTCCTGATCGGATATCTTCGGAGCCGGCGCGCGCTCATCGTGCTCGACAACTGCGAACATCTGATCGCTCGGTGCGCTTCGATTGCAACCGCGCTGCTGCGGGGATGTCCGGGACTCACGCTCGTCGCGTCGAGCCGCGAACCGCTCTCCATCGACGGCGAAACGGTCCTGCAGTTGGACCCGCTCCCGGTTGCGGCGCCTGAAGAAACGCACACCGCCGAAGCCGCTCTCGACTGCGACGCCATTCGACTGTTCGTCGACCGTGCGCGCCTGGCGCGTCCTCAGTGGTCGCTTTCCGACGAGGACGCGCATCTCGTGGCGACGATCTGCCACCGTCTGGACGGAATTCCGCTGGCGATCGAGCTCGCGGCCGCGCGCGTCAAGGCGTTGTCGGTCACGCAGATCCTCGAGCGACTCGACGGGCTCGCGATGTTGTCAGGCGGTGGCCGCTCGGCGCCTGCAAGGCATCAGACGCTCGAGGCAACCATTGACTGGAGTTACAACCTGCTCGAGGACGACGAGCGACGGCTGATGCGGCATCTGGCGGTGTTTGCCGGCGGTTGGAACCTAGAAGCCGCCGAAGTGGTGGCTTCATTGGACTCGGTCGGACTCGATGCGGTTTTTCCGTGTCTGGAACACCTCGTAGAGAAATCGCTCGTCGTCATGGAGGATCGGCAGGACGGAGCCAGGTACCGCATGCTCGAGACGATCCGGTCGTTTGCGGCGGCACGACTCCGAGAGTCGGGCGATGCCGATCGGATTGCGGCGAGACATCGAGCCTGGGTGATTGCGACGGTCGAGCGAGCCTTTTCCGATTTCGGCGGCGCCAACCACGAACGTTGGCACCGGCAGGTTTCACTCGAACACCGGAATGCGCTGGCGGCGCTCGAGTGGGGCCGCAGGGGCCTCGAGGATCCGGTCGATAACTTACGGCTGGCGGTGTCGCTCGGAGCGTACTGGGAGACCTATGGATTCTGGAATCTTGGCCGCCAGTGGCTCGAGGATTCGCTGTCATCGAGCCCGGAAACCGACGGGTTCCTTCGGGCGCGGGCCTACTTCCGCCTTGCATCGATCGCCCAGCGACAGAGCGACTATTCTCGTGCCGAGTCGCTATCGAGGCAGTGCCTCGAGCTACTTCGTGGCACGGACAAGGTGCGGATGCTTGCCGAGACGCTTACCCAACTTGGTCGATGTGTCGGCTCACTTGGGCGGTTCGACGAAGAGCGCAACCTCCTGCTCGAGGCTCTGGAGATGCATCGTCAGGCCGGTACTCCGATCACCATCGCCAGCACGCTGCAGGGACTCGGCTCCGCATCAATCGAGTCGGGCGAGTTTGCCCAGGCGGATCGATGGCTTCTCGAAAGTCTCGAGATGTTCCGTCACGCAGGGTTTTCCCAGGGAATTGCGGTTGCACTGCTCGATCGAGCGAAAGTGGCGTTGGCAATCGGCGACGCGCAGTCCGCACACGACCTTGCAGTGGAGAGTCTGTCCGTCGCACGAGCGGGCGATTTCGAGATTCACGTGGCGCAGAGTCAGCGTATCGTGGCCGAGGCGCTGATTGCGCAGGGCGAGGTCGTCCGTGCGCGGGCGTCGCTCGGCGATGCGCTGCGACGGGCGCGGAATCTCGGCGCGGTCGACGACGTGCTACGCGCGCTCGAGGGATCGGCCAGGCTGGCCGCCGCATCCGGCGATCAGCGACTGGCCCTGAAACTCGCCTGCGTAACGGCGAGGCAGCGCGACGGCCTCGGCGACCCTCTTCCGGAGAGGGAGCGCGAGGCCATGGAGGCGCTCAGGATGGCAGCCTGTTCGGCGCTCGGCAACGACGAAGCCGAGAGCTGCATTTCTGAAGCCTCCGCGCTCGCTTTCGACGACGCCGTCTCTCTCGTGCTCGAAGGGAGCGGAACAGGACGATAGGCAGGACTTCCCGAGGGAGCTTCGGTCAACAGATTGTTCCCTAACGCGAGCGAGGCGCGAACTCGTCGTTCGCGCCTCGCCCGCAGTGGAAGATACAGTTCGGTTACTCGTCGTCATCGTCGTCACGGTCCCGGCGATCGCGTCGGTCGTCCCGTCGATCATCGCGGCGGTCATTCCTGTCGTCCCATCGATCATCGCGGTCGTCCCATCGGTCATCGCGGTCGTCCCATCGGTCATCGCGCCGGTCGCGCCGGTCGCGGCGGTCATCTCGCCGGTCGTAACGCTCGAATCCGGCTCGGAAACCCGTCGAATATCCGGACGAGAAGCCGCGGTCGAACGCGCTCTGGATGTTGAAGCCGCGAGTCGAGCGACGGGCACTGCGGTTCGACTGAGCCGCGATTCGTCCATCCCGGAAACCGACCTGGTATCCCTGTCGGTAACCGCGGGCGTACGAGTAACTCGTCGAGAAGAAGCGGTTCGTGGATTCGCGCCAGGAGGCGGCCGAAGCCGGCGTAGCAGCCGCGCCGACGAGCAAAAGGGTGGCGAGAAGCGAAACGGAAAGGGTGCGAAGTGTGTTCTTCAGGCTGATCATTGGAAGCCTCCAAGAAGGAGAAATTTGGTCCGGGTCGGTGGCGAGTCTGCTCGTCCGGTCCGTTGCCGAGTGCTACTGCAAGAGCGGTGCCACAACTTTGAACTTGTCGTAATTAGCTGATATGCATAGACTAAGAAGGAAGTTGGGACTGGAGAGTGGGGCGAAGTGCCCTACTGGCTGCACCAGATAGACAGGCGACTACACGATATGGTTAATGGGCTAAGTATCGGATCGTGCCGCCGGCTCCCGTTTTTTGAGCCGCGAGCGGGGGGGGGGGGGGCCCGGGGG
>CAZXLQ010000028.1:0-2859 GCA_964641945.1 uncultured Clostridia bacterium
CTCCGCGGTCGAATCGACCGCTCCGCGGTCGACTCACCAGGCCAATCTCCAGTGCGGCGTGAAGCGCCGCTTTGGGTTCCGAAGGGGTTTGCCGTGCCTGAATGAGTTCAAAGCGGCGATTCACGCCGCACTCCAGGGCGCTTCGCGCAATGTTCTCGCGCGGGCCGTTGAAAAGCCGTCGGGGTTTGCTAGGATTCGCGCAATAGCACGAGAGCAAGGAGCGCGCATGGTTCTGGAGGTCGATTACACGTCAGAGGACGCGCCGGCACGGCTGGCGCAGTCGATTCGCGAGACTGGCTTCGCCGTTGTCACCGAGCACCCGATTCCCTGGGAGCTCGTCGCGTCGACCTATGACGAATGGGCGAGGTTCTTCGCAAGCGACGTGAAATCCGCGTATCCGTTTCAGGAAGGCGGTGAAGGGCAATGGGGCTACTTCCCGTTCCTGTCGGAGAATGCGAAGGACAGCGACCTCAAGGACCTCAAGGAGTTCTACCACGTCTACCGCTGGGCGCCTTTGCCGGCGGGAGTCTCTGACAATACGCGCGTCCTGCACGAAGAGCTCGAGCGGCTTGCGGGCACCCTGTTGGGCTGGATCGACGACAACACTCCGGCGGAAGTGAGGTCCGGATTCACCGAGCCGCTACGGGGAATGATCGAGGGGAGTCAGCGAACGCTCTTCCGGATCCTGCACTATCCGCCGATCGGCGATGACGTGCAGCCCGGAGCGGTCAGGTCGGCCGCGCACGAAGACATCAACCTGCTGACGCTGTTGCCGACGGGAACGGCTCCCGGGCTGCAGGTGCTCGACACGTCCGGAAACTGGCACGAGGTCGCGTGCGACCCGGGCGCGATCATCGTGAATGCCGGCGACATGCTGCAGATGGCGAGCGGCGGATTCTATCGTTCGACGACGCACCGCGTCGTGAATCCGGAAGGCGACGAATCGGCAGTGCCTCGGTACTCCATGCCGCTTTTCCTTCATCCGCGTCCCGAGGTGCGGCTTTCGGATGTGCACACGGCGGGCACGTATCTCGATGAACGACTGCGTGAGATCGGATTGAAGACAACCGGCTGACGCATTCCGTGCTCAGCCAATAGAGCCTGCGCTGGCAATCAGAGGGGCGCGCGGGCACACGCCACGGTCAGGAGTTCCAGAATGCGACATCGCGTGCGATTCGGCGCCGTCGAGTGGATGGCGTGCGCCCTCCTGTTTGTACTGGGCAACGGAGCGGTTTTCGCGCAATCGGCGGAGACGCGCGCCGCCACCGGCTCGATCAGCGGCATCGTCACGAAGGACGGCGCGCCGGCGGCCGGAGTCGGGGTGCTGCTCGTGGAGCGAAATGCCCGGGGCTGGGGCGCCGGCGACACCGTTTCCCGGACGAGGTCCGACAAGGAAGGTAGGTTTGCGTTCGATGGACTTGCGCGCGGATCCTACGGCCTCGATGCGTTTCAGCCCGGCGCTTTCATTCACGACTCGACGCCCTGGGACGGGCCCGTTCAGATCACAGTCGGCGACGGCGAAAGCGTGACCGGCGTGAAGCTCGAGCTCGAGCGTGGTGGCGTCATAACCGGCAAGCTCGTCAACGAGGAGGGCCGCCCTGTTGCCGGAGAGGCGATCCATCTCTATATCGAGAAGCCGGGCGAGGGCGGCGCGACCACGATGACGAGCGTCGAGGGATATCGCGAGACCGACGACCGTGGGATCTACCGAATCTACGGGCTGTCGCCCGGCCGGTATGCCGTCGGAGCGGGGGCGCTCAAGAATGAATCCGGCTATGGATTCGGCTCGAGGACTTCGTACGACCTGGCTTTCCACGGCGGCTCTGCCACCCCAGAAGGCGCAAAGCTCATTGCAGTCGAATCGGGAACAGAGGCGCGCGGCGCCGACATTGTCGTCAAGCGTGGAGTCTCCGGCTTCGCCATCGCCGGCAAGGTGCTCGATGCGGAAACACGCAAGCCAGTCACGAATGTCTGGCTCGGCCGCGGTCCGATGAAGGATGGCAAATTGACCGGATATGCCGGAGGAGGAGGTGTACGCGACGACGGCTCGTTCGTGATGGAAGGGGTGCTTCCTGGAACTTATGGCGTCATTGCAAACGTGACCGATGCGGAAGCCGGATCGTACTACTGCGATCCAGTCGAAGTAACCGTAACGGATCGTGACATCAAGGAAGTTGTCGTCGAAATGCGGCGAGGCGCATCGATCAGCGGAGTGTTCATGCCGCTCGAAACGGACAGGGGACTCGATCTCTCCACAATCCGCAACAGTTCGGTCATTCTGCAGCCGGTCGTCGCTCCTGGCGACGCCTCGACGATGGATGCCTTGAGCTTCGGAAATCTCCGCGTCAAAGCCGATCTGACGTTTACGTCGTCCGGATTGCGCCTAGGGGCCTATCGAGCCCTTTTCAGCCAGTATTCGCCAGTGAAGGGGTTTTATGTCGCGAGGGTCGAAGTGGAAGGGAGTCCGCTCAACGGACCGATCCGGATTTCGGAGCTGAAACAGCTTGCCAACGTGACGATCGTGGTCGGCCGCACGACATCGGTGTTTCGCGGGAGAGTCGTCCTGCGCAACGGCGCCATGCCGTTCGACCGAATCGGCGTCCAGCTTCGCACGCCGGATGCGGCCGCGCCGGTCGCCTATATGCGGGTTGATGCTACAGGCGCCTTTCTAATGGAGTCGGCGCCGCCAGGGGAGTACCAGGCGATTGCCTTTGCACGCACTGGTGGCGAGACCATCGTCGAATCGAAGCCTGTCAGCGTGACTATCGGTCGCGAGGGGACCGTCGAGGTGAAGATTGAGCTTGACCTCGGTCCGAAGCCGCCGGAGTCAGGGGGTGACCAGTGAAGGCCGGTCAGTTG
>CAZXLQ010000028.1:2959-27122 GCA_964641945.1 uncultured Clostridia bacterium
TCGAACCGGGAAGGCGAATTCACGATACCGGACCTGGATCCCGGCCTTTATTCGCTCTGGGTACAGTCTCCTCCGTTCGTCGTCGTGGAGGGCATTCCCGACCGCGGTGCGAGTCCAGGCCAGTCGCTTACGATCCGGATGGCTCGTGGAGCGGCGATTTCCGGCAAGGTAACCGACAAGGACGGACAGCCTCTGACGGGACTGCACGTCGAGCCAATACGAGTTCGCGATGACGAGGGGCATCGCCTCGACGACGAATCTACTGAATTCCGAGGTGGTGTGACCGACGACCGGGGGGAGTATCGACTGTGGGGTCTGGAGTCCGGAACGTACCTGCTGGCCGTCGGGCACACGGAAAAGTACGCCAACGAGCCCAGGTTTCTGTCAGACCGTGTGCGAACGTTCTACCCGAGCTCAAATCGGGCTGGGGCGACCGAGGTCACGGTGCGTGCAGGAGACGACATCGCAAACGCGGACATTGCGTTTCGAGGCGAGGCCGGATTTCGGATATCAGGCGCGGTGATCGGCGTCCCGGGTCACAAGCTTTCGCCGTGGACACGCGTCGAGCTGTATCAGGCCGGAATGTCGTCTCCGGATCGAAGCGCCACAATGCAGTTCAAGGGAGACGCATCGACTTTTCGATTCGAGGCGCTCGAGGAAGGCGAATATCAACTCGTGGCCACGTCGTGGGAGCGCGACGACCAGGACACGTCCGAACGCGTTACGGTCCGCGTACGCGGCGCGGATGTGACAGGTGTTCGGCTTGAACTGCAACCGACGTCGACGTTGACGGGGCGGATCGAGGCGCGAGCGCCGAAACCTGACGAGGCGTGCCAAACAGCGGCCGACGGAAAGGCTCCGCCTCCGCTTCGGCTAGGGGAGATGGCGGTTCGTGCTCGACGTGTCGACGCGAAGTTCTATCGAGCGTGGACGGTGCGTCCGAAGTCGGACGGCGAGTTCACCGTGAAGGGATTGGGCGGAAGCGTGTATCGATTCGCCCTCGATCTCGGTGATGATGATGCGTTCATCGAAAGACTCGACCGGCCGGCAGCGCCGCCGGCCACGCCGGCCAAGGGAGTGGCGTCGGCGCAGGTGGCTTCCAGGACCGAAGGCCCGTCGCCACTTGCCCGAGACGGATTGAGTGTTACACGCGGCCAGTCCGTCAGTGGAGTCCGTTTCGTTGTTGCCCGCGGTGCGGCACGAGTGCGAGGTCGCATCGTGCCTGCCAAGGAGGGAGATCCGTTGCCGGCGCGGGCGAGGGTGTGCCTCGTGCCCGCGGATCCGAAGCAGAAGGACGACGTGATCCACTACTACGAAGTGTTAGTGGAACGGGACGGCACCTTCGACGTTCGAAACGTCGCGCCGGGCGAATACTTCGTCGCGACGCGAACGTTTCCCGGGGACGATCGTCCCGATCTCGAGATATTCCCGGCGGCGTGGGATCCAAAGGAGCGCGCGGCTCTGCGCGCCGCAGCCGAAAAACTTGGAATCCGCGTCACGCTGTCACCGTGTCAGCGGCTCGAGTCAGCGGTCATCACGATGACGCCACCTCAATGATCGAGAGCGTACGCATCAGTACCGTGCGCGGTAGCGCACGGGTCAGCCTGCCAGCACGGACGATCCCGGTCGTCGCCGCGCGGTCTGTTGGCACGGATCGACCTGCTCGCTCCCGCTCGCGGTACTGATCTCTCGTGGGCCGACTGACAGGTTCAGCATGCGCCCAACAAGTCAACAAGCCGGACTCATCAAGATCAGTACCGCGGACGGTAACAAGCCGGACTCATCGGGATCAGTACGGCGCACGGTAACAAGTCGGACCGATCAGGATCAGTACCGCGAGCGGTAGCGAGCGGATCCCGTCGCAAATTGATTGAGACCTCATCGCTACAGCGCGTGGTACCGACATAAGTGGTGTGAGAGCCAAGGAGCAAGAGTGCGAAACAGATCGGTATTGATGGTCTTCGCGATGATAGTGGCGATTCAGTTGTTCGCCTCGACCCCAATGGCATCCGCTCAGTCGAATGATGACAAGCCGGCAACCGGTTCGATCTCCGGCATCGTCACTAAGGATGGCAAACCGGCGGCCGGAGTCGGCGTCCTGCTCGTCGAGCGCAGCGACCGCGGCTGGGGGGCCGGCGACACTGTGGAACGGGTGAGGTCCGACAAGGAAGGGAAGTTCACGTTCGAGGGCCTGGAGCGCGGGTCGTACGGCCTCGATGCATTCCTGCCCGGCGCTTTCATTCAGGATTCGACGCCGTGGGATGGCCCGGTACAGATCACGCTCGGTGACGGCGAAAGCGTGACCGGCGTGAAACTCGAGCTCGAGCGAGGCGGCGTCATCACCGGTAAGCTCGTCGACGGCGAGGGCCGCCCGGTCGCCGGCGAGACCATCCACGTCTGTGTCGAGAAGCCGGCCGAGGGCGGATCGCCGACGATCACGTATCTCTCGAAGCATTGGCGCACGGATGACAGGGGGATCTACCGGATCTTCGGCCTTTCGCCTGGAAGTTACGCGGTTGGCGCCGGCTCGAGACCCGACGGGTCAACATACTGGTCCGACTCGAAGACGGGTTACGCCCTGTCGTTCCACGGGGGATCGTCGACCCCCGACGCTGCGAAACTCGTTGCGGTTGGATCCGGCACCGAGGCGCGAGACATCGACATCGTCGTACGACGAGATAGCCCCGGATTCACGATCACCGGACGCGTCGTCGATTCAGAGACGAAAAATCCGGTAACGAATGTATGGATCGCTCGAGGGCCGATGGCAGGGGGCCGATTGACGGATGTGATCGGCGGCGGCACCGCGAGCGAAGACGGTAGTTTCGCAATTGTCGGGGTAGATCCCGGATCCTATGGAGTTGTCGCAACGGCAGGGGAAGGGCAACGCAATTCTTACACCTGCGATCCCGTACCCGTAAACGTGAGCGACGGTGACGTAAAGGACGTCGTCATCGAGATGCAAAAGGCCGCCACTCTCAGCGGACGCATAGTGGCGCTCGAGACGGATCGAAACCTCGACGTATCGGCCGTTCGTAACAGCCACCTTTACCTGCATCCCGTTCAGGACCCTGGCTCGACGGCGGCGCTGGCAGGATACGAATACCTGCTGGTGCGGATAAGGCCGGACCTCACGTTCGAGTGTTTAGGCTTGCGCGAAGGAGCGTATCGGCCCTTCTTTGCACAGTACTCACCCGCGAAGGGTTTCTATGTGGCACGCGTCGAGATCGACGGCACACCACTGTCCGGACCGATCCGTATCGATGAAATCGGCAACGTAGCAAACGTGTCCATTGTGGTCGGCCGGACCACCTCGATCGTTCGGGGGCGCGTCAAGCTCATAAACGGTTCGGTTCCGTTCGACCGCGTGACGGTGACGCTTCGTCGGGCCGAGTCTGGCAATCCGAATCTCTGGCCCCAGATCGACTCGACCGGAGCGTTCCAGCTGGAATCGGTGCCGCCTGGCGAATACTCAGCCGTTGCCGGGGCAATAGTGAATGGCCGCGGGAAGTCCGCCGATTCCAAAGCGGTGACAATCAGCGTCGGTCGTGAAGGAACTACTCACGTCGATCTCGAAATCGACCTCGGCTCCGGTTCTGGAGGAAATCCGTGATGACTTTGCACGGGGCTCGTCCGGGAGGCATCGCAGCGGCGCTTCTGCTTGTCGTGTGCATGGCGGCGACCCAGTACGTGGCAGCTCAGGGCGGCCACACGTCATCACCGGGAACTTCCCGTAAGCAGCCGCTTGTCGGGCGTGTCATCGACGAGACCGGAAGGCCTGTCGAAGGCGCCACTGTTTCTTCGGAGTTGTATGACTCGGACGGTGCTTACGCCGGTGCCGTAACCGGCACGACCAACAAGGAAGGCGAATTTGCCACGACCGAGCTCGCACCGGGACTCTACGCGCTCTGGGTTCAGGCGCCCCCTCTCGTCGTGGTCGGCGGAATCCCCGACAGAGGGGCCAGTCCGGGTGTTCCGGTTACGATCCGGATGGCAAGAGGCGCCGCGATATCGGGAAAGGTAGTCGATCGTGACGGTCAGCCGCTCACGGGACTGCTCGTCGAGCCGCTTCGGGTTCGGGATGAGCAGGGGACACGGTTCACGGGCGACTTCTCGGGATACTCTGCCGGGTGGACCGATGACCGGGGTGTATATCGGATCTGGGGACTGAAGCCTGGAACTTATTTGGTCGCTGCGGGGCATTCAACTTCGTTTGACGAAGAGCCAAGGTTCCTATCCGATCGAACCCGGACGTACCACCCGAGCGCCAATAGAGCCAGTGCGACTGAGGTGACGGTTCGTACCGGCGACGATCTTGGCAACGTCGACATAGCCTTCCGGGGAGACAAGGGATCCAGGTTGAGTGGCGTGATTGTGAGCGCACCGAGTGTCCGCGGCTCGCCCAATGCCTGGGTCCGGGTATTCCGGGCAGGATCGATGGCAACCGAAGCGGAAGCGACTGCCAACGTCAAAGGCGACGCACTGGTGTTTCGTTTCGAGTCGATGGAGGACGGCGATTATGAGTTGGTTGCACAATCGTGGGACGACGGGGTGCAGGTTACCTCGGACAGAGTTCCGGTCCGGATCAGGGGTGCCGACATATCCGGTCTCCGGATCGAGTTGCTGCCATCTTCGACTCTTGCAGGCCGAATCGAGGTGCAGCCGGCGAAGTCTGACGACGCGTGCAACTCGACAGCCGATGGCAAGGCGCCGCCGCCTCTTCGTCCTGGTGAGTTCAAGATCCGGGTCCGTCGCGTGGACGTGTCCTTTTTCCCCACGTGGACAGTGCGCCCGACGCCTGACGGCGAATTCAAGGTGAAGGGAATGGGCGGTCCGCGATACCGCCTTTCGCTGGAGTTCGCGGACGATGACGCCTGGGTTGTCACTCTCGATCGCCCCGGCGTGACGACGCCCGCGACAGGCGCGAAGGGGATCGCCGGCGCGTCGGGCGGCTCGAAAGTCGCAGGCCCATCGCCGATAGCGTCAGATGGTGTTCGTGTGGAGCGCGGCAAACACGTTGACGGCGTTCGTTTCGTCGTCGCCCGCGGGGCCGCGCGCGTGCGAGGTCGCATCGCGCCGGCCAAGGCGGGCGAGCCGCTGCCGACGAGGGCGAGGGTGTGCCTCGTGCCCGCGGATCCGAAGCAGAAGGACGACGTGATCCACTACTACGAAGTGTTAGTGGAACGGGACGGCACCTTCGACGTTCGAAACGTCGCGCCGGGCGAATACTTCGTCGCGACGCGAACGTTTCCCGGGGACGATCGTCCCGATCTCGAGATATTCCCGGCGGCGTGGGATCCAAAGGAGCGCGCGGCTCTGCGCGCCGCTGCCGAAAAACTTGGAATCCGCGTCACGTTGTCGCCGTGTCAGCGGCTCGAGTCGGCGGTCATCACGATGACGCCACCTCAATGATCGAGATCACCTCAACTTAGCAAGTGAGACAGGTACGCGAATCCCGACGATCAACGCATCGGTACCGTGCGCGGCAGCGCACGTGTCGCACTTCCGACGTCGACGGTCCAGGTTGTCGCCGCGCGGTCTGTTGGCACGGATCGGCCCGCTCGCTACCGCTCGCGGTACTGATCTCTCGTGGGCCGACTGACAGGCTCAGCATGCGCCCAACAAGTCAGCAAGCCGGACTCATCAGGATCAGTACCGCGGACGGTAACAAGCCGGACTCATCAGGATCAGTACGGCGGACGGTAACAAGCCGGACTCATCAGGATCAGTACCGTGCACGGTAACAAGTCGGACCGATCAGGGTCAGTACGGCGCACGGTAACAAGTCGGACCGATCAGGATCAGTACCGCGAGCGGTAGCGAGCGGGTCCCGTCGCAATTGACTGAGACCTCATCGCTACAGCGCGTGGTACCGAAACAAGTGGTGCGAGAACCAAGGAGCAAGAGTGCGAAACAGATCGGTATTGATGGTCTTTGCGATGATAGTGGCGATTCAGTTGTTCGCCTCTACCCCGACGGCATCCGCTCAATCGAAAGATGACAAGCCGCCAACCGGTTCGATCTCCGGCGTCGTGACTCGAGACGGCAGGCCCGAGCCAGGAGCTGGAGTCCTGCTGATGCAGGCTTGGTCGAGTCCAAGCCAGGCGACGGCGATTGCGCGAGCCAAGACAGACATGGAAGGCAGA
Source organism: uncultured Clostridia bacterium (assembly GCA_964641945.1). Lineage (GTDB taxonomy): Bacteria > Acidobacteriota > Blastocatellia > UBA7656 > JADIYM01 > JADIYM01. The sequence goes on from CAZXLQ010000028.1 coordinate 9,106, forward strand.
TTCGTTTTCGAAGGGATAGCGCGCGGCTCTTACAGCATCGATGCCTTCGCGCCAGGCCTTGTCGTCTTCGACGAGTCTCCGTGGGACGGCGCTGTCTCGGTCTCGGTCGGTGACGGCGAGTCTGTCACGAACGTGTCGATCGCGCTCAACAAGGGTGGCGCAATAACGGGCAGGCTTGTAGATGAGGAAGGGAACTCCGTCGTGTCACAGCCCATTCGCGTCTTTGTCAAGGGTCCGGACGGAAACTACCGCCAGCTCTCCGCCTACAGGACGAGCGTCGATTCGGACGATCGCGGAATCTATCGGGTCTTTGGACTGCCACCAGGCACCTATGCCGTTGCCGCCGGACTCTCGGATGTCGAGAGGGGTCTGAATCGCATGAGCGGCGCCGCCTTCGAGCAGCGATTCCACGGCGGATCGACGAAGCTCGAAGAGGCGAAGCCGGTCGAGCTCACTGCCGGCGGAGAGGCACGCGACGTCGACATAGCGATGGCCAGGCGGACGAACCAGAGCTTCGTGATTCGTGGACGTGTCATCAATTCGGATACGAAGAAACCAATGGCCGGCGTGAACGTTCATTGCGGACTGCGGAGGAACGGCCAATTCGCCAGCATCCTGAAATTCGAGCCGGCGTCGTCGACCGGAGAGTTCTCGCTCTCCGGGATTCCGGTTGGAACATACGGAGTTGCGGCGAGTCTCGGCGCAAGCGAGCAGGGTTCATACTCGTGTGATCCGATCGAGGTGCCCGTCGTGGACTCCGACATCGGCAACGTAGTGATCGAGATGACGCCAGCTGCGACCTTGTCTGGCGTTGTCGCGCCGGTCGAGACGGATCCAGGGCTGGATCTTTCGGCAATCGAAGACCGCGTGATCTCACTCGTTGCCGTCGCGGATCCTGCCAGTTCGGAACGCGGACCGCGAAGGTGGTCGATGGCCGGAATCCGCGTGCGTCCGGACCGGACGTTCACGATTACCGGCGTGCGACCGGGACATTACCGTGTGGTGATTCCCCGACTCGGCCGGGTAACGGGATTGTACGTTCAGCGAACCGAGGTCGATGGTTCGCCGCTCGCGGGGCCGATTCGTATCGATGGCGTCGAGTCGATTGCCAATGTGCGAATCGTGATCGGCCGAGCCACAGGCGCCATCCGGGGAAAGGTGGTCGGGCGCAATGGAACGATCGACTTCAGCCGCGTGAACGTGTTTGTCGGAGCACCGGACGCCGGTTTGCCGCCTGCGGCCGAACGGGTCGACTCGTCGGGATCGTTTCTCTTCGAGGGCGTTGTGCCGGGCGAGGCCGTGGTATTGGCGGACTACTACGTTGAGGGCGGCAAGCCAGCGGTCACGAAGTCGATTCGCGTGACGGTCCCGCAAGACGGCACGGTGGAGGTCACCATCGAGATCGATGTCGAAGCAGCGCCGAGGACCGGAGGAGGTGGGCAATGACACTAACGCATCGATGGAAGCTGATGGTGCAGTCGTTTTCGGTGACAGCGGCGATTCTCGTCACAGGTTCATTCGGACTGGCGCAACAAGGCGTGGATTCCGCGGTCAAGGCCGGCGGAACGCGATCGGTTCGCGGGCGAGTTGTCGGCGACGGAGGCAAGCCTGTTGCAGGTGCGCGGGTTCGAGCGGCGTTCATCCAATCCGCGGGATCCTTCGTGAGTGACGTCGAAGCGATATCGGACATCGAGGGCGCGTTCGAGATGCGCGAGTTTCCGGCCGGCGTCGCAACGCTCAGAATCGTGGCGCCGTCGCTCGTTGTCGTGGACGGAATTCCCGGCAACGGCGTACGCGCCGGCGACGTTCTGACGATTCGAATGGCCAGGGGCGCGTCGATTGCCGGAAGGGTCGTCGACGAGGAGGGAAAGCCGCTCACTGGACTTCACGTCACTCCTGAGCTCGTTCTGGATGAACGCGGCGTGCAGCCGGCGAGCGGTGACGTTCCGTATTCAGGCGGTCTCGTCGACGACCGGGGCGAGTACCGGCTCTTCGGCCTTGTCGCCGGGAACTACGTCGTTTCCGCGGGTCCACCGAAGTGGGACAGCGATCGGCCAGAGTACCTGTCGGACCGCTCTCCCACCTACTATCCGAGCGCCGACCGGTCGTCGGCAGCGAAAATCACTGCCAGCCTTGGCGGCGAGGTTGGAAAGATCGACATCACGTTTCGGGGCAATGCCGGTCACAGGGTCAGCGGATCGATTCGAGGCTCCGTGACGCCGAACTCAGGGTGGACTCGGGTCGATCTCTATCGGCCCGGCAATTCGGAGCCGGCACGCATCGCGGCTGTCCGATCGCTGTCGGGCGACCTCCAGTTCTTCCTCGACGGCGTGGAGGACGGCGACTACGAGTTGCAGGGCAGGGCATCTGGGAGCGGGGGCGATCAGGTTGTATCGGATCGGCTGCCGGTCCGGGTGCGTGACGCCGACGTCGCCGGACTGACGTTGACGATGGTGGAGACTGGCCGGATCCCGGGGCGAGTCGAGTTCGCCGCCGACACGAAGGACCTTGCCTGCAAGGAGCGCGACACGGAGGCTTCGAGACGAACGGGTGGAGTGACGGACATGGTTGTGGGCTACCGAGGGGTCGCGCCGAAGCTGCAGATGCCCAACTGGACGGGAATCGGCGCCGAAGGCCGATTTGTTGTATCGAGTCTGTCGGGAGCGCGGTATCGGCTATGGATGGAGTTCGCCGACGAGGATGTGTTCCTGGTAAGGTGCGACACCGAGTCGTCACCGACCTCCCCGGCCCGCGCGGGGAGCGCGGACCCTACGGGGACGCCAGCGCAGCCGAACGTGTCGTCCCCCGTGGCGCGTGATGGTGTAAGTGTCGTTCAAGGCAAGTCCGCTGACGGCGTTCGATTCGTCGTCGCGCACGGCGCCGCTCGAGTGCGGGGGCGCATCGCGCCGGCGAAGCCGGGAGAGCCACTGCCGTCGCGGGCTCGGGTGTGCCTCGTGCCCGCGGATCCGAAGCAGAAGGATGACGTGGTGCATTACTACGAGGTGGAAGTGGAGCGGGACGGAACGTTCGAAGTTCGGAACGTCGCTCCCGGCGAGTATTTCGTCGTGACCCGGACGTTCTCCGGTGACGATCGTCCCGACCTCGAGATACTCCCGGCGGCGTGGGATGCTGCAGAGCGCGCGGCCTTGCGGTCCGCTGCCGAGAAGCTCGGCATCCGCCTCACGCTCTCACCCTGCCAACGGCTCGAGTCCGCGGTCATCACGATGGCGCAAAGGTAATGTTCAATTGCCCGACTCACGCATCAGTACCGGGCGCGGTAGCGCTCGGGTCAGACTTCCCACACGGACAATCCCGATCATTTCGGCGCGACCTCCGGGAACGGCCGACCCGCTCGCTACCGCTCGCGGTACTGATCTCTCGTGGACCGACTGAGAGGCTCAGCGTGCGCCCGGTCAATAGGTCGGACTCATCAGGATCAGTACCGCGAGCTGTAACAGGCCGGACTCTCAGGATCAGTACCGCGAGCTGTAATAGGCCGGACTCTCAGGATCAGTACCGCGAGCTGTAGCGAGCGGGTTCCTTCGCAATGGAAGGAGACCTCGACGCAAGAGCGCACGGTTCCGGTAAATAGGCTATGAGAACCAGGGAGCAGAAGTGCGAAGCAGATCTGCAGTGATTGTCTTCACAGTGATAGTGGCGATTCAGCTGTTCGCTTCGATTCAAGCGGCCACTGCCCAAGCGCACGGGACCGTGCGCGGTAGCGCACGGGTCGACTTTCCAGCGTGGACGATACCGGATGAAGCAGCCCGGTCGTCGGCCCGGGATCGCACCTTGCGTTACCGCGCACGGTATTGAGGTCGCCTGATACGCTACTTAAATGAAGGGCCGCTCAATTGTTCTGTTCGCGCTAGTCCTCACACTCACGTGCGCAACTGCCACTGCAGGACAGGAGCGGCGCGTCACCGAATCCGACGAGAGGGCGTCGCGGAAGGCGCTCCAAGAGCTCAGGAGTGAATTCCAGGCGACGCTGGACTTCGCTGATGTCCCTGGCGAGTTGTTTGCATCGAGCTTCGTGTCGGCGAACCTCGAAGAAGGCCCTGTTCGCGAATCGCTGGAGCTCGGGGATGAACTGAAGCGCGAACCGGCGCTGCTTCGGCGGGCTCTGGTATCACATCTCAATCTGCTGTTCCTGAGTACTACATACGGTCTCTGCAACAATGACCTCCGGACTGATCAGAACGACCTGGCGTTTCCGGAGGTCGTCGAGCAGGCACTTAAGTCGTCACCCCATGCAAGACGATGGCTCGGGCTGGAACAGGGACCTTCATTACCTCTGATTCGCGACCGGGCCGGGCTCGAGGAGATCGTGCGCCGTGTGGATCGCGTCTCTGCTGCGTTTCGACGACTTCTGTCTGTCAGGCCATTCCGCAGTACTTCCTACAAGAGAAACGTGGGGATCCTCGACCGGAGCCTGGCTCCCAACGTGAGGAGTTTTTTACCGGAGTCAGGTGACGGGTCGGAGAGCGCCAGGATTCAGACTGTCGTGCTCAGCGGCGGATTGATGCACGTCTTCGTGCACGAGGACGGCCGGATGCTGCTCGTTGCAGTCCGGATCATCGAGATGTAGACCCTGCAAGACGCGACAGATTCGTGCCCCGGATCACATCCCCACGTGCTCGCCGTCACATTTCTCTTGTGCCCTCCATCACGACGACGGAGATCGGGAGCTACGGCACACTAGCCGCTCAGTTCCCGTATCAGGTTCAGAAAGTATAACTTGCAGTCTGCCCAGGGACATTGTGAAAAAGATATCAAAATTTGATTTGAACTAAGGCCCGCTCTGCGCTATAACGTCTCCGCCCAACGTAGTCCTGTCGGATCAACAGACACGCCGCCTCCTGTTATGGCCGCGTATCCTGAGCCGGAATTCCAATGGAATCCCGGCGCCTTCGATTGTCATCGATCCGACCCCGGTAGCGGAACTCTTTTCTCAACTTACACTTGCAGGATTTGACCCGAGGTGTGTCCGGTATCCCGGATCTTCGCGGCAAACGCCAGGGGTCATCTATCGGATAGACGCCACCTGAATCCCATCGGACTCATGACGAAAAGTCTGTTGACGAAGCTCACCTTTCACAAGTTTGCCTGGCTGGTCCTCGGATTCATGGTCCTTGTGATTCTGTGGGGAGCGTTCGTTCGCGCCACACACTCCGGTGCGGGCTGTGGGAGTCATTGGCCGCTCTGCAACGGTGAAGTCATCCCGTTCGAGCCGCGCATCGAGACCGTCATCGAGTTCACCCACCGCGCGACGAGTGGCATCGCCTTCCTGCTCGCCATCGCGCTGGCCGTCTGGGCCTTCCGTAAATACGGGTCGTCGAATTCGGTCTTCAGGTTTGCTCTGCTCTCTTTCGTATTCACGCTGACCGAGGCACTCCTTGGCGCCGGCCTCGTCCTTTTCGAGCTCGTCGCAAGCGATCGATCGGGCGCGCGCGCCGTAATGATGCCGCTGCACCTGGTCAACACGTTCCTGCTGCTGGGCTCCCTGACCATCACCGCGTGGCTCGCGTCGACCGGCCGTACGTTCCGGCTGAGAAACCAGGGCGCCGTCGGCTGGGCCATCGGCGTCGCCATTGCCTCGACAGCGCTGCTCGCGGCAACCGGGGCCATCGCCGCGCTCGGTGACACTCTGTTTCCCGCTGCCAGCCTGCGCGAAGGAGTTCTGCAGGATCTGAGCCCGACCGCGCACTTTCTCGTGCGGCTCCGGCCTCTGCATCCGCTCGTGGCCGGCTCGGTCGGCCTGTATCTGCTGCTGTTCGCCGGCCTGCTAGCCCACTTCCGCCCGTCGCCCCAGGTTCGCCGGATGGCCCGGGTGATGATCACGCTCTTCGGCATCCAGATGCTGGTGGGCGTCGTCAACATGCTGCTGCTCGCACCCGTCTCCATGCAGCTCATTCACCTCCTGCTCGCCGACATCGTCTGGATCGCCCTCGTTCTCATCGTTGCCGAGGCCTGCGCCGTCGGCGTCGAGCACATCGAGAAGGCGAACGTCACGAATCGCGTCGAGCCGGAGGTTGGAGTCAAGGAGCGCGCTACGTGGCGCGACTACCTCACGTTGACGAAGCCCCGGGTCATCAGCCTGCTGCTGTTCACGACTCTCATGGCCATGGTCATCGCCGCCGGCGGTTGGCCGGGAACGTGGCTCTTCATCGCGGTGGCCATCGGCGGCTACATGTCGGCCGGCGCCGCAAACGCGATCAACATGGTTATCGATCGCGACATCGACGTTCGCATGGAGCGCACGGCCCTGCGCCCGACCGTGACCGAACGGATTTCGTCGCGGAGCGCGCTGCTGTTCGCCTACCTGCTCGCAGGCGGATCGTTCGCACTGCTGTGGGGAGCGGCCAACATGCTGACGGCGATGCTCGCGCTCGCCGGGCTCGTCTGCTACGTCATCGTCTACACGCTCTACCTCAAGCGCCGCAGCTGGAACAACATCGTCATCGGCGGCGCCGCAGGCGCCTTTCCGCCGCTCGTCGGATGGGCAGCAGTGACCGGCGAACTCAACTGGTTCGCCTGGTGCCTGTTCTGGATCATTTTCCTGTGGACGCCCGTGCACTTCTGGGCGCTCGCGCTCCTCATCAAGGACGACTACGCCAAGGCCGGTGTACCGATGCTGCCGGTCGTCCACGGCGAACGCGTCACCGTCATCCAGATAGTTCTCTACGCAGTGCTCACGGCGGCCATCTCGTCGATGCCGCTCGTTCTCGGCGAAGTCGGGATGATCTACCTGGTGGCGGCATTCGCTCTCAACGCGATGCTCCTTCTGCGCAGCCTGCAGCTCTTCCAGACGCCCGACCGTCCGCACGCGAGCTCGCTCTTCAAGTATTCGATGACCTACCTGTTCCTGCTGTTCCTCGCAATGGCAGTCGACCGGTCCTACGTTTCTGCGGCCACGTCGGCCGTGCTCGGTCAGTGATCCACTCTCAAGGACTTCGCGATGGCTCAGATCTTCCATCACAGCGCCAACACCCTCGCCAAGACGAGCATCCTCGTCGGCGTACTCGGAGTCGCATCCGCGCTCGGGGTGATGGTCATGTTCTTCAACTCGGCCGCGGCCACCGGCGTCGGTGAAGTGCGGGAGCAACCCGTGCCGTTCAGCCACGCCCACCACGTCGGGGGCGAGGGCATCGACTGCCGCTATTGCCACGTGTCGGTTGACAAGGAAGCCTCCGCCGGCATGCCGTCGACCAAGACCTGCATGACCTGCCATTCGCAGATCTGGAAGGACTCGCCGCTGCTGGAGCCCGTTCGCGCCAGCCTGAAGTCCGACCAGTCGCTCCCGTGGGTTCGCGTGCACGACCTCTCCGACTTCGCGTATTTCAACCACGCGATACACGTGAACAAGGGCGTCGGCTGCTCGACGTGCCACGGCCGTCTCGACCAGATGCAGCTCACGTTCAAGACGCAGTCGCTCTACATGCAGTGGTGCATCAACTGCCACAAGAATCCAGAGAAGGTCCTGCGGCCGCTCGACAAGGTCTATGACCTGACGTGGGAGCCGCCGCTCAACCAGGACGAGGTCGGCGCCAGACTCGCCAAGGAATACAACATCCCCAACCGCAGCCTCCTGACGAGCTGCTCGACGTGCCACCGATGATGACGAACGATCCCAAAGAGCTCACACCGGAATCGGCCGAAGGTCGAAAGAACCTCGGCAATCTCACGGGCAAGCGGTTCTGGCGCAGCCTTGACGAGTGGTCAGACACCGACGATTTCAAGGCGATGATCGAGCGGCATTTTCCGTCGCAGCTCGAAGAGGTGCTCGATCCCGTCACGCGGCGGACCTTCCTGAAGGTCATGGGCGCATCGCTGGCCTTCGCTGGCGCGACCGGGTGCAGCCCGGTTCAGCCCACGGAGCTCATCTATCCGTACGCGTCCAACCCGCCGACCGGAATGTCGCCGGGACGTGCGCTCTACTTCGCCACGGCGATGCCGTTTGGCGGCTACGGCAGCGGTGTGCTCGTCGAGAGCAACATGGGGCGGCCGACGAAGATCGAGGGCAATTCGCTGCATCCGGCGAGCCTCGGCGCCGCCGACGCGATCACGCAGGCGTCGGTTCTGTCGGTCTACGACCCGGATCGATCGCAGAGCGTGATGTTCAATGGCCGTGCCGGAACGTGGGACAACTTCCTCAACGCAATGCAGCAGGAGCGCGTGAAACACCGCGCAAACGGAGGCTCGGGGCTCCGCTTCCTGACCGGTCCGCTCACTTCGCCGTCGATAGTCGCACAACTCCGCACGCTGATGACCGCCGACCATTACCCGAATGCGAAGTGGTACCAGTACGCGCCGGTCAGCCGTGCAAACCACCACATTGCCTCGAAGTTAGCTCTTGGCGGAGCCTTCGACGTCGTCCACGATTTCTCGAAGGCAGACGTCGTCGTGTCGCTCGACTCGAACTTCCTCGTCGACGGTCCCGGGCACCTCGCCTACGCTCGCCAGGTCGCGGACCGGCGGCGGGTGACTGACGGCAAAACCGAGATCTCGCGAATCTACGCAGTCGAGAGCAGCCCGTCGCTCACGGGCGCCAACGCCGACCATCGGCTTCGAGTCAAGCCCAGCCAGGTCGAAGTCGTCGCGCGCGCAATCGCACAGGGCGCAGGCGTTGCGGCAGGCCAGGGTTCCGGACTCGACGCGGCAGCGACGGCCTGGATCGGAAGCGCGGTCAAGGACCTGCAGGCCGCGAAGGGCAAGAGCATCGTCATAGCCGGCGACACTCAGCCACCGGCCGTCCACGCGCTCGCATTCGCGCTCAATCAGGCTCTCGGCAATGTCGGCACGACGATGAAGCTCATTCCGGCCGTCGAGGCGCAGCCGGTAGATCACGTCGCCCAGCTCGCCGAGTTGACGAAGGAAATGGAAGCCGGGGCCGTCGACACGCTCGTGATGATCGGCGTGAATCCGTTCTACGACGCGCCGGCCGACATCGCGTTCGCCAGCGCGATGCAGACCAAGGTGCGTCTGCGCGTGCATCACGGCGACACGTACGATGAAACGGCGTTCCTCAGCAATTGGCACGTCAACGCCGCGCATTACCTGGAGTCGTGGGGAGACGTCGTCGCTTACGACGGCACCGTCACGATCATGCAACCGCTCATCGCGCCGCTCTACGACGGCAAGACGCCGCAGGAAGTGCTCAACGCCCTGATGGGAATGGGTGGACGACCCGTTTACGACATCGTCCGAGAGCACTGGATGGCGACGGTCAAGAGCCCGACACCCGCGGAGTTCGACGTCTTCTGGCAGAAGGCGCTCAACGACGGCAAGGTCACGATGCCCTCGGCTGCAGCGCCCGCCGCGGCCGCGCCGGCGGCTGGTGCCGCGGCCGCGCCTCCGGCTGCTCCTCCTGCCGCTCCGACCGTGAATCCGGCGCTCTTCGCGCAGGCTCCCGCTGCTGCGGGGGGCGACGCGATCGAGCTCGCATTCCGTCCCGATCCCTGCGTGTGGGACGGCAGCCTCGCGAACAACGGCTGGCTGCAGGAACTACCGAAGCCGCTCACGAAGCTCACCTGGGACAACGCCGCGCTCATGGGCATCCGCACCGCCGAGCGATTCGGGCTGAGCGACTCGGCGGTCGTCGAGCTCACGCTCGAGGGGCGAAAAGTAAGCGCGCCGGTTCGCGTCCTCGCCGGCCACCCGGAGGGATGCGTCACGCTTCACCTCGGTTTCGGCCGGACACGCGCCGGAAGCGTCGGAAACGGGGTCGGTGCGAATGCATACGCGCTCCGTACATCGAGCGCTCTCTGGAACGCCTCGGGTCTCGAGCTCCGCGCGACGGGCGAGACGCACGAGCTTGCGATCACCGAGCACCACAACATGATCTCCGCCGGCACGGAAGTCCCGGAGCCCGGCTCGCTCACGGACCATTACGACGGCGGAAACGAGAAGATCGGCTCGGGTCCTGCCATCGTCGACGGACAGCGCGGCCGCGACCTGTTCCGCGTTTCGACGATGCAGGAGTTTCTCGCTGATCCGCTCATTTTCCACGGTGGCGGTCACGGAGCCGCGGCCGAAGGCGGCCACGGCGGAGGCGGAGGTTCGCATCATCCATCGATGTTGCCTCCCCAGTTCGAATACAAGAACAACAAGTGGGCCATGACCATCGACACGCAGGCCTGCATCGGCTGCAACGCCTGCGTCATTGCCTGCCAGTCCGAGAACAACATCCCGGTCGTCGGCAAGGAGCAGGTCCTCGTCAACCGCGAGATGCACTGGCTCAGGATCGACACGTACTTCGAGGGCAAGGTCGAGGATCCGGCGACTTACTTCCAGCCCATCCTCTGCCAGCAGTGCGAGAACGCACCGTGCGAGACGGTGTGTCCCGTCGGCGCGACCATCCACAGTGAGGAAGGCCTCAACGACATGGTCTACAACCGCTGCGTCGGCACCCGGTACTGTTCGAACAACTGCCCGTACAAGGTCCGCCGCTACAACTTCCTCAAGTACTCGGATCAGAGCCCGCTCGCGCAACTCCGCTCGAATCCGAACGTCACGATCCGCGCACGCGGCGTGATGGAGAAGTGCACGTACTGCGTGCAGCGCATCTGGCGCGCCCGGATCAGCGCCGAGATCGAGAATCGTCCGGTCAAGGACGGCGAGATCAGGACCGCCTGTCAGCAGACGTGCCCGACCGACGCGATCGTCTTCGGCAACATGAACGATCACGAGAGCCGCGTCATGAAGCTCAAGGAGACGAAGCTCAACTACACGCTGCTCGACGAGCTCAACGTCTTCCCGCGCACGAGCTACCTTGCGCGTGTCACCAACCCCAACCCCGAGCTCAAGGCGTAACCGCGTTATGTCAGAACAGTCACTCGCAAAGACGGCGGATCCGGCGGAGTTCGTGCCGGTCATCGCTCCGGGCAACACGTATCGCACGATCAGCGAACGCATCGCCGACATCGTCCTCACGAAGGACATCAAGCTCGGCTGGGCGTTCGGCCTGCTCATCGCGTTCGGTCTGCTCAACGTGTTCGCGATTGCCGCCACCTACCTGATCTACATGGGTCCCGGTATCTGGGGTATCAACCAGCCGATCGGCTGGGGATTCGCGATCATCAACTTCGTCTGGTGGATCGGCATCGGCCACGCGGGAACGCTGATCTCGGCGATTCTCCTCCTGCTCAAGCAGGACTGGCGCAACTCGATCAACCGGTTCGCCGAAGCGATGACGCTGTTCGCGGTGGCTTGCGCGGGCCTCTTCCCGGTTCTCCACCTCGGCCGGCCGTGGCTTGCGTACTGGCTGTCGCCGTATCCGAACACCTACGGGTACTGGCCGAACTTCCGCAGCCCGCTCGTCTGGGACTTCTTTGCCGTCTCGACCTACGGCACAGTGTCCCTCCTCTTCTGGTTCGTCGGCCTGATTCCCGACCTTGCGACCCTGCGCGATCGAGCCGGCAACGTCTGGTTCCGCCGCATCTACGGCCTGCTCGCCCTGGGATGGCGCGGATCGGCACGGCATTGGAACCACTACGAGATGGCGTACCTGCTGCTCGCGGGCATGTCGACACCGCTCGTCCTGTCGGTCCACTCGATCGTGTCGTTCGACTTCGCGGTGTCGATCGTGCCTGGCTGGCACTCGACGATCTTCCCGCCTTATTTCGTTGCCGGCGCTGTGTACGCGGGCTTCGCGATGGTGCTGTCGATCGCGATTCCTTTCCGGAAGTTCTACAAGCTCGAGGACTACATCACGATGAAGCACGTCGACATGATGTGCAAAGTCATGCTCGCGACGGGACTCATCGTCGGGTACGGCTACGTGATGGAAGCCTTCTTCGGTTGGTACAGCGCGAACAAATACGAGCGCTACATGACGTGGAACCGCATGTTCGGGCCGTACTGGTGGTCGTACTGGGGGCTGATCCTCACGAACGTCCTGATCCCGCAGACACTGTGGTTCCGGAGCCTTCGCTACAACCTGCCGCTCGTTTTCATCGTGTGCATGTCGATCAGCATCGGCATGTGGCTCGAGCGCTTCGTCATCGTCATCACCAGCCTCCACCGCGACTACATGCCGTCGGCCTGGGGGATGTATTACCCGACGGTGTGGGACTGGGCGACGTTCATCGGAACGATCGGCCTCTTCTTCACGCTGCTATTCCTCTTCATCCGGTTCCTGCCGGCCATCAACATCTTTGAAATGAAGCACCTGCTGCGACACAAGGAGCACGAGGCGCACGAGCTCGCGCACCGTCAGTCCGAGGGAGGTCACTGAACATGATCACCTACGATGAACCGTCTGGCATTCACGGCGTAATGGCGTCGTTCGAGAACGCCGATGCCCTCGTGGCGGCCGCCGGAAAAGCGCGCGAAGCCGGTTACGGAAAGATGGACGCGTATTCGCCATTCCCTGTCGAGGGACTGTCGGACGCCCTGGACCTCGCGCCAACGCGCATGCCGATGATCGTCCTCGGGGGTGCGCTGACGGGAACGATCAGCGGCATCATCATGCAGTACTTCATGGAAGTCATCGACTATCCGAAGAACGTCGGCGGTCGCCCGCTGTGGAGTTGGCCGGCGTTCGTGCCGGCGACCTACGAGCTCACGATTCTCCTTGGCTCGTTCGCCGCGGTGCTCGGAATGATTGCCCTCAACGGGCTTCCCCAGCCGTACCATCCGGTCTTCAACGTGCCGCAGTTTCGCACCGCGTCGCGCGACGGATTCTTCCTCTGCATCGAGGCCGAGGATCCGAACTTCGACCTCGCAAGGACACGCTCGTTCCTCGAGTCGCTCAACCCGATCGGAGTCTACGATGTTGAACGCTAACGGCAGCCGTCATCGCGGCTCGCGATCGCTCGTTGCGGTGGCCATGCTCGGACTCGCCGTCCTTGGCTCGGGCTGCAACCTCGAGATGCGCGACGACTCGCGCGTCAAGCCGTACGAGAAGTCACCGGTTTTCGCCGACGGCCGCTCCTCGCGAACGCTGGTTCCAGGCACGGTCGCCCATCGGCCCGACGCGCTCGATCCGAACTCGGCGCTACTGACCGGCTTCAATGCCGACGGGCAGCCGACGGCGGAATTTCCGCTTCCCGTGACCGCCGAACTGCTCGCCGAGGGCAAGAAGCAGTTCGACATCTACTGCGCGATCTGTCACGGCTCGGACGGCGCTGGCAAGGGCGTCATCGTCCGCCGGGGTTTTCCTCCGCCGCCGTCCTACCATATCGAGCGACTACGGCGCGCTCCCGTTGGTCACATCTACGACGTGATCACGAACGGCTACGGCGTGATGTACAGCTACGCCGACCGCATTCAGACGCCTGAACAGCGCTGGGCGGTAGCGGCGTACGTCCGCGCCCTCCAGTTCAGCGAGTACCCGAAGGGACTCGACGCCACCACTGCGCCGGCGGCTTCTGCCGCAGCGCCGGCAGCAACAGCGGCCGCGCCATCGGCGGCGACGACCGCTCCAGCTACCGCAGAGCCGAAACCCGCAGCGCCGAGTCCGGCGGCACCGGCCAATCGGGGAGGCAACAAGTAATGAGTGTGACCGATACCTCCCGACCGTTGATCAACAAGATCCAGGCCATGGCCTCGGCTGTTATGGGATTCGGCGTCCTCGCCATTGGCGCGGGCTTCTGGGTCGAGCCCGAGTCGATCTATCAGTCGTACCTGATTGGCTGGCTCTTCTGGAATGGCGTTGCCGTGGCGTTTCTCGGCTTGCTCATGCTGCACCACATCGTGGGCGGCGATTGGGGCTTCGTGAACCGCCGCTTCCTCGAGGCCGGCGCGATGACGACGGCAGTCACGGCTCTGATGAGCATTCCGATCCTTCTGGGAATGGGCCATCTCTACATGTGGGCGAACCCGGCATCGGTGCCGGCCGAGCTCGAGCACGTGTTCCACGAGAAGGCGCCGTATCTGAATCTCGGGTTCTTCTACGCGCGCGCCGCAGTCTACTTCCTGTTCTGGATCGGAACTGCGGTCCTGCTCAACCTCTGGTCCGCGGACGTCGACAAGACCGGCAGCCACTCGTTTCGGGTGAAGGCACGGCTCCTCAGCGCTCCGGGTATGCTCGTCTACGTGCTGGTGTACACGTTCTACACGATCGACTTCGCGATGTCGCTCGAGCTGCACTGGATGTCCTCGATCTTCGCCCTTCTCATGATGGTGGGCGGGACGCTGTCGACGCTGTCGATTCTCGTCATCCTGATGTGGCGATTCAGCCAGACCGAACCGATGTCGAAGGTGCTCGTTCGAGGCCGCTTCCACGACATCGGCAACCTGATGCTGGCGTTCACGATGCTCTGGACGTACATGGCCTTTTCGCAGTACCTGATCGGATGGGCCGGAAACCTGCCCGAGGAGGCCGGCTTCTACAACAAGCGGCTCGATCACGGGCTTCAGAACGTGGCGCTCGTTCTCGTCGTGCTGCACTTCGTGGTGCCGTTCGTCCTCCTGCTCATGCGGCCGATCAAGAAGGCGCCGGCGCTGATCTCGATGGTCGGGTTGCTGCTCATCTGCATGCGGGTGGTGGACCTGTGGTGGTTCGTGAAGCCGTCCTTCGCGGGACACCCGGGATCGCACTTTGCCTGGACCGACGTCGCAGCGCCAATCGGCCTGGGCGGCATATGGCTCTTCGCGTTCTGCCTCTTCCTGAAGTCGAAACTCATCCTGCCCGTCTACGAGTCGCATCACGACCGTCCGCCGACGAAGCACGAGGTGTATCTCCATGGCTAACCACGATCTCGAGAAGATCGAGCACTCGACCGATCTCGAACACGGACATCACGGGAATCTCGAGTCCCCGCTCCACGAGGCTTCGGAAGTCCCGCTGTCGCCGATCGTCAAGTTCACGGTCGTGCTCTTCGCCGTGATGTTCGGATCAATGGCCGGCATGCTGCTCCTCTACAACATGTGGTACTCGCAGTTCGCCACGCGAACCACCGGAGCCTCGCCGCTCGTGAACGTCGAGCAGCCGATCACCGATCCGAAACTGCAGGTCGACGAGCCGGCGGTTCTTCGCCAGATCGCCGAAGAGAGCGCCACAGCACTGGAAGCGCGCGGCGATGAGAAACTCGCGATCGACGAGGCGATGAAGCGCATCGCCGAGGCCGGCAAGCTCCCGGGCGGTCCGGATTGGACGCTTCGGCCGGACGAGCAGATGGTCGGCGGCGTCATTCTCAATGCCGAGCAGGTCAAATACGCGAACACGGCGCCGTCGCAGGCGCCTGCGGGCAGCGCCCCTCCGACCGCCGCCGATGTGCCGAAGGCTACGACTGGAACGGGACCGGCACCGGCGACTGCTCCGGGAGCGGCCCCGGCGACGGCGCCCGCGGCTGCGCCGAAGCCCAAGGCTGTCGGCAATGCGGCCGGTAACTGACGAACAAGGGGACAAGACAATGGCAGGCAGGCGAAGCAGAACGACAACGGCGGTGAGACGGCGACGATCGGCGGCGATCCTCGTCGGGAGCCTGCTGTTGTCCGTTGCCTCTCTCGCAGTGCCGGCCCGCGGTCAGAGCGCGCAGGAGCAGGCGGTTCTCAACCAGATCGACTTCGAGCAGCGTCTCAACGAGCAGGTTCCTCTCGACGCGGTGTTCACCGACGAGGACGGCAAGCAGGTTCAGCTCACTCAGTACTTCGGAAAGCGCCCGGTCATTCTCGTGATGGTGTTCTACGAGTGCCCGATGCTGTGTACCGAGATCCTCAACGGCACGCTGCGCATGATGCAGGAGATGGAATTCACCGCCGGACAGGAATACGAAGTCGTCACCATCAGCATCGACCCGCGGGAGGGCCCGGTCGAGGCAATGGGCAAGAAGAGCCAGTATCTGCGGCGGTACAACCGCGAGGGGACGTGGGGCTCGTGGCACTTCCTGACGGGTCAGGACGACGAGATCCACCGCGTCGCCGACGCAATCGGCTACAAGTACTTCTACGACGAAGAGACGGCTCAGTACGTGCACGCGAGCGGAATCACGGTGCTCACGCCGACCGGCCGCGTGTCGCGGTACTTCTATGGCGTGCAGTACGACGCCGGAGACGTGCGACTCGGACTCGTCGAGGCGTCGGCGAACAAGATCGGCTCGCCGGTCGATAAGCTGCTTCTCTTCTGCTACCACTACGACCCGTCGAGCGGGAAGTACAACGTCGCGGTCATGTCGTTCGTCCGCGTCTTCGGAGTCTTTACTGTGCTCGCCATGATCGGCGGGTTCTTCATGTTGATGCGACGAGACCGACCCGACCCCGTCGGTGCGTCAAAGCCCGGTATGAGTGTTTAAGGATAGGGAACTCGAGGGTGAGTCCAATGTTGCTGTCTTTCTTGCCAATTCCGGATCAGGCGTCGACACAGGCGGTGTCGGTCGACACGCTGTTCCTCGTCTTTACGGCGCTCGTCGTGTTCTTCACGGTCCTCGTGTGCGTCGTGCTGATCATCTTTTCGATCAAGTACACGCGCGGCACGAAGGCGGACCGGTCGAACCCGCTCGACGGAAGCCTGAAGCTCGAGATTGCGTGGTCGGTGATTCCGCTGTTCCTCGCGATCGGAGCGTTCGGCTGGGCTTCGCACGTCTACTTCGAGATGGTGCACCCGCCCGCGGACGCGATGGAGGTCCACGTCGTCGGTCGCCAGTGGATGTGGAAGATCCAGCACCCGACCGGACAGCGAGAGATCAACGAGCTCCACGTCCCGGTCGGCCGCCCGGTGAAGCTGACCATGACGTCGCAGGACGTCATCCACTCGTTTTTCATCCCGGCATTCCGGGTGAAGCAGGACGTCGTTCCGGGAACCTATTCGCAGATGTGGTTCGAGGCGACGAAGCCCGGAACGTACCACCTCTTCTGCGCGGAGTATTGCGGCACTGAGCACTCCAGAATGATCGGCTCGGTCGTCGTGATGGAACCGCAGGCGTACGAGGAGTGGCTACAGAGCGGGACTACGAGCGAGTCGATGGTGGCAGCGGGCGAGCGCCTCTTCCGCGACAAGGGCTGCAGCGGCTGTCACGCGGGGAATTCGAGCGTGCGAGCCCCGATTCTCAACGGCGTGTACGGCGGGCCGGTGCCGCTCGACGACGGAACGGTCGTCACCGCGGATGACATGTACATGCGCGATTCCATCCTTCTGCCCAAGAAACAGGTGGCGGCCGGCTTCAAGCCGATCATGCCGACCTACCAGGGGCAGCTCAGCGAGGAAGAGCTGTTCCAGCTCATCGCGTACATCAAGACGCTCAAGTAGCAGGGTGATGCATCTATGAGTTCCGAAGCGTTGACACATCCCGCCGAGCCGGCCAAGCACGCGTCCGCAGGCGACAACTACCTCACGAACGGATTCAGCCTGAAGTCGTGGCTGCTGACGCTCGATCACAAGCGGATCGGGATCCTCTACCTGATCTCGGTCTCGGTGTTCTTCGTGATCGGCGGACTGGCTGCTTCGCTTATCCGCCTCGAGCTCATCACGCCGGCGGGTGACGTCCTGAGTCACGAGACCTACAACAAGATGTTCACGGTCCACGGGGTCGTGATGGTCTTCTTCTTCCTCGTGCCCTCGATCCCCGCTGTGCTCGGGAACTTTCTGATCCCGCTGATGATCGGAGCGCGCGACCTCGCGTTTCCGCGCCTGAACCTGCTGAGCTGGTACATCTACATCGTCGGCGGGCTCTTCACGCTCATCGTGGCGCTGACGGGAGGGATCGACACGGGGTGGACGTTCTACACGCCCTACAGCTCGATGTTCTCGAACACCTACGTCGCGATGGCCGCGGTCGGCGTCTTCATCACGGGATTCTCGTCGATTCTGACGGGCCTGAACTTCATCGTGACGATCCACAAGATGCGGGCGCCCGGGCTGACGTGGTTCCGGCTGCCGCTGTTCGTGTGGGCACACTACGCGACGAGTCTCATCATGATCCTCGGAACGCCGGTGCTCGCGAGCACGGTGGCGCTCGTAGCCGTCGAGCGAGTCTTCCACATCGGCGTGTTCGATCCGGCACTCGGCGGGGATCCGATTCTTTTCCAGCACCTGTTCTGGTTCTACTCGCACCCGGCGGTCTACATCATGATCCTGC
>CAZXLQ010000029.1:0-580 GCA_964641945.1 uncultured Clostridia bacterium
CTACTGAAAGACTCTGAGGCCACGACGTGGGTTCGTGTAGCGGTGGCGCTGATTCCTCTGCCCTTCTTCGTCGCGACGCTAGTGCTCGTCGTGCGCGGAGCGCGCGATCTCGACGAACTGCAGCGCAAGATTCAGCTCGAGGCACTGGCGATCGCGTTTCTGGTGACGATGGTGTTCCTGATGACGATCGGGTTGTTGCAGCGGGCCATCGCCCTGCCGTTCGAAGACTGGTCGTATCTTCACGTCTGGGCCTATCTTCCGGTCTTTTACTTCGGAGGCGTCGCCATCGCGTCGAGGCGCTACCAATGAAGAACCGGCTCAAGGTGCTGCGCGCCGAACGGGACTGGACGCAGGGCGACGTCGCCGAGCGGCTCGGCGTCTCGCGCCAGACCGTGAATGCAATCGAGACCGAGCGGTACGACCCGAGTCTGCCGCTGGCGTTCAAGATCGCGCGGGTCTTCGGGCAGCCGATCGAGGCGATCTTCGTGTATGAGGAGGCGGCGGTGGCGGAGTGAAGGCCGTGCCTGCTTTGCGCCTCTGCGAGACCTCTGCGTCTCTGCGAAAAACGCGTCCTCGAGAC
>CAZXLQ010000029.1:590-26858 GCA_964641945.1 uncultured Clostridia bacterium
GACCTCGAGTCAGGTTCTCGCAAAGGCGCAAAGGACTCGCAGAGACGCAAAGGCTTCAGAATGTCTGGGGTAACCAGGGTCACTGACATCGTCTTCGCTCCTACCCGTGCAACCCGCACTCGGTCTTCGCCCGCCCGGCCCACCGGCCCGCGCGCTCGTCCTCGCCATCCCCGACGGCTCGCGTGCAATGCGTGCACCCGATGCTCGGGTACCCCCGGTCGTGCAGCGGGTTGTACGGCACCCTGTTCTCCAGGATGTGGTCCCAGATCTCCGTCCTCGTCCACGACGCCATTGGATTCACCTTCACGAGCCCCCACCGCAGATCCCACTCCACCGCCCGCGCCGTCACCCGGAACTTCGTCTGGTCGCGCCGGATCGCCGTCACCCACGCGGAGAGCCCCTCGAGTCGTTCCCGCAACGGATCGACTTTTCGAATCCGGCAGCACAAATCCGGGTCTATCGACCACAGCCGGTCGCCGAACGCGTCGGCCTGCGTTTCCGGCGTCATCGCCGGCTCGACGGCCTCGATCTCGACCCCGTACCGCTCCTCGATCCGCCGCCGCAACTCGTAGGTCTCGTCGAACAGAAACCCGGTGTCGACGAAGAAGATCCGCGGCCGCACGAGCACCCGCGCCGCGATGTCGACGAGCGCCATCCCCTCGGCGCCGAAACCCGTCGCGATTGCGATGCGCCCTCCGAATCGGGCGAACGCCCACGAGAGGACCTCGGACGGATGGGCCCCCTCGAGCCGCTCGGCCGCCGCCACCAGCTCGGCACCGAGCATGCGCCCGGCGCCAGGAACCTCGTCGGTCTGGAAATCACGTATCGCACTCGTACTCACGGGTCACTCTCCTTGCTCGGGATTGCTCTCGATTCACGTCAGATCGGGACGCACCGGCTCGCTCGGTCGGGTCGTGGCTCCCGAGGCGAACGCGCCGGTGGTCCGCAGTGGTCCGAAGGTCCATTCGACGTCTGTGAACCACCGCATTTCTCGTCGCAACCGCACGACGTCTCCGACGACGGCGATTGCCGGGGGATCGATTTTCAGCACCGTGCGGTCGTCGGCGGAACCGGCGGCGAAGTCCTCGAGCGTTCCCGTGTAGGTTTCCTGGTCGGGCGTCGTCGCCCAGCGAATCACGGCCACGCTTGTGCCGGCATCGCGCCCGCCGGCGATGAGTGCGCGCGCGACCTCACGCAATCGTCTCGCGCCCATGAACACGACGATCGTCTCGGCCGCCCTCGCGACGGCGCTCCAGTCGATCGGCGCGCGTCGCCGGCCGTCCGCTTCGTGCGCGGTGACGAAGAGCACGCTCGACGAAAGGTCCCGGTGGGTGAGCGGGATACCGGCGTAGGCGGGCCCGGCAATTCCCGACGACACGCCGGGAATGGCTTCCCAGCGGACGCCGGCCGCCGTGAGCGCTGCGGCTTCCTCGGCGCCGCGGCCGAAGACGAACGGATCGCCGCCCTTGAGGCGCGCGACGCGTTCACCCGCGAGCGCACGACGAACGAGCAACTCCGTAATGTCCGACTGCCGCGTCGACGGCATTCCCGCCCGCTTTCCGACCGGCACGTATTCGACTCCGGGCCGCGCGAGCGCCAGCACTTCGGTGCTGACGAGGTCGTCGTGGACGACGACGTCCGCCCGTTCGAGCGCCCGCGCCGCAGCGAGCGTCAACAGTCCCGGATCTCCCGGGCCCGCTCCGATCAACCAGACGTGTCCGTTTTCGTGTCGCATTCCATCCTGCTCCCGTGCTTCGCTTTCCGGCGGCCGGGTACAGGCGCGACGTTGTTCGGAACGTCAGAACACCCACCCCGGCTTTCCGCCGGAGTGGGTGTTCGGTGTTTCAACGGTCGTCCGGTGACGACCCTACACGCATTCCCCCCGCGGCGGGCGCTCCATCGAGCGCATCGCGCAACAACACATCGGGGTGGGACACATCTGTTTCATTTCGTTTTCGACCCGCGTCGTGGAGGCGAAGATAGACGCCGACATCGTATACGTCAACACAATTAAATTGATGGTTGCATAAGGGAAGCTTGAAGACGGAGAGCATCGCGGATCTCAGTGCCTCTGTGTCTCCGAGTCTCTGTGTGCGAAGCGTCTGAAGAGCTACGCACACAGTGACTCAGAGACACGGAGGCACTGAGATCCGCGGGTCCGCCCATTCCGCGATGCCCTCGTTCCATCCATCGAAAGCTCTCCGCCCGGAGCCTGTGGTAGCATTCACGCGTTTCATGGGACAACTGGCTCCCGCATTGAATTGCTGACGGTGCAGCGGCGCAGGATGCCAACACCTTCAGTCTTCGCCCGCAAGTCGGGCACTCATCCGCCGAGACGGTCCGTCCGCAGCGCACGGCGCCAGGACACGGATTCACCAACCGTTCCGGCGACTTTCGGCGGGAGTATTCGTGAAGACCAGAGACGTCATGCGCGCCTGGGGGCGCATTCTGTCGGGCAGGGCGCCTTCGCTGTCCATTGAGATCACGCGCGAGTGTCCGCTCTCGTGCCCGGGCTGTTACGCCTACAACGACGAGCACCTCGGCACTGGTGTCACCCTGCGCGAAGTGCGCGACTTCAAGGGACAGCAGCTCATCGATGGCGTCCTCGCGCTCGTCGACGAACACAAGCCGCTCCACCTGTCTATCGTCGGCGGCGACCCGATGGTCAGGCTGTTCGAGCTCGAAGAGCTGCTGCCAAAGCTCACAGCGCGCGGCATCCACTGCCAGATCGTCACGAGCGCCTTCCGCAAGATCCCCGCCGAGTGGACAGCGAATCCGCACATCAGCGTCTCTGTATCCATCGACGGCCTGCAACCGGAACACGACGAGCGGCGAAAGCCCGCGACCTACGAGCGCATCCTGCGAAACATCGAAGGCTGCAAGATCACGGTCCACTGCACGGTGACCCGGCAGATGCTCGCGCGCGACGGTTACCTCGAAGAGTTCATGGAGTTCTGGTCGGCACGGCCTGAAGTCGAGAAGGTCTGGATGAGCCTCTACACACCGCAGCGTGGCGAGATCTCGAGCGAGCGGCTGACGTCGACGGATCGCAAGCGTGTGGCAGGCGAGCTCGTTGCGCTGCGAAGGCGCTTTCCGAAGCTCGACATGGCAGAGAGTCTGATCGCTTCCTACATCGAGCCGCCGAAGTCACCGGACGACTGCGTGTTCGCACGGACGACCGCGACAATATCCGCGGACCTCACGACCAGGATTACTCCGTGCCAGTTCGGCGGCGACCCCGACTGTTCGCAGTGCGGTTGCATCGCGTCGGCCGGGCTGCACGCGATCACGCAGCATCGGCTGCCGATCGGCATACAGGTTGGCACGCTTTTCCGCGCTTCGCTCAAGGTCGGCGCCGCACGCAGCCGGCTGCGAAAACGCGGCGCCGCTCCTCTCATCGGCCACTCTCAGGTGCGGTTGGAGGGTGAGGGTTGAGATTGGACCGGAGTTCCAGGATCTGACCGAAGGAACTACAGGAATGTCGCTGGTGTGGGACGAATCCACTGCCCCACACCAGGGATCTTCCCGTCAATCCTCGGCAAACCCTGCAACCGTGTCCACTCTCCCCGCTCCACCGCGGGTCGCGCGATGGCGTCGGTACGCGACCCACGATTCCTTCGCGAGCCGGCCGATGACGCGGCGGTTCTGTCCGACCACCTTCGCCCACGCCCACGCGTTCATCTGCGGAAAGTAGATGCCGCGGAAACAGAGGCGCGCGATGAGATGGCTGATCCGATACCCGAGCGGATGGTCGGCGATCGCATTGATCGCACGCGCTGTCGCTTCGGGACTGTAGGACGATGACCACGCGTGGTCGACCTCGATCTGCGCCTGCGGAATCGTCATCTTCAACGGCGTGTGCGCCATCTGGAACGGCGCGAAGTCCATCCAATGTGTCGGCCGCGTCAACCGGCCCGCCTTCTGGAGTCGCTCGTATAGCGGCGTCGCCGGGAACGGCGTCAGCTGGCCGAACACCGGCAGTCCCGGGGGCCACGACCGCACCTGCTCGAGCGTCCGTTCGGCCACACCCGGCGTGTCGTTGTCCATTCCGAAGATAAAGGACGTGATCGCGTAGATGTTGCGCTTCGCGAGCCGGTCCAGCACCCCCGCGTATTCGCCAGGCTTGTTGAAACCCTTGCTGACGTCGGCGAGGTTCACCGGATCGATCGATTCCATCCCGATGAAGATCCACTTGCCGCCGGCTTCGGAGATCAGGTCGACGAGTTCCTCGTCGCGCAGCAGGTTCGCGCTGATCTGCGCGACCCACGGCAATTGCGCGTCGGCCGCGATGATGTCGCGAAGCAGCGACTTGGTCCGCTTTACGTTGATCGCGAAGTTGTCGTCGACGAAGAAGACCGCGATCTGACCGTTCTCCTGGCGGGCCCGACTCTTCAGTCGCAGCAGCTCGTCGACGATGCTCTCGTTGGAGCGGAACCGGATCGAATCTCCGAAGAACCCGGTCACGGTGCAGAACTCGCATCCGTAAGGACAGCCGCGCCCGGACTCGATGGGGATCAGCCTCAACGAGCCCCAACCCCCACCGATATCGCGCAGCATCCGCCGCGCGAACTTGGGAACGAGGTTGAACTGCGACAGGTCGAGAGATTCCCACGGAATGGCAGGATATGGCTGAAGGTCGGGCTTCTTCTCGACTCCGTTTTCGTCGACGGGTTCGTAGACGTCGCGCAATTCACCGCGCTCGACATCGGCAACGATCTGCGGCCAAGTGAGATCGGCTTCGCCGACAGCGATGGCGTCACAGTGGCGTGTGCCTCCGTCGCGTCCAAGCGCTTCGTCGGGCATCTCGGTCACGTGCGGACCGCCCATCACAACCGGAACGCCGGTTCGACGAACGGCGTCCGCCATCCGATAAGCCTTGGCGACCATTCGGGTCATCGCGCCGATTCCGACGAGGTCGATCTTCTCGTCGACGACGTACTTGGCAAGCTCGTCCTCGGTCATCGCACTGGTATTGCCATCGATCAACACGACGTCGTGACCGGGCGGCGTCAACGCCTGAAGCAGGAACATCCACAGATGAGGCTGAAAATTGCGGGTTATCCCGTTGTCCGGGTTATAGAGCAGGATTCGCACGAAGTTCTCCGGTCTACCGAGGTGAGTTCGGCGGTGCGACGTGCACCGCAGGAGTACCACCGCTTCGGCGGTACGGCCGACTTTGACCGACCTTTCCGAGATGGCGGGGCGCCTTAGCCGAACGGAGGCGGATCTCGCACTTGCGAGGGATCGAGTTGATCCAGACGGAGTGCCTACCGGGATTGAGGACAGGTTACGCCGATTGGCGCGATCGCACAACTTCGCGGAGGGGTTAGAGGTGCATTTACCAACAAAACTTGTAAACAAATCCGATCGACGTCGCTTCGCAAGTCGCTCACCGCTTCACGAGCATCACGGTCCATCCCGGTGGCTCGATGGGTGTTTCGAGAACCGTTCCGCTCGGCGAGTTCTCGAAGTCGCGCGCGAACGACCGGTAGTCGTGGTCCGGAAGGGCGTGATGACGCCAGTCGGCTCGTACGCCCATCACGAGAATCAGACCGAGCGTTGCGACGCCGATAACGCGTGCGGCGACGGGCCCGCGCGTCGCAAGCCATCCTAGTGAAGTCACGATCGCCAGCATACCGTAGAGAAAGTACCGCGTGCCGGCCCCGGGATGGCCGAGTGCCTCCCATTGCGTCGGTCCGGTGACGGTGGCGGATGTGAGCGTCGCACTGAGCACGATCCCGGCGAACAGCAAGAACAGTCGAAGCGCATACGGTCCGCGAACTGCGGCGAACACGAGCAGGAACAGGCCGGCCGCGGAGACGACGGCCAGTGCCGCCGGGTTTTCGAGCCAAGGCCACGATGCGACACGATCCGAAAAGCCGCTCCTCCCCCACATCAGCGAATAGACGTACTGGTTCGCGAAGATCCGGCAGAAGTTCTCGATGCTCACGCCGAGCTGAAGGGTCGGGCGCGCGCCCGCACTGCCGGCCAGATGCCAGAGTTGCACCACGCTCGTGAACGCCGCCGCAGTCAGAAACGGCACGGAGCGCTCCGCCGGCCGGATAACGGCGTGCACGATGGCCACGGGCAGCATGAAAAGCATGAGCGGGCTGCCGAGTCCGCAGAGCGCGACGACGACGCCATCGAAGAGTGACCCCCATCGACCGTTCGGCCTGGTTACGAGCAGCAGGAACGCCAGCAATCCCAGCCGCCACGATGCGTAGGTCATGACGACGGAGTTCGTCCACACGTTTGGGAGGGCGAGGTACAGGAAGGCGAGCATCAGCCGCGGCGCGAGATTCGATATGAGTTGAGAAGCCCTGCGGGTCGAAAGAAACACCGCGGGTGAGACCTCGACGATCGCCGCCACGAGGGCGAATACCAATGGCGCGGCCGACACCGGAAAGAGTACGGCAATTGCACTAGTGCCGGTCGCCAGGACCTGAAGGTAACCCGCATCCGGAACGAGCATCGACGTGAACGCCCCGAGGTTGTAGGCGCGCGCGAACCAGAGTGCGCCGTCCTCCGCATAGAACTGCGGGTTCAGAAACGCGTCCGGTCGGCGCGATACGAGCACCCCGACTGCCGCGACGAATACGATCGACGGCACGATGAATGGCGGCAGTCGGTCGATCCGCGCGGCCAAAGCCGACGACGCGTCGCGAGACCGGCCTGCAAACGAACGAAGTGATGTTCGGAGATCGTCCATCGACTGAAAGGAGCGTGCCGGCGCCCCGAGACATCGGACTCGCCTTCCGCGAGACGATACACCGATTCCTGATCGATCGGACCGTGTCGGGATGGGGCGCCGAGTCGGCCCGCCCGGCAGGCAGTGCACGAAGACAACCAGTCCGCATGGTTTTGCGCGGATGACACGGATCGCCGTTTCATGGTGAGATCCGACGCAACCGCACGGTCCGCTCGATCCGTGTGCCTCTTCGCTCGATCAGGAGACCCCTCGATGATCAATCGCGTTCTGCTGCTCTCGGCCTCCGCGGGTGCCGGTCACGTCCGTGCCGCGCAGGCCCTCGAGAAGGCCTTTGCCCAGTCCGGCGTCGCGCGCGAGGTCCGCCACGTCGACGCGCTCGAATACACCAACAAGGTTTTTCG
Organism: uncultured Clostridia bacterium; assembly: GCA_964641945.1. Classification (GTDB taxonomy): domain Bacteria; phylum Acidobacteriota; class Blastocatellia; order UBA7656; family JADIYM01; genus JADIYM01. The sequence continues at coordinate 7,701 of CAZXLQ010000029.1, forward strand.
AAAACTCTACGCGCAGGCCTACATCGAGATGGTCAACAGCGCGCCCGAAGTTCTCGGCTGGCTCTACGACGCGCTCGACACGCCGTGGCGGAAAGAGCGGCGGCGGCTGCTGGTCGACCGGCTGAACACGGGACCATTCCGGAAGATGGTCCGCGAATACGATCCGGACGTCATCGTGTGCACGCATTTCCTGCCGGCGGAGATCGTCTCGTGGCTCAAGTCGAAGGGGAAACTCGCGTGCCCGCAGGCGATCGTCGTGACGGACTTTGACGTGCACGCCATGTGGCTGTGCCATCATTTCGAGCAGTATTTCGTGGCGCTCGACGAGACCAGGGTGCATCTCGAGAAGCTCGGGATCGCGGAGGACAAGGTTTCCGTGACGGGAATCCCGATCGATCCGCTGTTTGCGGAGAAGAAGAATCGGGCGGCGCTCTGCGTCAAGCACGGGCTCGATCCGGCGCGGACTACGATCCTGATGTCGGCGGGGGGCTTTGGCGTCGGGCCGGTCGAGCACATGCTGCAGTCGCTCGTGGAGGTCAGGCACGCGGTCGAAATCGTTGCGATCTGCGGGAAGAACGAAGAGTTGCGCGCGCGGTTGTCGAAGGTCGTGTCGAAGCTGCCGGCGGGGTCGAACCCGGTGAAGGTCGTGGGTTTCACGACGGAGATGGACGAGTTCATGGCGGTGGCGGAGTTGATAGTCGGGAAGCCGGGCGGTTTGACGACGTCGGAGTCGCTTGCGAGGGGACTGGTGATGGTGATCGTGAATCCGATTCCGGGGCAGGAGGAGCGGAACTCGGATCACCTGCTTGAGGAGGGAGCGGCGATCCGGTGCAACAACCTGCCGGTGCTTGCTCACAAGATCGACAGGTTGCTGGAGGACCGGAAGCGGTTCACGGCGATGAAGGCGGCGGTTGCGAGGCTGGCGCACCCGCGGGCGGCGTTCGAGGTGGTGGAGAGGGTGGTAGAGCTCGTGGAGGGATAACCTGCTTCGGTACCCGTCGCTCGATTTCGATTCTTCCTTCGCGGCTTTGCGTCTTCACTCTGCGTCTCTGCGAGAAACTCTTCTTACGCTAGAAGAGTTTCTCGCAGAGGCGCAGAGTGAAGACGCAAAGCGCAGGGATGACCGACGGGATTCCCGAGGATTCGCGCCGCTGCCAGTAATCTCTTTGTCTGCCTGCATTTCCGCCCGAAAGGCTGCCGTGATGCTTGCGCGGAAGACTCAGGGAAGACGGCTCATGCGAAAGTGAACCTGCCGGTTGAGCCGGTTCAGCGAACCCTTTCGTACAGGAGGCTGTTCTCGTGAGACACGTCCGCAACATTCTGCTCGTCGCTCTCGTCGGTCCGCTTCTGGCAACACCGTCGACCCCACCCGTTCGCGCCGAGAGTCCGTCCTCCCCGGTCAACATCGCATTGTCCTACTCCTCGTACCTGGGCACCGACGACTGTGGACTGCTCGCCCGCGCAATCGCCGTCGACCCGGACGGAAGCACGTACATCGCGGGCTCGGTGACGGGAGCCTGTTTTCCGATGACGCAGGGTGCCCTTCAAGTGACCGCCCGAGACACGACGACGAACGGCTTCGTCGCGAAACTGAATCCCGATGGCGCCACACTAGCCTGGGCAACCTATGTCGGTGGAAATTCTTCATCAGAATGCTCCGGAATTGGCTTCGATGAAGAGCGAAACGTCTACGTCATCGCATCGACGTACGCCACAGACCTTCCCGTTCGCGGCGGATTCCAGGGCCGGGCGAGCGAGTCTTCCTTTGGCGAAGGCTATCTCCTCAAGCTCGACCCATCTGGATCGAACCTCCTTTTCGGTTCGTACCTCGGCGGTCGCTCAACCGACGTGATCTCGGCGATGGCCGTCGGCCCCGACGGCATCGTGACGGTGGCGGGCGGCACGACATCGGCCGACTTTCCAACGACGGCGAACGCGTTTCTCAGGGACTTTCCCGGTTCGAGCGACATCGGATTCGTCAGTGTCATCGACACGACGAGGACTGGCGTTTCGTCGCTTCTCTATTCCACGTACTTCGGTGGCTCGCGGCCGGGCGCCAACTTGTACGCCAACGCGGTTGTCGACATCGCGCTCGACGCGACGGGGGTGGTGTACCTCTGCGGGGCCACGAACGCAGCGGACTTCCCCATCACACCGGGGGCAATTCGCACGACGCCGCCGCCACCGGGAGGCACAAGGACGGGGTTCCTCGCGATGCTCGATCCGACAAGGTCCGGGAGTGCTGGTCTTCGCTACGGAACGTACATCGGAGGCAGCGTGCAGGACTGGTGTCGCGCGGTTGCCATTGACGGAGCGGGTGCCGTCCACGTCGCCGGTGTTGCGTTCTCCGCGGACTTCCCCGTCACCGACGGTGCGTTCCAGTCGAATCGGCGCGGAGAGACGGACGCCTTCGCGCTCAAACTCGACCTGTCGATTCCCGACGACGCCAGCCTCGAATACTCGACGTTCATCGGCGGAAACCGCACCGACCAGGCGACGTCGCTCGATGTGGACGCACAGGGTCGGGCGGTGATTGGAGGGTACACCTCATCCGGCGACTTCCCGATTCGCGGGTCGGTGATGCCGCTGTTCAATCGGAGCGACCAGCCGTTTGCGGCAACCGTCGTGCGGCTCGAGTCCGGTGGCGCCGGCGTCGAATACTCGACGCTGTTCGGCGGCGGCACGCAGGACATCGTGGAAGCGCTGGTCGTCGATGCATCGGGCCGAGTTCACACGGCGGTTTCGAGCTTCGACGGCCGGCTTCCGACCACGCCCGGCGCGATGCAGGCCGTGGCACCGGGACCACCGTCAGGGCTGGTCTCCGCGCTCATTCGCTTCGCCGAGGTTTCGTCGGTCGTCGGCATCGAGCCGCCCGCTGCAATCTCCGTGACAGCGTCAGCCGTGCGTCACGACCGGATCGGCGCGTTCGTGGAATTCCCGCCGCCAACCCTGACAGGAGACGAGGCCGGACGCGCGACGGCGATCTTCGACCCGCCGTCCGGCAGCTTTTTCCCGCTCGGCGTGACGCAGGTGCTCGCCTATGCATACGTGGACGGCTGCATCACGGCGGTCACGGTATTTCCCGTGACGGTCACGGTCGCCTTCGACACCTGCGTCAGCTCGACGCCCGGTGTGCGATTCCGAATTGTGGCCGATTCACAGAGCCCGATCTACGGGGCGTGGCAATTCGTCGATGACGGAGACGAGGACGTTTCGTACCTTGGTGTCGCCGATTCAGTACGCGAGATTCCCGGCAAGGCCATCTTGTTCTCGGATCCCTCAATGAAGGCGAGATATCGGCTGTCGACCGGCACCTGGAAGATCAAGGTGCGTGTCCATCGGCCGGGCAGCGAGTTCCCGTACACTTACACCGTCATTGCGCCACCGGGCACCTGTACAAACTGAGGGCCGTACGGTCTCAGCCTTCCTGGACGCTCTGCGTCGGGGCTCTGCGTCTCTGCGAGAGACCCTTCGAACCTGAGAAGAGTTTCTCGCAGAGACGCAGAGTTCAGACGCAGAGACGCGAAGCACACAGGTCTGCCGCTTAGCAGGTGCAGCCACCTACGCAAGGAAGATGAAGCCCTCGAAACTCGGCCCGCCCTCCACGCGGTTCACTCGTTGATTGAATTAGCACGTGCTTGTCGACCTGAATGACCGGCTGTTGCAGGTCGTAAACAGCCTGAAAGTGGGGAGAGATGTTTCGAACATCCGGCTCACGTCCCCTCTCCTTCTTCGGATGATTGCTTAGCAGCAGCACGACACTCGTATCATCGGGTTCGATAACAATGTCCTTTGGAGTTTCGGTGCCCTTCGACATGCGGACAGTCAGTGACGAGCACATGATCTGTCGCTGGTACTCGACCTCGAGTGCCACCCGCCCAATCGAGGCTTCGATCGGTGCCGAAGTAAGGGTTGACTCGAGCTGCCAGCTATCGTGAGACCAGCGTGTCGTACGTATGACGCCATCCGCCAGCCGCAGTCGAGCTGCACAGACTTCGTCGATTGGGCCATCACAGATTCTCAGTCCTCGGCGGAGCTTTGCGAGGTCGAGAAGTCTGCCCAGAGGCGGAAGACCTTGAAACGAGTGAATGCCTCCACTCTTCGCGCCAAAGATCTCTGTAGTTCCGTCAAGAATGCGAATGTCGTGGCTGTCCAGTTCATATCGATGGCAAGGAGAACTGACCTTCCCGACCAGAATGGAAAGCAAGGCGGTGTGATGGCCATGGTGTTCGGCGCACGTTGGCCGAATGACCACTACATCGGTTTGGGCATGGGTCGCACTCGTAAGGAATGCGTTGAGTCCTTCAAATCGAAAGAAGAGATCGAACCCCATAGACACCTCGCTGAAAATTGAACTCAGTACGTACCCCTCATCGGACTATTGCGAACGCAGCCCAGTCGCGCGGGGGTAGCCCCCCACCGTCCGGACCGCCGATTACTGACAACACCGCACCACGCAGTGACGCGGCAGGGCTCTCACCGACGCGCAGTCGTCGATGAAACTCAACTAGCATCTCCGCCGTCGCGACGTCACTGACCGCCCAATGACTCGCCACGACTTCTCCGACACCCGCATCGAGGAACGCATCAGCGAGAGACTCGCTGCCGATGCTCCCCTCTGGCCCGGCGCCGCCTGCCGATGTCCCGCACCCTGCGAGCACCGCCAGTCGAACACCATCGAGCCGCATCCGCATGACCTCGGACGCAGTCAGGAATCCGCCCGCCAGGAGCAGCGAAGACTCGCCCCGGCCTTCGAAGTTGTCCACGGCGTGTCCCGCATAATGGATGATCGCCGCTCTGCCGACTCCCTCCCGGAACGCCGGCACCGTCGCCTCGCCAGCCAGCAGCACGCGCGCCTTCCCGTACATCGATGCGACGGCGCGGGCCTCATCCTCGGCACTCGAAAGACGTGCGAGTCCCGGATGCCTAGCCGTGTCGAATTCGGGATCCCCGACGACGAGCACGGGGCCATCCGACGCAATCGTCGACCTGCCTCGTCCCACGACGTCACTGGCGGATCTCGCCATCGCAAACGCGTTTCTCTGGATCAGGAACCGGCCCGTTCGCGAATCGAGCAGCGCACCGAACGGCAGGCGGCGAATCGCGGCGTCGCCGACGATCGTGACTGTCGCTTCCTCGGGAATTCGCTCCTCGACGGGACGCCAGAGCGCCTCTACGAGCGGGTCCGAAAGCTGTCGGAGCTCCGATGCATCCCCGTACTCGACGCCGCGCCTGAACCGCTCGACAAGTTCGGTGAGTCTCTCGGCCCCGATCTCTGTCCGCTCCAATGCGGCGCCGTTGCGGTCGATCGCCCAGACCCGCAACTCCCGGGCGTGCGCCGAGTACACGAGCACCGTCTCGCCCGCCTCGAGCGTCGCCGCGACCTCCGCGCCCGAGGGCGGCCGAACCGCGCCGCGTTCACGCCTCTCCCAGGTCCGCTTCCGTTCCAGGTATTCGAACGCGCCGTCCGGATCGGCGAGCCGCTCGAGACGCATTTCGATCAACGCACCAAAGACGGCCTCCACCTCGGCTCCGAGCCTCGCCCGCAACTCGGCGCCGTTGAGTCGCCGCCGCTGCTCATCGAGTTCACGTACTGCAGCCTCGAGGTCGAGAGTCGCAGCGTCGCCGTCGCCACGCGACTGGTGAGCTGCCGCCCTGAGCCGCAGACACTGGACCGTACGCACCCGGTCGTTCGTTCCCTCGTATGCGGCCAGGACGAGCGTCAACAGTTCGACCGCTCGATCCGGCGCGTCGGTGACCGACACTTCCGCTTCGCACAGATCCACCTCGCGTCCGGTCAGGCGAGACAGCATCGGATCGCTGACCCTCAATGCCGCATCGCGTGCGCTGGAAAGATCCGACGACGACGCTGCCCGATTGCCGCGTCGCGAATGCATCACGGCCCTCAGTCCCAACGCCGCGGCCTCGCTCGAACTGTCGCCGGCTCCGGAAGCCGCCCACCCAGCGGCGTCGAGCAGGCACTTCGACGCACTCACCTCACCATCCGCGCCGGCGAGTATCGCGATTCCCGAGAATCCGACGGACGCCTGCCCCGTCGACCCGAGCCGCGACAACGCCGCGAGGGCGCGACGGCCGTACTCCCAGGCCTCGTCACCGAGACCGTACCAATGGCTCGTTTCCGCAAGCAGCAGCCCGACGATCGCCGTGCCTTCCACATCTCCAACCGTGTCCAGCTCGTCAAGTGCCCGCCGGAGCCTTCCGAGCGCCGGGGCGACTTCGAACCGCACCGCGTGCACGTATCCCGACACCCACCACGAGCGCGCCGCCAGGTGCCGATAACCGCTGCGCTCGGAAGCCGGACGAAGCGTCTCGAGTCGGCGAAGCACCGAATCGTACTCTCGGCTGTAGATCTCGCACCGGGCGGCGTCGAACTCGGCGAGCATGGCCACGGCTTCGCAACTCGCCGCGGTCAACCTCACGCTCGCGTCGCCGAAGTGTCTCGCCGCCAGCTGCAACTCGCCTCGGCGAAACGCCTCACGGCCGTCGCCGTAAGCCGCCAGTGCCTGCGCGAGTCTCCGCGGGTCGCCGCCGGCAACGGAACCACTGATCGACGCGAGGGCATCGACGAAGAATCGATCCTGCTGTGAAACCGAGATCGCATCCGCCGCCGCGCGCAACTCGCCTTCAAGACGACGCGCTTCGGTTTCGCTCCCGGTCACGACAGCCGCCGGCCAGTCCTTCACGAGTCGATCAGTCGCGACTCGTCGAGCCTCCGCCCGATAATCGCGGGCAAGGGCCTCTGCCGACTTCGCGTTGCCCTCGGCAATCGCCGTCTCGAATCGCCGCCGCGCCTCGACGCGGGTCGAGGGGTCCGCAATCCGCTCGAGCGCACAGACGCGGCGGCGCGCCTCGGCAGCCCACGGAGTCGCCTCGTCCCGCCCGAGATAGTCGTACCACGCCTGCACGGCCGCCGGCCCGATCCACAGATGCTCGAGCGCCGCCGCACGCGTGAACCAGGCCTCGTCGACGAACGGATCCAGCGCAATCGCCTCATCGGCCACCGCCAGAGAACGTGCCGCGAGCCTTGGCACGTCCTCGGCAATCGCCTCCTCGAGCAGCGCGACGGCGAGGTCGGCGGCGACACGCGCATCCTGCGGGGCCGCCTCTCGCGCGCGCTCGAGCGTCGCGCTAGCCAGCCGGTACCGGCCCTCCGACAGGCGCAGGACTCCCACAGCGTGGAGCGATGCCTTCGTGGGCCGCTCGACGCCATCCGCCAGTACGTCGGCAGCGCGCACGCGGCGGCGCTCGGACAGCGGAGGCTCTCCGCCATCCGACTTCTTCGCCGCCCCGCCCCGCATCCGCGGACGGACTGGACCGGAATATTCCGCAAATGGCGCGCCGCCCGTCAGACGTCCGTTTGCAACGCGACGCCCGTCGAGCAGTTCGACAACAGCCGATGATTGGCGGTTCCTATCCGGCGAGATCGCCCATTCGAATGCAACGACTCCCCCGGCGCCGAGTGCCGCAGCGAGCGCGAGCGTGATCGCCGAGCGGACCGAAGCCGTGCCTCGGAACCGGAAGGCCGCGCGCCGTCGTGCCGCCGATGCGATGGCGTCACTTGACCGGCGCATCCGCCGCCTCCACGAGTCGCTCTGCATCCGACACCCACGGCGACAACGGATCGATCCGGCGCAGATGCTCGAGATCCTCGCGCGCGCCCGCACCGTCGCCTTCTCGAGCCCGAAGCGCCGCGCGATTGAAAAGCGCTTCCTGGCAATTCGGGTCGATCGCGAGCGCCCTCTCCAGATCGGCGCGCGCGCCTGGCAGGTCTCGGGCCAGGGATCGCGCAACCGCCAGATCAGACAGGATTGCCACATCGTCAGGGCGGGCGCGGCTCGCCAGGCCGAGCTGCTCGACAGCGCCCGCCGCGTCTCCCGATGCGATCAGAACCCGCCCCAGTGAGTGACGGGCCCGTGGCGAAGGATCGGCAGCCACCGCGGCGGAAAGCAGCGCTCTCGCCGCCTCGAGCCGATCGGCGTTCCCGGATTCAGTCCCACGCGTGACACGCGCCGGCGCGTAGCCGAGGCCGCTGACCCGCAGCGTCGTAGGCCTCGACGACGACGTGGCTTCGGCAAGCAGGCGTTCTCCCCGCTCGAGCGAGGGTTCCGCCGAACCACGACCGAACCACACTACCGCGAGCGCTCCCGCAGCAATTGCGAGCACCGCCGCCGCTGCCATCAAGGGCGAAAGACCGAACCAACGTGTTGCTGTCGTCCTCGCACGAGGACCGAGTACGACGGTCGCCGGGCGCGATGGCTCGCTTGCCTTTCCCAGCGCGATCGCGGCCGCGGCAGTTCGCTCGCTGACGGCCTCGAGCAATTCGGCTTCGCGATCGTCGAGGCAATCGGACCTGAATCCGGCAATCATCGCAGTCGTCTCCCTGCAGACTTCGCACTCGGCGACGTGGCGCTCCGCCTCGCCCGCCTCGTCCGATTCGAGGCGCCCCTCGAGCCAGACGAGCGTCCGGCCCTCCGCCGAGCAGGCGGCGTAATGAAGGTCGGGCTTTTCGTTGTTGTCGTCGATATTCATGAAGACGCAGTCCGTGCCGCTAAGCTGACAAGTCCGGTACGTTTCCCAGCCGCTCGCGCAGTCGTTCCCTGGTCCGCCGCAGGACGCCCTCCACCGCTGACAGCGACAGATCGAGCGCCGGTATCCCCGCTATTTCGCGAGCCGAAAGCCCCTCGAGAACGTGAAGCTCGAAGACCAATGCGTCGCGCTCGGGATTCGGGACCCCGCCCCCGGCAAGCAACGCCCGCAATCGTCCCGGAACCGCGCGTTCGCGCATCTGCAGCTCGGGTGAACTGACCTCGGAGGCGGCGAGAAGCTCCGAAAGCGGTGTCGAACCCTCGCCGTCCACTCCAGCGTCAAGCGGGACGGTTTGTGCGTGGCGCTTCTGGCTCGAGTCCCGGCGCGTCCGGTCTCCGACCGCAGCGCGAACGATTCGGGCCAGATAGGCGTAGACCGAAAGCTCGGTCTCGCCCCGAAAATCGCGAAGCGCACGCCGGTCGTTTGCAAGCAACCGAAGGTAAACGTCCTGGACCAGATCACTGACGGCGTCCGCCGCCGTCGGCTCCGAAGAAAGCCCCCGTTGCCGCCGCTCGCGGATGACCGCTGCCACGATTCGTCGATTGAAGGCATCAACGAACTCCGTCCACGCCGCTGGATCTGTGCTTAAGCCACAATCCTTGACGAGGGCGACAGCAGAACGCTCGGAGGGGCGAGTCATGGGAGCGCGACATCTCCCGCTATTGCTGGAGTTTCGGGGTTGAACGGCTACTGTCGGCTTTTATACTCCGGAGCGTGAACCGCCACAATGGGAATCTTGCGGAGAGTTACACTTGCTTAACCTTAATATAGATCGCTGCTAACTCCGCGCCTCTGCGTCTGCCGTCGGCGCCTTTGCGAGAAACCCTGCTCGAGACAGGTTCTCGCCGAGGCGCGGAGGGCAGACGCAGGGCGCCGAGTGGCTGGAAACTGAAGCGAATGCGCGCGATCAGGTGTTGACGGACATGTGAATGTGATTCCGGTGCATCGGCTCGAGCCTCGCGTACGCCGAGGGGTTCGTCGTCTTCAGCAACGCGCCGGACTTCTTCAGGAACGCCGGGCCGTAGTTCTCGCGCCTGTTGGGCGCCGACTCGAACGCCGTCTGGATCGCCATCACGATCGCTCGCACCGATGCGTCGTTCGTGAATCCCGGATCGATGCGAATGCCGTTGATCCGCGATACGTCAACAGCTCGTCCGTAAGGGTGGTTGCTCGCGGTTGGTTGTTTCCGCCGAGCAGACGAGACGTAAATCGTGTGAAGCACGTGCCCCGGAGCAATTCCAGTACTGATCACGGCTCTCAGCGCGGCGACCATTTTCGGAGTCACATCGTTGTTCACGTTGGGCGCGAAAACCACATTCACGCCGTCGATTGTGCTCGGGATGGCTGGCATTGTTCGTTCTCCTTCATATCGTTCGGTGTCGCGGCCTGATAGTTCACTGGATACCGGCGAGGATTGCCTCGATGATCGCCTCTGGCACGGCCCGGCCGGACTTGTAGTTGAGGTGTGAAAGAAGCGGCACGGACAAGTCGGTTTCGCAGACATTCCTGTATCTCGGCGCTGTCGCTGTCTGGTCAAAACCGAACGTGTCTTTCGTCAGCTCGCCGCTTATCCAGTCCTGCCTGCTCCATACATTCGTCCACGAAGCCAGCTTGAACCTTGCCGTGCCGTTGTTAGGGAACGCGATCGTCGGTTGTGAAGCGCCGATCAGAGCCGCCCGAATAGGAGACTCCGAACCGACTTTCCGCATCAGGAAGGCCCGCTTCCTAAGCGGCGATCCGTACGTCACGAGATGGACCTTCTGTGCGGCGCAGTTGCCGGTGGCTGCCAACTGAGAGAGAAATATGGCGTTGATCGTGTCGTAAGCGATCACGGACCCGAGAGAGTGAGCAGCAACGACGACGTGATGATATTCCAATCCAAGGACTCCCTGGAGCGTTCGCCTGGACCGCTTCAAGATGCTTTCGCGAATGCAATGAAACCGGCTTACCCTGTGTGAGGACATGTAGATGGCCACATCGCCTACGTACTCCGTCAGGAAGTGCTGTACGAGCAGATAACCGGCAAGCCCGAACGTCCACACAATGGTCTCGGGGACCGGCCATCCGGTGAAGAATGCCGGAGAGATATGCCAACCGAGGCTCCAGCTGCCGAGCGAGTATCCGATCGCCGTGATAATCGTCAGCGCCGGCGCCAGAAAGAACAACCAGCCGAATGCCGTAGCAAAGAGCCAAAGGACCGGTCTTGCCGTGAGCCTCGCTAGGCCTCGAGACCTTGAAGCACTGCGATTCGCTCGCATTGGCCGTTGCGTCTCGATCAGCCAGACCATTGCGAGAATGAAGCCCGAGACTCCTTCTACGAGAAAGAACGTATTTACGGTCGACTGCATTGGTTCGAGCAGCCACTCGATGTCCCTGAGCTCGATGACGATTGCCGCGGCCCGATAAAACACGACCGCTAGAAAGCTCGCTCCGATGGCCCCGAGTGCCAGGACGTCCAGGAGCGCCACCGCGAGGGCAACAGCGTGCCCGAACGGAATGTGAGGCTTGCGCTCCTGTCCGTCGACCCACCGAACGTATGGTTTCGTGAACCGGTGCGGCACGATCTTGAATGCAATTCCTGCAACTGCCGTCGCCAGGAGGAACCAGTATGTTTCGAGCGCAGATGCGGCCTTCGACGTGTAGTCCGACCAGTGGACCTCGTAGACGTCGACGCCAACGGTTATCTGCTCACCGTTGGCATCGAATCCGTTGACATCGAGTCTCAGCCGAGGTTCAAGGTCGCCTTGGACCGACTTGCCCCTGCCGTTCTGTATGTCGACGTGTGCCGCCGTGGCGTTCCTTACCGTCGCAGTCGTCTGCGGGCCATAGATACCCTCGAGTGCATCGTCGATCGTCTCGAAGGGCAATTGCTGGCCCATCCCGTGAATGGCCACGAGCGCCACTCGCTCGCTGCTAGCGTATTTGTTCAGCTTTTCCGGTGGCCCGATGCATATCGAGTTACCGAGGCTGCTACCAGATGATTCAGACATGCGGAGCTCTCCTATCCACGCGTCCTTGATCGAACAAACGTGTGATGTCGCGTCGGGACGCCGGTTCTCCCGCGGCCTTTGTCCGAATGCGCCGACGACGCAAGGCACGCCGAACCTGCCAGTTGGCGACGCCCTCCGATCTGTAGAGAGAAGACGCCAACGGGGTGCGCAACCTGTCACGGAAATCGACGAGATCGAGCTACGACTCGACGACTCGTCTAAGGCGCAGCTGCATCGCACTCCCGATCGGCGATAGGCCCAGGCAAGAGATCTTCTTCGAGCCTTCGGCAAGGCCCCGGTAGCCCCGCCCAGTCCCCGACGAAGTCCGGATCGACTTCACGCCGCACTCGCGAACGCCTGGTATAGGGGCCGCGCTCGAAGCTATCTATTCGGGCTCTGCCCCGTCCCTCACTTTCTTCTGCATGTAGTCGAGGTACTGATCCAGCTCAGTGACGCTGCGAAAGACCGTCTGAACCGGCATGGCCTTCACGATCTCGAAGACCTTCTGAACCTGCGGCTGTACATTCACGAGCAGCAGCGATCCACCCTTCGATTCCATTGCCTTTCGCGCCTTGAACACCGACCGGAGTCCCGCGCTGCTGATGTACGACAGGTCGGCCAGGTCGAGTACCGTTACGCTCGCGCCCGACGACAGCGCTGGCGCAAGGTCTTCGTCGAACTGAGGACTGGTCGTCGTGTCGAGCTTGCCGACGACTTTGACCAGCTTCGTTGCTTCATCTCGGTCCGAGATTACGACTGTGAGTGCCATCGTTCCTCCTTCAACGGATGGTGCCGCGCAGCTCTCCGGCCACGGTGACCCGCACACTATCGCCCGGAACTCGCTTCTCCGTCGATACGATTCCTACCGGATCGAGGCATACGCATCAATCCCGGACGATCCGCAGGACGTTTTCGTCGCCGGCTCGCTCGTATGTCACGCTCGATGCGAGCTCCATTACGAGAAAGATCCCGAGCCCGCCGATGGGTCGATCCTCGATGTCGGCCTCGAGATCCGGCGCTTCCCTCTCGAGCGGATTGAACTCGCGTCCACGGTCGCGAAACTCCAGCGTGACCGTCGAGCCCTCGACGTTCGCCGAAACCCGGATGATCCCCGTGCCGGCCTCTTCGTAGGCGTACGAGATGATGTTGACGAGCAGCTCCTCGAGGATCAACTCGAGCTCACCCACGCTCTCATCCGGCAATCCAGCCGCGCGGAAATGCTCGAGTAGCCGATCTCTCGCCGGTTCGTATTCGCTGGCCAGATTCGGAAACTCGAAACTCACACCCATTACCGCGTCGCTCCCGTGACGACCGCCACGCGGAAGCCGACGTCGTTCCGCCGGCCCTTCTGGAGGAATCCGAAGCGGCGAGCCGACCGCGCATCCGCCGGAATCGAAGCCCAGCTGCCGCCTCGGATGACCCGGACGGTCGGGTCGCCACCCTCGACCCAGGCGGATCCGTCCGCCGGGGCGCCGGCAAGCGTCTCGTGCCACTGGTCCTCAGTCCATTCCCAAACGTTGCCGTGCAGGTCGTTCAGCCCGAAGCGATTCGCAAATCCAATGGTGCCGACCGGTGTCGTTTCTCCGCGCCCATCTCCCTCGGGACCTTCCTCGTAGCCTATGGCGCCGTCGACATTTGCCGTGTCGACAGTCAGCGTCGGTCCGAAAGTGAAAGGCGTCGACGAACCCGCACGGCACGCATACTCCCACTCCTGCTCCGTCGGCAGCCGGTAACCGCGACCGGTGTGCCTCGACAGGCGCACGCAGAACTCCACCGCTTCCTCCCACGAGACACACTCGACGGGTCGATCGTCGCCCTTGAATGTCGACGGATCGGGATCGAGGTCGATCCGGACCCGCGGCAGTCCGGAAGCCGTGGCCCTGTATTGTGCCTGCGTGATCGGAGACTTACTGACGAAGAACGCCCCGATCTTCACGCTCGTTGCCGGCCCCTCGGAAGGCTCGCGTTCCGGCTCGTCCTCCGGCGAACCGAATACGATCGTCCCAGCCGGAATTGCAACCATCTGAATCGTCGCGGCGCCTCCGGATCCCTCGAAGTACTCCTTTGCCCGCTTCTTCTCGCGCTTGAGTATTTTGCCGTCCGGGGCAAGCGTAACGGTCTCGAAGACGAAGGAGACGGTCGAAGGCGTGGACTCGTTGCGGACGACTTCTGCCGGCGCGGCAGGAGGAATTGCGGGCTGCAGCTCCATCGGATTGACGATGGTCGGGAGGTTCGCTGCTATATCCACGGCAGACGGCCGGGCAGGGACTGACGATGCGACAGGCGCCGGCGTCGCGGCGTCGTCTCGACTGAACCCCTCCGGAACAATGCCGCTCGCCGTTACAACGGTCGGCAGGACGCCCTCCACGGGATTCACTATGGTGGGAAGCTCGGAAGCCTCGCTGATCGCCGAAACGGACGGGCTCGTCGAGAAACTCATGGCGCCGTCTCCGAAGCCCTGCGCCAACGACAGAAGATCGTCGAATGCCGCACCGCGAAGGGCGCTGCGAAACTCGGCCGCAGTTGCCGGCCGGTTCTCCGCCCTTATCGCCAATGCGTGCATGATGACATCCGAAACCTGTCGCGACACGTCCGAAACGATCTCGTGGATCGGTGTCAGCGGATCGGGCTGCTTCGTCGCGCGGCTTACGGCGTCGGGCGGCTTGATCCCCGTGAGGAAGCGGTAGAGCGTCGCAGCCAGTGAATATATGTCGGCGCGCGCATCGGTGCCCTCGCCCTGAACCTGCTCGAGCGGCGCATAATTCGGGGTATAACCAAAGATGCTCTGACTCTTCTCGCCGCCGCCGACCGCAGCCTTCGACAGACCAAAGTCGAGCAGCACGATGTCCCCGCGGTCCGTGATCTTGAGGTTCTGCGGCTTGATGTCGCGATGGATGATCGGCGGGTCCTGCGTGTGCAGGTACGTAAGGGCATCGCAGAGCTTGTCGGCCCACTCGAGAACCTTCTCGGGCTGGAATGGCTTTCTGGAGCGCTCCATAAGTGTGGACAGGTCGTCGCCCGGAATGTACTGCATTACGAGGAAACGGCCTTCGCCCTCGATGAAGTAGTCCATGACTACCGGGATCGCGCCGTGACGGAGCCGGTTGAGCACTCTCGCTTCGCGCTCGAACGCTTCTTCGAGTCCGCCACCGTGCACGATCGTCTCCTTGAGGGCGACCTTGCTGCCGAAGGTCTGGTCGATAGCCAGGTACACCGATCCCATTCCGCCCTTTCCAAGGTGCTTTTCGATCAGGTACCGGTCCTTGAGCACGCTTCCGGTGTCGAGCATTTCTCGTTTCCTCGATGAGCGGGTCAATTGGCCCGATTCGGCGTCGCCGCGGCCGCAGTCCCGGAGTTACGTAGCGCAACGATCGTGATGTCGTCGGACTGTCCGTGAGTCCCGGCAAAACTCTGCACGGCATTCAGCAGCGATTGCGTCGTCTCCGTTGCGCCAGCGGGCGACGAGTCGCTGAGCATCTCGATCAGCCGCTCGTCCGAGAACATCTCGTCGCGCTCGTCGAAGGCTTCTGTCACGCCATCGGTGTACAGCAGCAGTGTTTCGCCGGCATTGAGCCGCGATCGCATGACCGGGAAGTCGGCGGACTCGTCGAATCCGAGCGCGGGTCCCGTGTCGGTCTCTATGTACGCGCACGATCCATCCGCCTTCATCAGTACTGGAGCGTTGTGGCCGCCGTTCGCAAGGACATAGTCACCTGTATTCAGGTCGATGATTCCAACTATGAGCGTCACGAACATGCAGGCTTCGTTGTCGCGGCTCAGTTCCTGGTTGACCCTTGCCATGATCGTCTGCAAGTCGTCGACTTCTCCAGCCACACTCCGCAGAAGTGTGTTCGTCTTGACCATGAAAAGCGCGGCCGGGACGCCCTTGTCCGAAACATCGCCGACGGCGAAGCACAACTTCTCGTCGCCGGCCGGGAAGTAGTTGTAGAGATCGCCTCCCACGGAACGGGCCGGTTCGAGAATCGCTGCGATGTCGAAGCCGTCGAACGTCTCGCCACCGCGCTCTCGCTTCGGAAGCATCGCCATCTGGATGTCGTGCGCGATCCGCATCTCCTTCTCGTGCGATGCGCGCAGCTGCGCGTGGGCCTCCTCGAGGTCGCGCTGATGCTGTCGGGCCTGGAGGTGATTGCGGACTCGCGCCTTGACGATCGCCGGCTTGAATGGCTTCGTCACATAATCGATGGCCCCGAGCCGGAGCCCCTTCTCCTCGTCCTGCTCGTCGCTGAGTCCCGTCACGAACACGACAGGAATCTGCGCTGTTCGGGCATCAGCCTTGAGCCTTTCGCACACTTCGTAGCCATCCATTTCAGGCATCATCACGTCGAGAAGGATCAGGTCGAGGTCCTCCTCGGTCGCCTTCTGTAGCGCCGCCGGGCCGTTTGTGGCAAAGAGCACCTGCGCCTGGTCCGAAAGCAGGTCCGCCAGAATCTTGATGTTCGCCTTGGCGTCGTCGACGACGAGGATTTTCTGCATGGTCACGAGTCCGTGGTGAAGTCGAATCCGGTCGGGAGTATGGAGCAGCGTACGGTGACCGTCTATTGGACGAAAGGCCAACAGCGGCAGCGAGCGTCGTTGTGCCTCCGTGGCTCCGTGTCTCCGTGTCTCTGTGTGCGAAGCTCTGAAGACGCTTCGCACACAGAGACACTGAGACACTGAGACACGGAGCCAGAGGGACGTCGTGGGACCTTGGTCCAATAGTCCCCGTGGCGTGCAGCCGCTAAACTCGTTGCCGAAATCCGGAATTCTCGGCGCGGACTCGCTACCGCGTGGCATTTGTCGATCAATGAGGAACTTCATGAAACGAACTGTTTGCGGACTGGCAATCTTCGTCGTGGCAGCGGTCATTGCGATTCCCGGCTCTAGCGTTGCGGCGTGGGGATCGCAACCTCGAAACGCCGCAGTCGCAGCCCCGTCGTCAACCTCCATCTGGCACGACCCGGGTCCGGTGGAACGCCTCGACTTCTTCGGCGGCCCGGGCGGTCGTGACGGCGCGCCGAAGCCACCATTCACTTTCATCGAGGAGGATTCGGGCGGCACAAATCCGAAGATCAAGGTCAAGGACGCCGCGGGGCGACAGTGGGGCGTGAAGTGGGGCTCCGAGGTCCACGCCGAGGTCTTCGCGGCGAGGTTCGCGTGGGCGGCGGGCTATTACGTCGAACCGTCCTACTTCGTTGCCAGCGGCAAGGTCGAAGGCGTTACGGGGCTGGACCGCGCGAAGAAGTTCGTCAAGCCGGACGGCAGCTTTACCGAAGCACGCTTCGAGCTCAAGATCGGCGGCATCACGAAGCTCAAGGACAAGGAGAGCTGGCACTGGGAGTCGAATCCGTTCGCAGGCTCAAAGGAGCTGAAGGGGCTCAAGATCGTCCTCATGCTCGTCTCGAACTGGGACAGCAAGGACCAGCGCGACGCCGGGCGTGGCTCGAACACAGCGATCCACAAGAACGATGCGACGGGCGAGGTTCATTACATCTTCGGCGACTGGGGCGGATCGATGGGCAAGTGGGGCGGCGTGTTCGGACGTTCGAAATGGGACTGCAAGGGCTTCTCGGGCCAGAGCAAGGACTTCGTGAAGGGCGTCTCGGGAACCGTAGTGGAGTGGGGCTACTCCGGGCAGCGCACCGACAGTGTAACGAGCGGGATCACGGTCGCCGACGTGAAGTGGATAATGGAGCGTCTCGGCAAGATCTCTGACAGGCAGATCCAGGATGCGCTCGAGGCCAGCGGGGCAACGGCGTCGGAATCGTCGTGTTATGCCTCGGCAATGCGGACGCGGCTCGAGCGCCTCAAGGCTGTCGCGGGCGGGCGATGACAGCATCGCAGGAGTAGCTCCAGAATTCCTCAGTCCGGCTTTGCGTCTCTGCGAGTACTTTGCGTCTTTGCGAGAAACTCGACCGCTCGTCAGGTTCCCGCAAAGGCGTAAAGGATTCGCAGAGACGCAAAGCTTCAGAGGGATCGGAATTGGGATGACAACGATTTCGACCGAACAGTTCGACCGCGCGCGGCAGCTGGCTCTTCGATTTGCCGGCATCGAGCTCTTCGACCGTCATCGCAAGATCCTCAGCCGGCGAGGCCAGCGATTCGGTATTGCAGACAGCGTTGCACTCGAAGCGCTGCTCGATGCCGCCGATCGCGGCGACGAACAAGCCGGCCAGCGGCTCGTCGGCCTCATCACGACGAACTTCACGGGGTTTTTCCGTCATCCACATCACTTCTCCGCCGCTGCCGAGCACGCGGTCCGCACTGCAAGGGAGCGTGGGAGTGCGCGCGTGTGGTCGGCGGCTGCATCGACGGGCGAGGAACCCTATTCGATCGCGATCGCGATGATCGAGGCCTTTGCCCGCGAGGATCCGCCGGTCTCGATCCTCGCAACCGACATCGACGAGGACGCTCTCGATGTCGCCCGTCGCGCCGAATACGATTCGAAAGCACTCTCGACACTGGATGACGGGGCTCAACGCGCGCACTTCTGTCCGAGTTCGGCCCCTGCGCGCTGGCTGGTCGCAAACGCAGTGCGCAGTCTCGTCGAGTTCCGTCGCGTGAACCTGATAGATCCGGACTGGCCTGATGACGGCCCGTTCGACGTCATCTTCAGTCGCAACGTCCTGATGTATCTCGAGACAGGTCACCGCGAGTCGGTCACCAGGCGACTGGCCTCGAGGCTCTCGCCGGGCGGCCTGCTTATCGTCGACCCGGCCGAACATCTGGGACGCTCCGGCTCGTTGTTTCACCACCGTGCCGCAGGCATCTTCAGTCTGCGCCCGGCAGAACGCCTTCCCCTGGGAATGACAAGTGCTCGATAAGTACGCGACGACCGGAAGAACACCATGACGATTGCACGCCGACTGATGGTTCTGCTGGCCCTTCCGCTCCTGATACTCGGGGCGCTGGGCATCTTCGTTCGAATCCAGCTGGCCGAGATCGACAATCAGAGCCGGTTCCTGGCGGAGATGCAGATTCGGTCGGTCGGCGAGGTCGGCACGGCCTCTCGAGCGTACTCCGAGATGCGGATCAACCTGCGGTCGTTCCTGCTCGCCGCGAATCCGGAGGGCCGGGCCCAGGCCCGCGTCAAGTTCGACGAGGACAGGAACGCACTCGTTGAGTCCCTTCACCGATACGGCTCCGAACTGATCTCGGACGACCGCGACCGACTGCTGTATGACGAATACCGGACGTTGAGCACACAGTGGATCGAGGCCGCCGACGAGTGTTTCGCGCTCGCAACGGCTGGGCGGTTCGACGATGCTGTCGGCTTGCTGAACGGCCGGATGGGCGACCTTGGAAGCCGCCTGAGCACCGTGTCGGCTGATTGGATCGATCACAACCAGCGCCTTGCGCAAACCACCGGCTCCGCGGCGGTCACCGCCATCGAGGATGCCCGTCGCAACGCTCTCATTGCCGTCCTCGGCGGGCTCGTCATATCCGGTGCACTCGGGTTCGTGACGTATCGGCGGATCGTCCATCCGATTCAGGACCTGAAGTCGTCGGTAGAGACCATCGCGGGCGGCCAATACGAGATCGCCGTGCCCCACACGACCGCGAC
>CAZXLQ010000030.1:0-26670 GCA_964641945.1 uncultured Clostridia bacterium
GCGGTGAAGGCTGCAAACCTGGATCCGATCGACGCCCTGCGGTACGAGTAGGAGTTCCGCTCAGCGACTCCGTGCCTCTGTGCCTCCGTGTGCGCAGCTCTTCAGTGGATTATAAGAGCTGCGCACACCGAGGCGCGGAGCCATGGAGTCTCAGAGCGGCGATAGAGCTTTTACTTCGAGAACGCCGCGGCCAGCGCGACCGATAGCAACATCATCAGCACGTACGGCCCGACGACGATGAACGCCGCAGAGCCCGGCTTCATCTTCTTCACGCAGACCGTCGAGAGCCCGATCACCGCGAGCACGAGGAACCAGATCGAAAAGACGTCGAACCAGCTCAGCATCGAGAAGAGCACCGGGTTCGCCTTTGCCGAGAAGAACGCCGCGGGACTCGCCTGGATCAATCCGCCTCCCTGCAGATATCCGACCGGATCCACGCTATCGGGCGACTTCACGAACGACAGGACGATCTGCAAAAACCATTTGATCGTCTGGGGGATGCTGTAGGCATAGGCCACGACCGAGATGCACCTGAAGTAAGTCGTCCGACCCTGGAAGAGTGGGGCGAGCACCCGATAGAGACTGCCAATGACGAAGATCGAGATCATGATCAGGACGGCGGCGGTCACGGGCGCGACCTTGTACATGAACCTCGTGACCCCTTCCTGGATCTCGACACCCTGCTTCTCCTGCTCGGTGAGGTCCTTGCGCGTCTTGCCCTGTTGCTCGAGTCCGACATCCACGACCGCTGCCGCCATGACTTCGGGCGTGAGGTTGAACCTCCACTGCGCGACGTAACCCGCGACACTGGCGACGATGACGAAAAGCAGAATCGGCACGATCCAGTCGCGCGGCGAACGCCGAACGTCCGTGAACATCTCTCCGGGCGAAAATACCGCGTTGACGAGCCGCGAAATCGGGTTCATCTGCGCGGGTTCGGTCAGTATCTCGCGGGTAGTCGGCTCGGCAGCCGGCGTTGGCTGTGCAGCTCCGTGGTCAGGGCTCTGGCCATGCGGCGAATCCTGGGACATCGCGTCACCTCTCAGTGAGTAGTCGTGAAGATTGGATTGTCGGCGGAACGCCCCACTTTACGACGCTTTACATCTGGAGGTTCAGGGAAACTTCACCCGCCAATCGACCTCTCAACAACGTGGCACGCAACCCGATGATCCGGAGCGACCTCGACGAGTTGCGGCTCCACCTCAGCGCAGCGCGGCTCGGCGATGGGACACCGCGTACGGAACCGGCAACCCGACGGCGGATTGAGCGGTGTCGGGACGTCTCCCGTCAACACGATCCGTTCCCGGTGCTCGTCCGGATCCGGGTTCGGGATCGCCGAGAGAAGCGCCTTCGTGTACGGGTGTTGCGGACTCGCGTAAAGACTCGTCGCCGGCGCGATCTCGACCATTCTTCCGAGATACATGACGCCGACCTGCGACGAGATGTGCTCGACGACGGCGAGGCCGTGTGAAATGAAGAGGTACGTCAGCCCGTACTCGCGCTGAAGGTCCTGCAGGAGGTTCACGATCTGCGCCTGCACCGACACGTCGAGCGCCGAGACCGGTTCGTCGGCGACGATAAGCTTCGGTTTGAGCGCCAGGGCTCGCGCAATGCCGATCCGTTGCCGCTGTCCGCCCGAGAACTCGTGCGGATAACGCTCTCCCGAATCCGAGGCGAGTCCGACCTCATCGAGCAGTTCGCGGACGCGGGCACGGCGCTCCGGCCTCGCTCCGATGCCGTGAATGACGAGCGGTTCCTCGATGATGTCGCGAACGCGCATTCGCGGATTCAGCGACGCAAATGGATCCTGGAAGATGATCTGCATGTCGCGCCGCCGCCGGCGGAGCGCCTCTCGACCGAGTACGACCAGGTCCTCACCCTCGAAGAGAACCGCACCCTCAGTCGGTTCGACGAGCCGAAGGATGCAACGCCCGACAGTCGTCTTTCCGCAACCCGACTCGCCCACGAGACCGAACGTCTCTCCGGCGGCGATAGAGAAACTCACGTCGTCGACGGCGCGCACCGTGCCGGCGCCGGCGCCGAAGAGACCGTTGCCGACCGGAAAGTGCTTCGTCAGTCCACGGACTTCAAGCATCGGCACCCCCGGTGCGCTCGAGTCGTCTCGATTCGTAGAGCGTGCATCGGACCGCGTGGTCGTCGGCCAGGCCGGTCAACTCGACGGGGCCTTCGGCGCAAACCGGGACCGCGTGCCCGCAGCGGGGACCGAACCTGCAACCGTCCGGCAGGTCGTAGAGACTCGGAACCACGCCGTCGATCGTCTCGAGTCGTTCCGCCGCCGCAACCGACGCGTCGCGACGGAGTTTCGGCACGCTTCGGAGCAGTCCCTCGGTGTAAGGATGCTTCGGTGACTTGAAGATCTGGCGCGTCGTTCCCTGCTCCACGATCTGCCCCGCGTACATCACGGCGACCGAGTCGCAGACTTCGGCCACGACTCCCAGGTCGTGCGTGATTAGCAGCAGGCCGAGGCGCATTTCCTTCTGGAGGCGCGCGAGCAGCTCGAGAATCTGCGCCTGTATGGTCACGTCCAGCGCGGTGGTCGGCTCGTCCGCGATGAGCATCTTCGGCTCGCACGCGAGCGCCATCGCGATCATCGCACGCTGCCGCATGCCTCCCGACATTTCGTGGGGATAGGCTCGCGCGCGTCGCGCGGCATCCGGAATCGACACGAGGTCGAGCATTTCGACTGCCTTCGCCCACGCCGTTCTTGCCGAGGCGCCACGATGAATTCGAACCGACTCCGCGATCTGGTCTCCGATCGTGAAGACCGGGTTCAGGCTCGTCATCGGATCCTGAAAGATCATCGCAATGTCGTTGCCGCGCAGGCGGCGCATCTCGTCCGACGAGAAGCCGAGAACATCGTTACCGTTGAAGCGTACCGAACCGCCGACGATGCTGCCGGGCGGGGCGACGAGTCGCATGATCGAGAGACTCGTCACCGATTTTCCGCATCCGGACTCGCCGACTAGCCCGAACGTCTGCCCCTCGTCTACCGCAAAGCTCACGCCGTCGACCGCGCGGGCAGTGCCGCGCGGTGTGACGAAGTGTGTTGAAAGGTCGCGGACGTCGAGGAGCATCGTCGGGCAGGTTCGCGTCGCCGGACGGGCGCGCGCGATCAGATCTCCATGATCACCGGAATGATGACGGGACGACGCCCGGTCGCCTTCTGAATGTGGCGCTTGAGCGAGATTCGAATGCGGTCCTTCATTATCGCGCCATCGGTCCGTTCGTCGTGACCGGCCGCCTTGATCGTCGATTCGAGGACGCCCTTCATGTCGTTGAGCATCTGCTTGTCGCTGTCGTCCATGAAGCCGACGGTGACGAGCTCGGGATCGGACTCCATCGCGCCGCTTGTCGGATTGAATGCCACGATTGGCATCACGAATCCGTCGTACGAGAGATTGCGCCGGTCTCGGACGACCATCTCGGCAACTTCTTCCATTCCAGTGCTGTCGATGAACGTCCGCCCGACGAGGACCTTCGCGTTAATGCGAATGCTGTCCTCTTCGAGCGCGATCACGTCGCCGCTTTCGCACATGAGAATGTTGCGCGCGGGCACCAGGCCCGTGCTCACGATGAAGTCCTTGTGTCGGAAGAGCTGACGCGCTTCGCCGTGAATCGGAATGTAGAACTTCGGCCGCAGGCACTCGGTGACGATCCGGAGATCCTCCTGTTTGGGATGTCCCGAGACGTGCACCCTCGCCACCGACTGGTCGATGACGGTTCCGCCCTTCTTGAAGATGTTGCCCATCATCCGAGAGATCCCGCGCTCGTTGCCGGGGATGATTCTCCCGGAGAGCACGACGGTGTCTCCCTTGTCGACCGCGCACTGTTTGTGGGCATCGACGGCGATGCGGCCCATAGCCGACGCGGGCTCGCCCTGGCAGCCCGACGCGATCACGACGAGCTCGTCGCCGTTGTATTTCTTGATGTCGTTCGGGCTGACCATCAGTCCGTCGGGAATGTCGAGGAACCGAAGGCTGTCGCCGAGCTCGACATTGCGCTGGATCGACCGGCCGAGCACCGCCACCTTGCGGTGGAACTCGTAGGCCATGTCGAAGATGATCTGGAGCCGATGAATCGACGAGCTGAAGCACGTCACGATGATCTTGCCGCTCGCTTCCTCGAAGACGTCCTCGAAGGCGGGGATTACGGACTTCTCGGAGCCGGTGCGCCCGGGGACTTCGGCATTCGTCGAATCGGTGAAGAGCGCTAGCACTCCACGATCGCCGATCTCGCGAAACCGCGCGAGGTCGATGGCCGAGCCGCACACGGGGGTCTCGTCCACCTTGAAGTCGCCGGTATGGATGATCGTTCCGACTGGCGTCGTGACCGCAAGCGCCACGCAATCGACGAGCGAATGAGATACGCGCACGGGCTCGATACTGAACGGTCCGATCGTGAACGCCTCGCGCGGCTTAATGACGTTGAGCTGTACCTTGCGGGCCAGGTCGTGCTCGTGTAGGCGGCCTTCGACGAGGCCGAGCGTGAATCGCGTGCCGTAGACGGGCACGTTGGCCGTCTTGAGGACGAACGGAAGGGCGCCGATGTGGTCTTCGTGTCCGTGGGTCAGGACGATCGCGCGCAGGAGGTGCTTGTTGTCGGCGATGAACGTCAGGTCAGGTATGACGAAGTCGACACCAGGCAGACCGTCTTCGGGAAACATCAACCCGCAATCGATCGCGATCATGTCGTCGCCGTAGCGAACGACCATCATGTTCATTCCAAATTCGCCAATCCCGCCAAGCGGAATGACTTCGAGTGTATTGCTCACTTAGTTCTTGAGTTCCTCTGCTAAAAGTTGCGCTGTGCGCAAAGCCGACCACCTTAGCAGAGTTGAAGACGTTCTGTCGCTCCTCGTTCGAAGAACTGGCGGTGCCGTACAGAGATCACAGAGACACGGAGCACACGAACGGCACCGCCAGTCTGTCGACAGGCCACGCTATTTCCATCCGTCGGCATCCTGCGATGGATCGCTCGACCCGGGAAGCTCCGAGAGGATGATGCCGATCGTCGAGTCCGTGCCGGGTCTCCTGGTTTCGATGGCAGGGCCGAATACGCGGCCGAAGAAATTCTCACGCATCCCCGGATGTACAACCGTGCCGGCCGCAAGCTTCGCCTTGGCGGCAAACCCGACGTTCGAGTTCACGATTGGCCGGAGGTCCTTGTATCCGTTCGCCATCAGCACCGACGCACGGGCCTCGAACCCGCCAGCATCCGCGAATATTCGCAGCAGGCTCGGGATCACGACGCCCGTTCCGCGCGCCCTGTCGAAGAAATCCGTTCCGACCGACGCGACGAGTTGCGCCTCCCAGGCCTTCACGTCGTCGCCGATGTCGTAGGTCGCCACTACCGGCCCCCAGCGACCGGTACTGGTGTCGCGGGCGAAAGCGATTTCTCCGCTGTCGAACTGTCGCGCGTGCTCGAGCTCGTGAGCCAGCCGCGAGTTCATCGACGCGACTTCGCCGTAGGGTCCGCCAACGTGCGTGAGATGAATGAAGACGGATCGGCCGTCGGTCGTCACACGTCCTTCGATCCCGTGTCCGGCTTCTTCGATCATCACGAGTTGGTAGTGGATCTCGGACGCCTGAAGCTGCCGAATCGTCGCGAGGTGCTGCTCGAATCGTTCGGGATCGGAGCCGAGGAACTCGACGTAACCATCGAATATCCGTCGCGCTTCCTCGTTGGCGAATGTGAGCCCGCGAAGCGCGAGCACGGAGGCTTGTCCAGCAGGCACTGGGCCGGCGAGACACGAAAGCAGAACCGAGAACAGGGCACAGGCAGTGGCGGGTGTGCGCATGGCGGGCTCCTTGCCGTTCGGTCGGGACACACTCCGACGCCTCCCCCCGGTGGCGGGGAGACGGCGGAACGTCACGGATCGTTCGCTGCTGACCTGAACGCTCAAGGGTCCCGGAATATCGTCAATTCGCTGTAATGGGTTGTAATGAAAGGTATTAGCGAGATTTCGGAGGGATAATGCGAACTATCGGAACTGACATAGGCGAGGATGGAACAGAGCTTCGCACGCTGAGGCACGCAGGCACATGAAGGCATTGAGCCTTCACCCGCGGTGTGGCTCAATCCCCGAGGCCGGGCACGGCGTAAAGGCGCATCAACTGCAGGTCCGCTGACGAACCCCCGCTTCTATTGCTGCCCGATCGGATTCGTCCGCGTTCGTATGTAGGCCTCGACCTGGCCGTCGAGAATCGAGAGCGGTACCGGTCCGGTCTCGAGGATGGCATCGTGGAATGTCCGAATGTCGAAGCGCGCCCCGAGAGCCTTCTCTGCCCGCTCGCGCAGCCTCCGGATCCGGATCTCTCCGGTCTTGTACGCCAGTGCCTGCCCCGGCCACGAGATGTAGCGGTCCGTTTCGGTCCGCACTTCGTGCAGCGACAACGCCGTGTTCGCCGCGAGGTAGTCCATGGCTTGCTGTCGCGTCCACCCTTCGTTGTGCAGTCCCGTGTCGACGACCAGCCTGCTCGCCCTCCACATCTCGTACGTCAGCCGTCCGAAGTTGCTGTAAGGGTCCGTGTAGAACCCCGCCTCGAGGCCCAGACGCTCGGCATAAAGCGCCCAGCCCTCGCTGTACGCATCGATCGAAATCTGCCGTCGAAACGGCGGCAAGTCGGTCTGCTCTCGCTGCAGCGCGATCTGAAGGTGATGCCCCGGCACGGCTTCGTGCAGACTCAGCGCCTCGAGCGTGTAGAGGGTGCGCGTCTCCGGCCGATACGTATTGACCCAGTAGAATCCGGCGCGCGACCCGTCTGCCGCCGGCTCGACGTATCGACCGGCGGTGTACTTCGGTGCAATCTCGGCGGGCACGGGCTTGATGCCGTATGGCAACCGAGGCAGCTTCCCGAAGAGTTGCGGCAACGCGCCGTCCATGCGCTTCACGATCAGCGCCGCATCGCGCATCAGATCGTCGCCGGACTTCGGCTTGAACCGAGGGTCCGTCCTCAGAAACTCGAGGAAAGCAGCGTAATCTCCCTTGAATCCGGCCTGCCGGATGACGGTTTCCATCTCGGCGCGAATGCGCGCGACTTCGGCCAGGCCTGTGCGATGGACTTCCTCGGGCGTGACGTCGAGCGTCGTGTATCGCCGCACGCAATAGGCGTAATAGGACTTCCCGTCGGGGAGGTCCCTGGCTCCGGTCGTCGTCCGCGCCGCCGGGATGTAGGTCGACATCCAGAATCCCAGCAACTCGCGATACGCAGGGACCACCGCTTCGCGAATGGCAGCGAGACCGGAGGCCCGGAGCCGTGTCCTATCGTCACCGGGGATTGTCTCCGGGAACTCGTCAAATGGCCTGGCAAAGACACTTGTCGCCGGGTCCTCGACGATGTGAGCCCGGATCGTGTCGTCGTAGCCCTCGAGAACGACTCGCGGAAGCGTGAAGCCCGTGGACACACCCTCGGCCAGGAGTGAGATCTGTTCCCGGTTGTAACGCGGAAAGTCTCGAAGGCGCGAGATGTAGTTCTCATAGTCACGCACGGTCGCAAGCGGCACTTCCGTGGGGAGCTGGGCAAAGTCCGTGTGGTAGCCCGAATCTCCTGTCAGCGAACAGCGCCACACGCGACGCCGATGTTGCTCGATTTTGTCTTCGAGCTGCCACTTGAAGACGTCGTAGCTCACCCGGTCGACGTCCGACAGGCCCGCGCGATCGATTGCCAGGAGACGGGACAGCATCTGCCGGTCGTGTTCTGCCCGTCGATCGAGGTCCGCACGGGTCATTGACGCCAGTCGGTCGTTCGCGCGATGGTCGCCGACCGACGTCGCGAGCATTGGATTTTCGGCGAGCGAGAACTCCCAGTCCTCGGCAAAGAGGGCGTGCAGCCGGGTGCCGGCGCCAGGCGAAGCAAACGAGCCTCCCGCCATCAGCAGAATCAAGGCGAAAACGGTTGCGGAAAGTCGCATGACGGACTCCTTGGGTCAGTGGGAATCGACGAGCCTGCGGACGTGCAGAGTCTAGTCGATTGAGCCCGTATGGGAACGGGCGAGCGCCGCGAATTCGGAAAGGCTTAAAGTCTCGGCGCGACGGCGCGGATCGATGCCTGCCCGGTCGGCGAGGTCCTTGAAGCCTCCCGCGGCGAGGCAGTTGCCCAATGTCTTGCGTCGCTGCGCGAATGCCGACCTCACGATGCGGTTGAACACCGTCGAATCTGGAACGTCCTCGGCCGGTCGCTCGCGGAACCTGAGCGCCATCACGCTCGACGTCACCTTTGGCGCAGGCCTGAACGCACCGGGCGGAACGTCGAAGAGCCGGCTCGCGTGTGCGTACATCGCCACGAAAACCGTCAAGCTGCCGTAATCCTTTCCACCCGGACTCGCGATTAGGCGGTCGACCACCTCCTTCTGCAGCATCAGCGTCGCGTCGAAAAGCGCTTCGCGGTGGTTGATGAGGTGAACGAGCACGGGCGACGAGATGTAGTACGGCAGATTCGCCGCGACTCGGGCCCGTTCGAGATCGGGACGGGCGGCGCGGGCCTCGGCAACCAGAACTGTCAAGTTCGTCTCGAGAACGTCCGCATCGATGACGGTCAGCCTATCGCGACCGTGACGCTCCTCGAGCGGCTGGCGCATCCGGGGATCGAGCTCGATGGCGATCGTGTGACCCGCACGCGGGACGATCCTGTCGGTCAGGGCTCCCGGACCCGGCCCGATCTCGATCACGAGGTCCGTTGCGCACGGGTCCACGGCATCGACGATGCGGTCGGCGTATCGAGGATCCGCGAGCCAGTTCTGACCCAGGTGCTTCCTGGCGCGCACGGAAATCAGCTCCGCACCGGGTATCCGGTGACCTCTATGTCGTCGCCGATACGACGCGTCTCGACGCGCTCGAGCTCGAGAGCGTCGTCGATCGAGTCGCGGTCGTCACCGCCGATCGCCCCGATCGACCGGCGGCCTCCGAGCAGCTTCGGCGCGATGAACGCAACAACCTTGTCAACGTAACCGCGCGCAACGAATCCGGCCGTCGTCTCGGGGCCTCCTTCCACAATGAGCCCCTGGACCCTTCGCGCTGCAAGATCGGCCAGCACCGAGTCGAGCGCGATTCCGTGGTGCGAATCGAACGGCAATGCCACGACCTCGACGCCGCGGTCCCGCAGGGCGATTGCCCGACTCTCGTGCGACGCGTCGTCGACCTGGCGAGTGTAGATCAGGGTCGGCGTCGATTCGGCGGTCGCTACGAGCCTGGCACCGATGGGCGTGCGAAGTCGCGGATCGAGGACGACTCGAAGAAGCGGAACCCGCTTTGGATTCGCTCCGCGGTACGTCAGGGACGGATCGTCGGCAACGACCGTACCGACGCCAACGAGAATGGCATCGTTAGCGAGCCGCAACTGATGCGACGCCTCGCGCGAAGCGTCGCCGGTGATCCATTCCGAGCGTCCCTCGCTGGTCGCAACGCGTCCGTCCAGCGTCGCCGCGAACTTGATAGTCACGAACGGCCGCCCCGATCGCATGAAATGCAGGTAGCGCTCGTTCAGCCGTTCGGCCGCATCGCGGTCGACGCCAACGACGACGTCGATGCCGGCCGCCCGGAGCTGCTCGAACCCACGGCCGTTGACGTACGGCGCGGGATCCTCGATTGAAGCGACGACGCGCACCACTCCAGCGCCAACCAAGGCGCCGACACACGGCGGCGTCCGTCCGACGTGACTGCACGGCTCGAGGTTCACGTAGGCGGTCGCACCGCGCGCCCAGTCCCCCGCCTCCTCGAGCGCCAGCACTTCGGCGTGCTTGAGGTCGTCGTAACGATGCGTGCCCCGGCCGACGATCTCGTCGTTTCGAACGATCACCGTTCCAACGAGCGGATTCGGGCTCGCCAGTCCGATGCCCTCGGCAGCGGCCTCGAGCGCGAGCCGCGAGTAGTGGATGTCTCGCTCGTTCACGCGCGGACCTCCGTCAGTCGCAGCGTCGGGTCTGCATTGAGGCCGAGACTGCTTCGCTCGCCACGGAGAAGCTTCGGATAACCCGCCGCGGCGATCATCGCGGCATTGTCCGTCGTGAGAACCGGAGATGGTTTGAAGACCGGAACGCGGGAGGCCCGTCCGAGCTCGTCTACGGCGGCTCGCAACGCCGTATTGCAGGCGACTCCTCCCGCAAGCAGGATCGTCTTTGGCGAGTGCCACCGAACCGCGGCCCGGAGCCGCGCGTGCAGGACGCGCACCGCCTGCTGCTGGAAGCTGGCCGCAACGTCGCGGACGAGTTGCGAAGGGCTGGAGCCTTCCGCTACCGGTTCGATCGAGTTCTCGCGTACGAAACGGAGTACGGCGGTCTTCAGGCCGCTGAAGCTGAAGTCGAGCGTATCGTCACGCATCTGCGGCACGGTGAAAACCAGTGGCGCGCGCGACGGGTCGCCGGTCGGCGCCAGTCGGTCGATGACCGGGCCTCCCGGATAGCCCAGGCCGAGCAGTTTCGCCACCTTGTCATAGGCCTCGCCGGCCGCATCGTCGCGCGTTCGACCGAGGAGCAGATACCGCTCCGGTTCCGGGATGAGGAAGAGACTCGTGTGACCACCGGACACGATCAAGGCGACGGCAGGATACGCGATCGATTCGTTGTCGAAGACAACGGAGAAGACGTGTCCCTCAATGTGGTTGATTCCGATGAGCGGAAGCCGCTTCGCATATGCAATCGACTTCGCATAGCTCAGCCCTACGAGCAGTGCTCCGACGAGTCCCGGACCGTATGTGACTGCAATCCCATCGACCTCATCGAGGCCGATCGAAGCATCCGCAAGCGCCCGATCGACGATCTCTCCAATCCTGTCGAGGTGCTCTCGCGACGCGATCTCGGGCACCACGCCGCCATAAAGCGCATGCGTGGAGACCTGCGACGCGATGACGTTCGAACGGATCCGGCGGCCGCCTTCAACGATGGCAGCCGCCGTCTCGTCGCACGAAGTCTCGATACCGAGAACGATGTTCACAGCCGTACCAGCGGCTGGACGGGCTCGAGCCTTCCGGCACGAATCCGCCGAGGTCGCTAACCGATGGTCACAGAGACGATCTTGTCGCCGATGCGAATCGAATCAACTACGTCCTGTCCGGACGTGACATACCCGAAAACGGCATAGTTCATGTCGAGAAAGGACGCCGGACCGAGCGTGATGTAGAACTGGCACGAAGCGCTGTTCGGATCCTGCGAGCGCGCCATGGCGACCGCGCCGGCACGATCGTGCTTGAGATTCGGAGTCACTTCGAGGGGGATCTTCTTGCTCGAGCTACCGGTGCCCGTGCCGTTCGGGCAGCCGCCCTGGATGACGAATCCCGGCTCGACCCGATGGAAGTTGAGGCCGTCATAGAACTTGCTCTCTGCAAGGCCGATGAAATTCGCCGTCGTGATCGGTGCGAGGTCTTCGCTCAGCTCAAACGTGATCGTTCCCTTCTGGGTCACGATCGTTGCGGTTCGGTTCGCCACGTGGTTGCTCCTCAGACAGTTTCGTCCGCCGTCGTGCGGCAAACGCGCCAATCTACCACTCGAATGGAAAGGCTGGCAATCGAGCCAACAGGACGTCTGGTTGTCGGTGCACTCCGGCTGCGGTATCTTCCTCGAATCACTGAACGAAGGAGACTCGATACGCATGAATGTGACGATCGAATACTGCACGGCCTGAAACTACACTCCCCGAGCCGTCAGTTTGACGGACAAAGTCCTCGAGACGCTGCGGACAGATGTGGAGAGCCTGAAGCTGATCCCCTCGAAGGGCGGTTGCTTCGAGATCACGGCCGATAGCGAGTTGATCTACTCGAAACTCGAGACAGGTGAGTTCCCCGAGGACGACGCAATCATCGCGGAGTTGCAGCGGAGGGTATGAGTACAGACGCAGCGATATGACTTCCTGCCTCAGCGCCTCTGCGAGTCCTTTGCGCCTCTGCGGGAAACCCTGCCTCGAGTCAGGTTTCCCGCAGAGGCGCAAAGGACTCGCAGAGGCGCTGAAGCTGAGAAGATGAGGCTGACCGTTGCGACTGCCGTGCCTCCGCCTACCAGAGCGAACCTCCCTCCGCCATCGTCGCGTTCCAGAACTCGATGAACGCTTCGCGGATCGGTTCAATCTGGAGAATCGACCGCTGTCTCAAGTAGATGCAGTGGTCGCTGCCGGACTCGTCATCAGCTTCGTTCTTCGAGAACTCCGGCCGGTCGACTTCCTCGTCCTCACCGTCGAGCCATCGCACGTAGTCGAATCGCAGGAACTCGTCGGGCGGCCGATCGAAGATCGCCTCGCGAAGGTCTCCGTCGATTCGGGCGACGAAGTGGTACAGCCCCTCGCCGCGCGCCTCGTACGTCACCCGAATCCACGTTGCCGGCATGTAACCCTCCCGAGATGGCTTCACAATCCCGGCCCCAATTGCGATTCCGGGAACCGCCAAGATACTATTGCGGTTTAACCGGCGCAAGCATCGCACCGGCCGAACCTATCAGAGTACGGACAACAGGAATCGATGACCAAATCTGACTTTTCTTCCCGCTTCGGCCTGCGAAAATTGACATCCACGGCGCTCGTCGGGGCAATGTTCGCCGCGCTCGTCATCACGTCGGCAATCGCGCCGGCGTACGGCCAGAAGCGGCTGGAAGTATCGCTTCCGGAAGGAACGATTCTCGAGCCGGGGACCCTGCCCGTGCTGTCGCTCGATGGTCAGTATGGCTTCATCGCACCGGCGAAGGGCGACTCCGTCGTCGTTTTCGCCGTCCGGACAGGCGAGGTCGTGGCCAGCATCCCCGCACTCGGTCCTGCATCGGGGATCGCTCTTCACGATGACGGCGTTCGCCGATTGCTCGTCGTGACGCTGCCTGGCGACCCGCTCGAGCGGGAAACCGCGAAGGTCCGGGTCTTCGACGTGACGGATGCTTTCGACGTCAAGCCCGTTTCCACGTTTGACCTTCCTGAGGGCACGGTGCCGGTCCGGCAGGGGCGCGCTGAAGTCGCCCGATCGGGGCGAACGGGGCTCATCGCGCTGGCTTTGCCGGTCCCGGCGTTGCTTTCGTTCGATCTCGAGACCGGTCAGCAGCTTGGTGCGATTACCCTGGATGGTCCGACGGACCGCATCTCGGTCGTGGATGCGAAAGACGAGTCACGGATCGCATTGGTGAGTGCCGAATCGAACAAGGTGTCGATCGTCAGCCTCAACGACATCGGCGTGCTCCTTCCCGTCTCGGCGTTCGAGCTTCCGCCCGATGCTCCGGTCAGCGCGGCGAACAACGTCGTGTTCGACGCGTCGGGCCGTACCGGCTACGTTGCGTCGGTGCGCGGCCGAGTATTGATGAGTTTCTCGCTCGAAACCGGCGAACTGATCGACAAGCTCGAAACTGACGGCTCGTCGGGACCAATTTCGATCTACCACGACGCCGAACGCGACGTGGTTGCCGTCGTCAATCTCTCGCGACCGGGCGGCCGCGAGCCGATTCTGGAGCCCGATCCGGCGCACCCATTCGGAATTCCGGGCGCCATTCTCGCCGTCGCGAACCCGGAGGGTCGCCTGCAGCAGCAGTCGCGGTTCTACCCCGAGACGGGGGATGAAATTGGACCGTCGAACAACGCGGGTTTCTCGGCGGACGGCCGTTCCATTTACGTTCCGGCACGGACCGGATCGCTTTATGTGGTCGACGTCGCTACCGGTTCGGCTCGCGGCAAGGAGGATTTCGAGGGCCGCGTACAGTCGATTGCTCCGGCACCACTTGCCGAGGCTATCGCCGTCGTTTCGGCCGGAGGCGACCGGGGTCGCCTCGACATCGTGCCGATGGAGCAGATGGCTCCGCCCGCGGCGGTGCCCGACACTGAATCGACGGCAGGAGAGGACCGCGAGCGCAACCGGTCGGCGAACAAGGAGCGCGATGGCGACAAGCTTGCTACGCCGACGATCGATCGCCTGAGTCCGGGTTCGATCCAGCTCGGACGGCGCCGCGACCTTCCGGTCACGATTGTCGGGTCCGGCTTCGAGGTAGGCGCGACCGTGGTTGCCGACGGTGACGTCTATTCGGCCGAAGTCAGTCGAAATACGAAGCGTGTCAACTTCACGCTGATGTCATCGAAGCTCACGACGGTGCGCTCGATTCCCATCCAGGTGCGGAACCCCGACGGTACGCTTTCGAACGTCGTCGAACTGCACGTAGTGCCGCCGTTTCAACCGGCGCTGCTGAAAGTCTCTCCGTCCAAGATCGACTCCGGAAGCGGCGGTGTCGACCTCAACGTTCGCGGTGACCACTTCCGGGACGGCGCGATCGTGAAGGCGGCTTATACCGACCCGAGCGGTACGGTGCAGATCGTCGACCTTCGCACGTATCGCATCAGCTTCACTCAGATCATTGCGCGGCTTCCGCACAAACTGACGGTGCGGGCGCGGGCGATCAGCATCTCGGTGCTCGATCGAGACGGAACGACGATCTCGCAGGTCCTTCCGGTGACGATCGCCGGCCCGTCGGTTACCAGCATCACGCCGGACCGCATCGTCGCCGGAGACCTGAAGTCCGACGAATCGCTTGCCGTGGAGGTAGTCGGAGAGAATTTCCACCGCGATGCCGTCGTCTACGTGAAGCGGCCGGTACGTGGAGACTCGGAGCCTGCGATCTTCCGGCAGCTTCCGTCCTCATCCGTCAAGTGGCGTAAATCGACGAAGCTCGTCGTGCGGCTTGCCGCGAGCGACCTCACGCTGTCGGGGGCGCTTGCCATACGGGTCATCAATCCGGTGCCGGGAGAGCGCCGTCGGCTCGGCGACGCAGCGGATTCTGTTTTCACTGTCGCCGGCCCGAATGTGGCATCGTCGACGCCAGCGGCGGTCATCGCCGGGGCCGGGCCGTTCGTGCTCAAACTCGAAGGCACCGATTTTCGACGCGGGGCGATCGTCAAGTTCACTAGAACCGACGGGGCTGGCGAGGTCACGAAACGCGTCACAGTCGAGGATGCCGAGTTCAAGGACCGCAAGCGCATCAACATTCACATTGACTCGCCCGAACTGCTGAGGCTCGTGGCGCGACCCGGAACTCTGCTCGTTCGAGTTATCAACCCGGGCTCGCAACGGGGCGATGCCGCGCCAGCGCTGGAGATCGGAGTCCTCGCCCCGACCGTCACGGCGTTCGAGTTGCTGCCTCGAGCCGAGGACCCGACCGAGTACGCTCTCCGGCTGACTGGGACGAGCTTCCGGGACGGGGCGACCGTTCAGCTCCTGAACGCCACCGGCGAGCCTGTGGGCCAGCCTCACGATGCCCGGTTCAAGGATTCCACCGAGATCGTCGTAATCCTGTCGCGTTCGAGGCTCAATGAGCTCCGTACGTTCAAGGTCGTCGTCATCAATCCGGGTGGCACGTACAACGGAAGCGGAGTTCTGTCGAATGCCCTCGACGTTACAGTGAATTGACGATGCAGAGAACGGCTCGATTCGGTGCCGTAACGCTTGTCGCGATTGCCGTCGCCTTCCCGGGCGCCTGGGATGCACAGGCGCGTCGCCGTGGCGATTCCCAGTCCGGCGGGCCGTCAACCGCGCCCGGGCTTCAACTGGTGACGCGTTCGGCCGTCATCCAGCGCGAGCTTCCGTGCACGCCGGGAACGATGTTGAAGCTGTCTTGCGGGCCGTGGGGCAACGTCCGCGTTGTCGCCAGGCGAACGAGCTCCGTCACGATCGACGGCCGTGTCGAGTTGAGCGCGCCATCGGAGGCCGACCTCGCGACGCTTGCGTCGGCAATCAGCGTCCTTGCCGATCCGACACCTACGTCGATCGAGATCCTGACGAAGGGCCCGCACGACAAGAAGTGGATGAAGGGTTTCAAGAAGTTCCCCGATCGGCTCAAGGTCATGCCGTGGCGTGTCGACTACACGCTGGTCGTGCCCGAATACACGTCGTTGACACTCGAGGTCGGCGATGGCGAATCGGTCGTCGAGGGCGTTCAGGGAATCATCAGCGTGGTGAGCATCAGGGGCGACATTCGTGTGCGCGAAATCAGCGGGGCGACACGACTGACGGCCTACGGTGGAAAGGTCGAGATCACGACCAGCCAGCGGACGTGGCGCGGGGGAAACGTCTCGGCTTCGGCATCGGGAGACGTGACGGTCATTGCGCCGCGCGGATTCTCCGCAGATGCCAAGTTCACTGCCCAGGGAGGGATTTTCCTCCGTGGCGATCGTGACGAATCTCCCGGCAACTCGTTTCAGGGATTCATCGGCAACGGCGGCCCGGGGGTCGAACTGACCGCAGGCGGCCGAATCACCATCGCGATGGGACAGGGTGCGGCGCCGGCACGACCTTAACTTCAGGTCGTCGCCCGGCCTTACACTGTCGGCCGCCTCGAGCTACAGAACCGCGAGCGAGTTGACACAGCCGAGTTTGCCGTCAATCTCGGGCATCCTCACCGACGGCCACGTGCAGTCGGGCGGCGCGCCCCGGCCAGGCCGCGGCGTCTACCTGTCCGATAGCCCCGTCGGAATCTCAGCGCTTGATGACGACCAGCGTGAAGTCGTCCGCAAACGAATCCGTCCCGGAGAACGCCCTGGTCGCATCGAGGATCGCACGCACCGTCTTGAAAGCCGAGAGCTCGCTCGTCACCGTGACGGTTTGCTGCAGACGTTTCACGCCGAATTCCTTGCTGTCTTCGTTCGCGGCTTCGATGACGCCGTCTGTGTACAGAAGGAGCGCGTCGCCAGGCAGCAGGTCGACGATTGCTTCCTCGTAATCCGCCGTGTCGAAAACCCCGAGCGCCGGCCCCCCGCGATTGAGCTCGACCACGCTGCCGTCCACGCGGAACAGCAACGGCGGATTGTGACCCGCGTTCGTGTAGGTGAACCGGCCCGAAGTCGTGTCGAGCACCCCGTAGACGGCCGTCACGAACTGCGAATCCGCGGTCGATTCCCAGAGCAGGAAGTTGACCTTGCGGATGATCTGGCGGATCGCAAAGTCATTGCGCACCTGCGTGCGCAACGCCGCGCGGAACGTCGCCATGATTAGCGCTGCCGGAACGCCCTTCCCTGCCACGTCCGCGATCGCAATGCCGATCTGGTGGTCCGGCAGCTCGATGAAGTCGTAGTAATCGCCGCCGACCTCGTAGGTCGGGAGATTCTCGGCCGCAATGTCGTACCCCACGGGCTCAGGCGGACGATCCGGCAGCAGACTCGCCTGGACCTGCCGGGCGACTTCCAGCTGGCTTTCGATCCGCTTCTTCTCCACGAGCTCCTCGTGGAGGACGGCCTTCTCGATTGCGATTGCAGCCGCATTCGCGAAGAAATGCAGCACTTCGGCATCGGCGTCCGTGAAGGCGTCGAGCGTGTCGCTTTCGACGTTGAACGCGCCGATCACACGCTCGTTGAGCGTGATCGGAACGGCCAGCTCGGAACGCGTCTGTTGCCGCGCCATAACGTACTTCTTGTCGTGCCGCACGTCGGGAATGATGAAGCTCTTGCCCTGCTTCACGACGTTACCGACGACGCCCTCGCCAAACTTCAGGAGCAGGTCCTGCTCCGATCCACCGGGGCTGTATCCACGCGTGACCATGCCCTCGATCAGACGCTGGCCGGTATTCGACCGCTGGAGGACATAAATCCCCGCAGCGTCGTACGACACGATCGACTTCGCCGTGTCCACGAGGTGCCCAAGCAGAACATCGAGGTCCAGCGTCGTGCTGATCTTCTCTGAGATCTCGAGCAAGAGCTGGAACTTTTTCTCGACGGTGAGCTCGGCGGTACTTCCAGCCTTTGTCCGTTTCATCGACGTCGTGCCTTTCGGGCCCAAAGGCCGGATGCTAGCATACCGACCCAATGAAGCGAAGAACGGCCCTGTCTGCTGTAGCCATCCTTCTCGGCCTGTCCATTCTGCCGGCGTGCGGTGGCGACCCTTCGGTTGAGAACATTCCGCGCTCCGAGCGCCCGACGCCCGTCTCGGGAGTAACGAACACCAGGTCCGGTGTCTCGATCGACTTTCCCGAGGGCTGGGCGGAGTACCCGACGTCTGGCCGTCCCTACACGACGTTCTACGAGAACAAGTCGCGCCAGCTCGCCATGGGCCTCACCGAGTTCTCGAATCAACAGTCCGCGGATGCACTCGGCGACCAGGTCAAGCGGCGCCTGCAGACCGAGGGCACGCTAGTCGAATTCGGTCCAGTGACGATCGACGGCGCCCCAGCCTATCGCGTCGTCGCGAGCTTGAAGACCGTTTCGGGAAAGGGTCTCGTAATCGGCACGGCGATCGCCCGGAAAAACGACAGGGGAACCGCGATCTACCTCTATTCGTCGGGCGACGAGAAAGAAGACCATCGTGCCGAGATGGAGGCGCTGCTGGCTACGATCCGAATGAAGTAGCCGCGACAGTTCATTTCGACAACTCTGTGACTCTGTGTCTCAATGTCTCCGTGTGCGAAGCTCTTCAAGACGCTTCGCACGCAGAGACTCAGGGACACCGAGGCACTGAGAAGTGCGCCCGCCGAACTACGCAGCCTGCTGCAGATCGTCCACCGCTGTTTCCGACCGCTTCGAGACCTTTGGCCGCTTCACGTTCGTTGCAAGCCCCAGCTTCTCGAATGCAAGAATCGCGTACCAGCCGATATCGATCTGATACCACTTCAGCCCGAACCGCGCCGAATTCGCGAACGAGTGATGGTTGCGGTGCCAGTTCTCGCCCCA
This sequence comes from uncultured Clostridia bacterium, assembly GCA_964641945.1. Lineage (GTDB taxonomy): Bacteria > Acidobacteriota > Blastocatellia > UBA7656 > JADIYM01 > JADIYM01. The sequence goes on from CAZXLQ010000030.1 coordinate 18,620, forward strand.
CGCCGTCATCTGGAACGGACCGAGCCACCAGATGTTCCGGCTCGAGTCGCTGTCGCCGACCTTCGCCCCCAGGTGCATCACGCTGTTGACGAGGCACTGCATGTGGAGCGAATAAACCAGTCTGATCGCGCCGATCCAGAAGAACCCTTCCCATCCCCAGTAGACGCCCGCGAAGAGCGAAAGGAGAATGACCGGAACCTCGATGGCTCTCCAGAATCGATAGACCGGCGTGTCGAGATCAGGTGCCCATCGCTTCACGTCCGCACGTTCCGACTGGTAGAGCCAGCGAAGATGCGCCCACCAGAAGCCACCGTGTGCCGGACTCGAGACGTCCTCGATCTGATCCGATCTCGCGTGATGACGGCGGTGATACGCCGACCAGCTCGCAGGGGCGCCCGATCCGTTGAACATCGTCCAGAAGATAAGAAAGTGCTCGAGTACCGGGTTGAGCTTCACCGCCCGGTGCGAAATCGCCCGGTGGTAACAGACGGTCGTTCCGAATCCGCCGAGCATGACGCCGCCGATGGCAATCAGAAGCACCGGAAGGCTCGGCAGTGGGAACAGGATGAACCCGATGATCGCCAGGGCGTGAATCATCGCGAGATAGAGAAGAATGAATTCCTTGCCGCGTGCCGGCTTCCAAAAAGGCATCTCCCAGGGGCGGTCCTTCGAGGGAATGGCTGTACTCATGAATGCTCCATAAAGTGATCGTTGGACACGTGTCTTCGCGTCACCACACACTAGCAAGAACGGCGCTTCCGCTCTGTAATAGTTGTGTAAGGGTGCGTGCACCGGGCATTTGCCGGTACGTGGTATCCTGAGGGATGACCTTTGCAACCGCTCCATCGTCATGCGCCTGATCGCCCCGATTCTCGTTCTCGCACTCACGATCTTCGTCCCGGCGGAGGCGTCGGCTGGTCCATCCTCCCTGGCCGCCCTCGACCTGTACCGGCTCGCGCTCGAGGAGAGTCGGCTCGACATCGACCGGCAGGGAGTCCTCTTCGAAACGCTCGACGGAGAGCGCCTGCTTTCGTACAACGTCGACTGCCCCTTCAATCCCGCTTCGGTAGTCAAGATCGCGACGTCGGTAGTGGCCATCGAGCAGCTCGGCCCGGATTACCGGTTTGGTACGGGTTTCTACACCAACGGGACTTTCTCGCCGGACACCGGCGAGCTCGTCGGCGATCTGATCGTCGTCGGCGCCGCCGACCCGATGATGACGACTGAGAACGCCTTTCTCGTCGCAAAGGAACTGCGATCGCGCGGCGTCTCCCGGATCACGGGCAATCTCGTCGTCAAGGGGCCCCTCTACCTGAACTTCTCGATGGATCGGCCGGCGGCGGGGCGAACACTGAAATCAGCGCTCGACGTCGAGCTCTGGACGCAGTCCATCGAGGTCGCCTACGAGCGATTCCGCCTGCAGACCGGAACCGAGACTTTCGAGAGTGTCACGGTCGACGGCTCCGTCGTCGTGACCAACGAGTCGTCCGTGGCAGGCCTCACGCCGCTCTTCGTCCTGCGGTCCGTGCCGCTCGTCAAGATTCTCAAGCAGCTGAACAACTACTCGAACAATTGGATGGCTTCCGTCATTGGCGCTAAGGTGGGTGGAGCTTCGTACGTCGAGCGAAGCGTCGCCCAGCGCTTCGGGATACCTTCACGCGAGCTGTATTTCGATACCTGTTCCGGGCTTGGAACCAATGGAATGCGTCCGACCGACGTCGTGAAGATGCTTCGCCACGCCCGCGAGCGGTTGCAGCCGAAAGCATACGGACCAGTGAACATCATGCCGGTGGCAGGGGTCGATCCCGGGACGCTCGACGACCGGTTTCTGGAACCTGCGTTCCGCGGCGCCGTCATCGCCAAGACCGGGACGCTTCGGAGCGTGAGCGCGCTCGCGGGTTACATGCATACGAGAAACAAGGGCATCGTCCTGTTCGCGATCATGAACTCGGGAGGTTCACCGTCTCGTTTTCGGAAGCTTCAGGACGACCTTGTCCGGCAGATGTTCGCGGTATGCGGAGGTCCCGTTCCGACGCACTACAGCCGGCCGCGAAGCGTTGCGAACTTCTCGGGAGCCTTCATCGAGCGTGCGCCCGGCAATATTCCAGAAAGGCGGCGAGTAACTCCGGCAGCTTCGAATTGAATTCGAGCCGTTCGCCCGTCCGGGGATGGTCGAACGCGAGGAAAGCGGCGTGCAGGAACTGCCGCCCGAGCGCATCGACACGTGAGCGCAATGGCGCAGAGCGGAGTCCCTTCGACCTGCCCTTTGCGTATGTTTCGTCGGCGAGAACCGCGTAACCGGCCGCGGCGAGATGGACGCGGATCTGGTGTGTGCGGCCCGTCCGAATGTTCACGTCGAGCAACGTAGTCTCGTCGAAGCGTTCGAGCACCCGGTAGATCGTCAGCGCCGGACGGCCCCTTCCCTCGCGCGCGATGGCCATTCGCACCCGTATCTGCGGATGCCGGCCGATGGGCTGCTCGCACCTTCCTTCGTTGGCGATCATCCTCCCGTAGGTCATCGCCAGATAGCGTTTGGTGACCGAACGGGCTTGAAACTGCGACGACAGATGCGCGTGAGCCGCGTCCGTTCGCGCTACGACCATCAGTCCGGACGTGTCCCGGTCGAGCCGGTGCACGATCCCGGGCCGCCAGGCCTCGCCACCCATCGCCGTTCCGTATCGCCACGCCAGCGCATTTGCAAGCGTACCCGACGACACGCCAGCGCCCGGATGAACCACCATTCCCGCGGGTTTCTCGAGCACGACCAGGTCAGCGTCCTCGTGAATGATCTCGAGCGGCAGGTCCTCGGCTACGAGGTTTGTCGGAGGCGGCTCATGAAGCTCGAGGTCGACGCGGTCGCCGACACGAAGCTTCAAACCGGACTTTGCGAGGGAGCCGTTGACGATGACGTCACCGTCGTCGATGGCTCGTTGCGCCCGCGTTCGACTCAGTCCCTCAACGGACGCCGCGAGAAAGACGTCGAGTCGGCTGCCGGCGCCGTCCGGCCCGACTTCGAATTCGAAGCCGCTCCCGTCGGCGGTCACCGGTATGGATGCGACTCGACTCACAATGCAGCTGCGGTCTCCGGCTGGTGATCGGGGTCGGGCTCACGGTCTCCGCCAAGTGCATCGCCGCCGGCGCCACGCGCGCGTCTCCAGAACCAGACCATGAGTGCCAGACCCCCGAGCCCGACCGCAAGTGAAATGATCTGTGATGTCGACAGTCCCGTCGCGGTCGTGATTCCCATTACGTCGCCGCGCGGGTCGTCACGCCAGAACTCGAGGGTGAATCTCACCGCGGAGTAGAGCACGAGGTATGCCAACACGACCTGCCCCGTGAAGGCCCGGTGTCGCCGCAGCCAGATCAGCGCAAGGAAGATCCCGAGCGAGAGCACGGATTCGTACATCTGCACCGGGTGGAGGTGGACTCCCACGGGCACACCAGTGTTGGCGTGTGCCGCGGCCGTGAACTCGACGCCCCACGGGTACGAACACTCAACGCCCCAGCAGCATCCGGCGGCGAAACAGCCCAGACGACCAATGGCCTGCCCGATGGCGATCGAAGGCGCAAATGCGTCGGCAACGCGCCACCACGGCATCTTGTAGAGTCTTGCAAGGGCGATACTCGCGGTGAACGCACCGAGAAAGCCGCCGAAGTAAACGCCGCCGCTGGACCAGAATTCTTTCGAGAGGAGGCGCGACGGATCGGCGAGCCAGGGTTCGGTGACGAGCATGAGCAGCTTCGAGCCGATGAGCGAAGCGCCTATGGTGTAGAGAGCCAGGTCGTAGGCGCGATCACGGTCGAGTCCGTCGTTGGCTGCCAGCCGTACGGCGACGAAAAGCGACGTGACGAACGAAAGCGCCAACAGCACGCCGTAGGTCGGGATCGAGATGTCGAGGCCCGGAATGCGGACGAGCTCGGGAAACATCGGCGCAGTCTACCACAGGGCGTCCTACCGGAACTGTTCTGATCCCGGTAAGGCGCTGGGAGCGTCCGACGGTTTTTGGTCGTCAGACTTGCTTCTCGCGCGGTGACAGGGAACAATCGGCCCTGCCTCACTGGAAAGCTCTGATCCCCGATCCGAGGAACCCCAAACCCGTGTCCCCCGAAAGGCGAAAACTCGTGCGCGGCATCGTCGACCGCGCCTGCTCGCTGGACCCGGTCCGTCGAGCCACGCTCATTGCCGAGGAGACCGCAGGCGACGAGGACCTCCGCAGTGCGGTGGAGGCGGCGCTCGAGAACGAATCGCGCGACCTTGCGGACGCTTCCCCGGACGGTGCGCAAGGTGCGGACTCACTTCCCGTCAGCACCATGGCGCGCGGCACGCCTGCGGCACTCCTTCGGATATGCATGAAATGCCGAAGCCGCTATGGTCCGGCCGTTCGAGTGTGTCCTGCCGATGGCGAGGTCCTCGTCGAGGATCCGGCGGCGCTCGTGGGCGAGACGCTCGACGGGCTGTACCAGATCGAAAGGCTTCTCGGGAAGGGCGCCATGGGGACGGTCTATCTCGCCCGGCATACGCTGCTTCAGGATCGAGTCGCCATCAAGGTCCTTGCATCGCACCTGTCCGCGAATCCGGAATTCCTCAAGCGGTTCCTTCGCGAAGGCCGGGCGGCCAGGGCCATTCATCATCCGAACGCCATGACGGTCCACGAACTTCGCACAACGTCGGACGGACTCGCCTACATGGTGCTCGAGTACATCGAGGGGAGGAACCTCAGGGAGGAGCTCACCGAGCGACGCGCATTCCCGCTTTCGGAGGCACTCGATCTCGTCGCCAAGCTTGCCTCCGCGCTTGATGAGGCGCACCAGCAGGGAGTCGTGCACCGCGACATCAAGCCGGAGAACGTCATGCTCGGCAGCGTGCGCGGCAAGCCGGCCGTGAAGCTCCTGGATCTCGGCATCGCCAAGCATTCTCCCGTGCTCGATGGTGGACTGGGCGTTCAGACGGCGATCACCGTTGTGGGCGGCGTCGTCGGAACGCCGCAGTACATGTCGCCCGAGCAGTGGGGAGACCCCCAGCCGGATGGCGTCGCCGAGATTGATGGCCGCGCGGACGTCTACAGCCTTGCCGTGATGCTCTTCGAGTTCGTTGCGGGATCTCGGCCGTTCGAAGGTGCGACGTTGTCCGATATTCAAATGGCCCACGTGTCGGGTCCAGTCCCTCGCCTTGATGCCGTGTTGCCGACAGTGCCCTCGAGTGTGGGCGAAGCGATTGCGCGCGGAATGGCCAAGGACCGACGGGACCGGCAATCGACGTGCGGCCAGCTCGTTGCTGAAGTTCGCTCTGCGCTGGCGGCTTCGCCGGCAGGAGCGGAGCTGGATGTTGCCACGATCATCGCCGACGCTTCGGCCTTCAATCCACCTCCGTCTGTGGCACCGATTGAGCAGGACATTGCCACGATCATCGCCGACGCTTCGGTGGCCAGCCCAAGTCCGCCCGCGCCGGTGGGAACTTCGACACCCGTTGCAGACACGATCGTATCGGGCGAGACCGTGGTCATTCCTCCTCCGGCCGCGCCGCCTCAATTTTCGGCTCCCGCCGTAGAGACGGTCGTCACCGACGCTCGGCTCGACCGCACACCGCCCGGTACGCCGCCAGCGCCTGCGGAGCACGAAATCGCAACGATCGTTTCCGACGCACGGCTCGACGAGACCCCATCGAGCGCGCCGCCGGCTCCTGCGCAGCACGAGATCGCCACGATCGTCTCACACGCTCAGTCCGACGACCCGGCCCAGAGTGCGCCGCCGACTGGGATCGTAGCCGCACCTCCGGTCGCTCCATCGGCCGGCAAGATCGCGCGAGAGAAACCGGGTGTCGCGCCGGGGACTGGCACGGACGTCGCAAGCTCGAATTCCCGCTTCAAGGTCGCCATGATTGCAGCGGTCCTCGTCGCTGGTGCGTTGTCGGCGGCGTACGCCTTCTGGCCACGCGCGGAAGCGCCTCCGGCACCGTCTCCTGCGTCCACTTCGACTGCGCAGCCGGAGCGGTCTTTTTCATATTCGGTCACCGCACAGAAGTTCAAGAACGGCAAGAAGTACAAGGAGCCGCTCGACGTCTCGAGCGGATTTCCGTTCACGAGCGAGGACAAGATCTGGATCACGGTGACGAGCGGCGAGGCCGGCTACCTCTACGCGATCGGCGAAGGCTCGACACCCGAGCCGTCCTCGGGCGAGACGCCGTTGAGGGTGCTCTTTCCCGATCCGATGGTCGCGGGAGGGTCGCCTGCCGTCGCGCCCGGAGCCGCCGTTCGGATTCCTCCGGATGGTGTCCCCCCGATCGACTTCGATGACACGCGCGGGAAGGAAAAGCTCTGGATCATCTGGGCGGCCGAGCCAATCCCCGATCTCGACGGAATTGCCGGCCTGCTCAACGAACGCGACAAGGGACTCGTCACGAAGTCGAAGTTCGACCGCAGTGTGAAAGAACTTCTCGCACGGCCCCAGGCGACGAGCACGGACGACGAGTCAAAGAAGACGATCGTGCGAGGGAAAGGCCAGGTTCTCGTGGCCCTTCGCGAGCTCGAACACTACTAGATCGGGAGGCGCTGCATGTTGAGGTCAAGCCAGATTGGAGTCGCCGTGCTGGCCACGCTGATGATGGCTTCGGTGCCGGGATTGGCCCAGTCGCGACAGTCGTCGCCGGAGGGCGACGGTGCGACACGTGACTTCGGTTTCTTCTCGCGGTTTCGCCCAAAGAGCACCGCGAAGCCACGCACGAAACCGGTGTACCGCCGCAAAGGCGCGGCGCTCGACGCAACGAAGGTCGTGCCGGACGCGGCCATCGGCCTGACGTTGTGGAAGGCGCGGCCCGCAACTCGCCGCGATCCTGCAGCCGACCGTGACATCGTACAGAAGAGTGACGGGACGACGACTCAACTCGTGCTGTCGCGCGCCGGTGGAGACGCCGAGCTCGAGATTGGCCAGGACTTCCGTATCGGGATCGAGTCGCCGCGGGCCGGGTTCCTCTACGTCATCAACCGGTCGATCCGGGCTGACGGAAGCACCGGGGCTCCTTACCTGATCTTTCCGACAGCGAGGATCCACGGCGGCAACAACCGCGTGCGCGGAGGCCAGGTCGTCATGCTGCCGACGCCGCCCGCCGAGCAGCCGTTCACCATTTCGGATTCGTCCGGCGACCTGGCGAGCGAAGAGGTGATCGTAATCGTGTCGAACGAACGACTCGACGTCGAGACCCGCGACGAGCGCTACGAGCTGTCGAAGGAGCTCGTCGACGGCTGGATGAGCCGATGGACCGCGCCCGTGGAGACCTTCGAGATGGAGGGCGGCGCCGACGCGCCCTACACGGCGGCCGAGAAGGCGGCAGCAACAAAACCGGGCCGGTTGCTCAACGCGTCCGAGCCAGCGCCACAGCTGATTCAGAGGGTAGCGGCGAAGCCCGGCGATCCGCTTCTCGTGCGGATGCAGATCCGGGTTCGGCGAGAGTAGCGTGTGCGAAATTCTCGCGGTTGGAGGAGGCACGCGATGGAAATCGGCAGCCGAATCTTGACGTTGGCCGCAGCGGTCGTCGTGACTCTCGCTGCGCCGTTCTCGAGCCTGAGTGTATTCGGAATGGGCGCCCAGGGACCCGATCCGAAGGTCGTCGAGCAGGGCGCGGTCGAGCCCGGCAAGCCGGTCGAGCGCGAGATCGGAGGCGGCGCGACGCACCGCTACGCGATCCGGCTCGAGGCTGGCCAGTTGCTCGACGCGACGGTCGAGCAGAAGGGCGTTGACGTTGCGGTGTTCATGCTCGATCCGGCCGGAAAGATCGTGCTCGAGGTCGACAGCCCGAACGGCGCGAACGGGCCCGAGCCGGTACTGTTTGTTGCGGAAGCCGGCGGCGAATACACGCTCGAGGTCAAGACCCTTGACCCAGCGGACAAGGGCGGCCGGTACGAAGCGCGCGTCAACGAGATCCGGACAGCCACCGAAAAGGACCGTCAGCTCGGCGAGGCGACGAGGCTCTTCGGGCAGTCGGTGTTGCTTTCAAGCGCGGGCAAGGGCCGGGAGGCAATCCCGCTGGCCGAACGTGCCGTGGCGCTCTACGAGAA
>CAZXLQ010000031.1:0-26581 GCA_964641945.1 uncultured Clostridia bacterium
CTGCCTCGCCGACAGACCGGCCCATCGTGCAGCTTCCGGTCGCCGAGACCAGCGGGATTCGACGATCGTTCGCCATTGCCGCGCCAATGTCGCGACCGCCGACGACGAGCGGGAAAAGGCCCGGCACGCCGTGCGCGCGCAGGATCGGCTCGACGATCTTCGTGGTCGCAATGGCGGTAAGCGGGGTCTCTTCCGACGGTTTCCAGACAACCGAGTCTCCGCACACTCCAGCGAGCAACGCGTTCCAGGACCAGACGGCTACCGGGAAGTTGAATGCCGAAATCACGCCCACGACGCCGAGCGGATGCCACTGCTCGTACATCCGGTGTGACGGCCGCTCAGAGTGAATCGTGAGACCGTAGAGCTGGCGCGACAGACCGACGGCGAAGTCGGCGATGTCGACCATCTCCTGTACTTCGCCCTCGCCTTCGGCGCGGATCTTCCCGCACTCCATCGAGACGAGCGCGCCGAGCGCCGCCTTCTTTTCACGCAGGGCGTTTCCGATCTGGCGCACGACCTCGCCGCGCTTCGGCGCGGGCATCACCCGCCAGACCTCGAAAGCCTTCTGGGCGGACTCGACGGCCCGGTCGTAGTCCGCGGCGTCGGCCATTAGAACGGTCGCGATCGGCTCGCCCGTTGCCGGATTGAACGAGACGAGCTCGCCTCCACCCGGCTGCTCAACCCAAGAATCCGTGTACACCCCGGAGTTCACTGCTCCGAGACCGAGTTCCTCAAGAATGTCGTTCATCCGTCGCAGGTCGCCGTGCGACAGCGGGTCGCCACGGGACGCCTCCTTTGAAAAAAGTGCATGCTCTCGAACCGCGTAGACTAGCGCACCGTCGGAAACGCGGCAACCGCGCTTAGCCGAGGGCCGATATGCACCGCAAACTCACGGTGCTACTCGGGTCGCCAGTCGCTCGGGAACAGGCTTTCCTTGACGCCGAACACCGCGATCACCGTAAGGCCCACCGCCATCACTCCGAAGACGACGTCGCTAAGCCCGAGATGCTGCTCCATGAAGAACGTGATGGAGCCGGCGACACACAGCAGTCCGACGATCGCATAAACGGTTGCCGCCGAGATCCGAACCCACAACGGTCCGGTCGCGCACTCCTCCGGAGGGAGATCCGTGACGAGACCAACTTCGGATGCCGACTCCTCGAGCTGATCCGACACGGCCGACGAAGCAGCCTCGGCACACGCCGGACACGCCGCGTCGCGGCTCGCGAGACCCGCACCGCACGCCTCGCATCGCGCTGTGACGATCTGCGGTTCAGCCATCATGGCGGTTGTTGTCCGGACGGTAGATGAGCGCGACGGCGCGGGCCGCGATGCCCTCCCGGCGGCCTATGGGGCCGAGACCTTCGTCGGTCGTCGCCTTTACGGATACTGAATCCGAATCGACGCGCATCGCATCGGCGAGTTGCACCCGCATTGCCGGAATGTGCGGCTTCATGCGCGGAGCCTCGGCGACGATGATCGAGTCGACGTTTCCGATCGAGTACCCTCGATCCGACAGGAGCCCGACGGTCTGCCGGAGGAGTTCCACACTGTCGGCGCCACGCCACCGCTCGTCAGAGTCCGGGAAATGGCCACCGATGTCGCCGAGCGCGGCGGCTCCGAGCAGTGCATCAATAATGGCGTGAGTGAGCGCATCGGCGTCCGAGTGTCCCTTCAACCCAAGCTCATGGTCGATGGTGACGCCTCCGAGAATCAGGGCACGTCCCTCCACGAGCTGGTGGACGTCGTATCCGATCCCCACGCGGAAGCTCGTCATTTCGCGATGATAGCACAGCGTCGCGATGCGAGACCGCGCACTACGAACGCGAATCCATACGGAGTTCCGGTTCGTCAGCACAGTGCGCAATGGCTTCGGCGAACGCCAGATCCTCCGGCTTCGTGACCTTGATGTTGAACGGAGTGCCGTCAACGAACGCAACCGGGTATCCGGCGCGTTCGACAATCGAGGCCTCGTCGGTGCCGCGCCAGCCCTCTCTTGTGGCGGCATCGAATGCGCTCTTCAGGACTCCGAAGCGGAATGCCTGTGGCGTCTGCGCGAGCACGATACGCGACCGGTCGATCGTTCCGACGATGCGATCACCATCGACCTGCTTTACAGTGTCCGCGACGGCGAGTGCGGCGATGGCCGCGCCGGTCTCGTGCGCGCGACGAATGACCGCCGAAAATAGGGAAGGCGTCGCGAATGGTCGAACTGCGTCGTGCACGGCAACAACGCCGGCGCCCGTCGGCTGAACCGAGTTCAGGGCCCGCGCCACCGAGTCCTGGCGCTCCGCACCCCCGATCACGACGCGGCTGAGCTTGGTAATGCCGCCGCGTTCGGCGAGCTCGAGCACGATCGCCGATTCGCCGTCTCCCGTCGCTACGACGATTTCGTCCACATCCGTGCAGGCCTGCGCCTGGCGAAGCGTCCGCAGCAAGATGGTCACGCCGGCAATCTCGAGATATTGCTTCGCCTGCGGACCGCCGATCCGTGTTCCGCGGCCTGCGGCCGGAACGATCACGGTGTTCACGGTGACTCTCAGGTCGCGCGCGACGCAGTACCGGCCGGCAGCGGTCTTGCCTCGCGGTCACCCGTTTCGCGCGGCGCCGCAGGAGCGGCTTCCCTTCCGGTCTCCCGCTGCTGATCGCGATCCCTGGGGCGGCCCTCGTCGCCGTATTTCCCGAAGATCATCTTTCCAGCCGTCGTCTGCAGAACGCTCGTCACGCTGATGTCGATGTTCTTTCCGATCAGTCGGCGGGCATTGTCGACGACAACCATGGTGCCGTCGTCGAGATAGGCGACGCCCTGGTTGTACTCCTTGCCTTCCTTCAACACGTAGACGCGCATGATTTCGCCCGGAAGGACCACCGGCTTGAGCGCATTCGCGAGCTCGTTGATGTTGAGCACCGCCACGCCGCGCAGCTGGGCGACCTTGTTGAGGTTGAAATCGTTCGTGACGATCTTTCCTTCCATTCGTCTCGCCATCTCGATCAGCTTGTGATCGACCTCGCGAATCTCGGGAAAATCGACCGTAGAGATCTGCACCTCGGCGCTGGCCTTCTTCTGAATCCGCTGGAGGATGTCGAGGCCCCTGCGTCCGCGATTCCGCTTGATCGAGTCCGAGCTGTCGGCGATCTGCTGCAGCTCGTGAAGGACGAACTGGGGAATGATGAGCGGACCACCCATGAACCCGGTCTCGCAGATGTCGGCCACTCGACCGTCGATGATGACCGAGGTATCCAGAATCAGCGGCGCCGACTTGGAACCGCCCCGTTCGCTGAAGATTCCGCCGAGCGCGGACAGATCGAGGAAGTCTCCCTTGGCGGCACCGACGATCAGGCCCACATAGGCCATGAAAAGCGTGAGCGCGAGCGTGACGAACGAGCCGATCTCTTTCGGAATCGCCTCCTGCGCGGAAATCAGAAATCCAATCAGCGACGCGCCAATGATGCCGAGAATCGACCCGACCGCTGCCCCGATCAACGTCTTGAGCGTCGCGCGACGAACGCGCGTTTCGAAAAAGATGATTGCAGCGGCGATGACTAGCGCGAGTGCGGCCGAGGCCAGGCTCTGTCCGGGAATTGGCGAGAGCAGATAGCCCGATCCTACGAGAAGCGCAGTGAAAACAACTCGAATGATGAGGAAGTCGATATGCATAAGTGGGACCGTCCGGAGAAAGCGAGCGATATCTCCCGCATCGTAGCCCATATGTTCATGCGAGAGGAAGGACCGGACACGGTGCCTGGCCATCGGCGACTGTAATCTGCACAAGCGACGTCGCCTGGCTCGCGCGAACGGCAGGCCAGTCAGAACAGGGCGTCGATCGCTTCGGCGACGGATCGGACGCCCACCAGCTCGAGTCCGTCGTCCAGTGCGGGCAATCCGGCGATGTTCGTCTGCGGGAGGACGGCACGCCGGAATCCCATCGCGACGGCCTCGCGAAGCCGACTGGATGCCTGCGAGATGGCGCGAACCTCCCCGGCCAGACCCACTTCTCCGAACACGACCGTCCTCTCGTCGATGGCGCGGTTCCGACAGCTCGAAACGATTGCAGCCACGAGTCCGAGGTCCACGGCAGGTTCGTCCAGCTCGATCCCACCCGCAACGTTAAGATAGACATCGTCGCCGATCAGGTGCATTCCGAGTCGTTTCTCGAGCATGGCCATGAGCAGCGACACGCGATTCGCGTCGACACCGACGGTCATCCGTTTGCCAGTCCCGTACTGGCTCGACGAAACGAGAGCCTGTAGCTCGACGAGGATCGGACGCGAGCCCTCGAGCGCTGCGACGACGACGGAGCCGGCCGCGCCGACCGGGCGCTCGCTCAGGAACATCGCCGACGGATTCGCGACCGGGACCAATCCGCGCTCCGTCATCTCGAAGATCCCGATTTCGTTCGCCGCTCCGAACCGGTTCTTCACGGCGCGGATGATCCGATGGTTGTGATGGCGTTCTCCCTCGAAGTAGAGAACCGTGTCGACGATATGCTCGAGAGCCTTGGGTCCGGCGAGTTGGCCGTCCTTCGTCACGTGTCCGATGAGGAAAACCGGGAGAGAACGGTTCTTCGCGAGGATGAGGAACTGGCCCGCGACTTCGCGGACCTGCGAGACGCTGCCCGGCGCCGACTCGAGCTTCATCGAGAAGACCGTCTGCACCGAGTCGACGATGATGGCCGCGGGTCCGAGCGTTTCGACCTGCTCGAGGACGCGCTCGAGACAGGTCTCCGGCAGGAGAAAGAGGCCGTCGGCCTCGATCCCGAGGCGTTCGCCTCGCAGCTTGATCTGCCGCTCCGACTCTTCACCGCTCACGTAGAGCACGGTGCCGTGCGAATCCGACAGCGCGCCGGCAACCTGTGCCATCAGGGTCGACTTGCCGACGCCCGGCTCGCCGCCGATCAGCACCAGACTTCCCGGGACGATCCCTCCCCCGAGCACGCGATCGAACTCGGCAATGCCCGAGTCACGCCGCGAATCGTCCTGGCTCTCGATGTCGGCGTAGCGGAGTGGACGGGTCGCACCAAGGCCGAACATTCCAACCTTCGCGGGGTCGGTGGACGACGTCGGCGCGGCACGCTCCTCGACGAAGCCGTTCCACTCGCCGCAATCCGGACACTTGCCGAGCCACTTCGGTGACTGGAATCCGCAGGTCTGACACGCATACACGAGGCGCGAGCCCTTCGACTTCGACATGCGGCCGAGTCTAGCACACGGCAAACACGCACCCTTGAGCGCAGGGTACGAGACGCGTATCCTGCATTCCGAAAAGGGGGATCAGCTGTCCATGCGCATCCGTTCAATCGTCAATCGCATCATCTCCGACGGTGTCGTCACGCGTTCCGAACGTGCCGAGCTCGTTCACGCCGTCGCGGAAGATCCTGAGCTGACCGAGGAGGAGCGGCTCGAAGTCGGGCGCCTCGTCGAACTGATTCGCAACGGCGACGTCCGCCTCGTCGAGGACACGACACCCGCTGACGCCTGAGGTTTGTTCGGGCCTTATTCGGTGTTTCCTACTCTTTCCACCGTAGCAGTGGACTCGACGTCCCACGCGCCGCGGCCGTTACCGGTGAGGTTGCTGCCCTCGATGCGCCCGGCGCCTCCCTTGTGCACCCACACTCCCTCGTAGCCGTTCCGGTTGATCCGGCAGCGACGGACGACCGGCGCGGCGCCGTCGCGGATCTCGACGCCGGCAAAGGCATTGCCGACGACGTCGCACTCCTCGAGTATCCCCAGCGCCTTCTCGTATGTGAAGACTCCGCCCTGCTTGTTGTCGCGCACTTTGGTGCGACGTATCAGCGGGTTGGCGCCCGACTTGATCTCGAGACCGGAAAGCGCATTCGCGGCGATGTCACAGTCGTCGAGCAGGGCTTCGCTCCGGTCGCTCGCGAACACTCCCGACGTCTGACCATCCCGGAATCGGCAACGCCGGAAGACCGGGGTTGAGCCAGCGCGAATGTCGGCTCCGGCCAGGGCGTTGGCCGCAATGTCGCAGTCCTCGAAAACTCCGGCAGCTTTCGAGCACAGGACGCCGGCCGCCAGTCCGTTACGGATCTTAGTCCACCTCACGATGACCGAGCCGCCGTCGACAACTTCGATTCCAGCGGATCCGTTTCCGGAAATATCGGAATCGTCGATCGTCCCTGTCCCACCGCGGGCCGCGAGCACCCCCTGCTGGGCGCCGTCAGAGATACGCGAACGGCGCACGGCTACCAGGCCCGCGTCCGAAATCTCGAGGCCAGCCTGCTTGTTGCGCATCACGTCGATGTCGTCGAGCATCGCAGTCGCGCTCTTCGTCACGGTCACGCCGGAGCGGCCGTTGTCGTACAGTCGAGTCCGACGCGCCGTAACCGCACCGCGATCCCGAACCTCGAAACCGGAGAAGGCGTTCCTGAAGACTTCGCAGTCCTCGACATCGAGCACACCTCCCGAATGAACGAAGGCACCGCTCGCGCCGCCGTCGTGAATCCGGGTACGGCGCGCGGAGACTCGTCCTGCATCGGCCACTTCGATGCCGGCAAGCGCGTTCGAAGCGACGTCACAGGATTCGAGCTCGACGTTCCCGCCATCGTACGCCAGCACGCCGCCAGCTCGTCCGTCGCCGAAACGACACCCGATCGCCACCAGGCGACCTCCCGCGCCATGAACGGCAACGCCGGCAAGGGCTTCCGACGAAACATCGCATTGTTCGAGTGTCAGTCGGCCTCCGGCGACGTCGATGCCGTAGCAGTCAGGCGTTGACGACGGCCCGGAAACCCTCAGGGTGAGGCCGCGCACGACGGCCGAATCGGAAGTCACGACCATCGCGTCGACGTCGGCACTCTCGACCACGATGTCGGCTCGAGAGCCTTCGCCAATTATGGTCACGGGACGCTCGATTACGAGACTCTCCGAGTAGGTTCCCGGACGTACGACGACTCGAGCCCCAGCCGTTGCCGCCGCCAATGCGGAGGAGATCGTCCGGAACGGCCCACCTGGCGAAACCACGAATTCGCGAGTGGCGCGCGGCGCGGCGCCGCTTCTTGTGCCGGACCGGCGCTGGGGAGCGCCGGACGCCACGGTTGATACCACGATGACTGCAACGACCGCAGCCAGGCCTGGCGCCGATCGTTTCAAGAGCCTATTCCCGATTGCCCACGCGCTTGACGGTGGCATCCGCCGAGACGTCCCAGGCTCCACGCTGATTTCCGGTCACGTCGCAGTATTCGAACGTGCCGGCGCCGCGCTCGTAGACCCAGACACCCTCGTACCCGTTCCGGTTGATCCGGCACCGACGGAAGAGCGGGTTGCCGAAGGTCTTTATCTCGATTCCGGCGCGGGTGTTCTCGACGATGTCGCAGTCCTCGATCGTCCCTCGACCTCCCTCATACACAAAGACGCCGCCCTGCTGGCCACTGTGAATCCGCGTTCCCCGGACGACCGGATTCCCGCGCTCCCGAATCTCGAGTCCCGCAAATGTATTGCCCGAAATGTCGCAGCCCTCGATCAGACCGAGGCCGTCGACGCCTATGAACACGCCGCTCACCTTTCCACCGGTGATGCGGCAGTTCCTGAGCGTCGGCGCGCCGCCGGTTTTCACCTCGACGCCGGCGAGTGCGTTCCCGAAGACGTCGCAGTTCTCAAACGTGCCCTGGCCGTTCCCGTACACGTAGATGCCGCCCTGCTTTCCCTCGCGCATCTTGCAGCGCCGGAATACCGGCTTGCTCGGGTCGCGGATTTCGACGTTCGCGAGCGCGTTTCGATACACGTCGCAGTCCTCGAACACACCCGACCCTCCGGAGTTGAGGAAAATCCCGCCGGCCGCTCCGTCGTGGATCTTGACCCGCAGGAAGGACGGGTACGACCCGTCCTTTATCTCGACGTTCGCCAGCTCGTGACCCCAGATGTTGCAGTCTTCGATTTTCCCCTGCGCGCCTTCGTAGATGAAGACGCCACCGGCCGCGCCGTTGACGATCTGGCAACGTTGAATCGTCGGATTCGTGCCGCGCGTGTGAATGGCGATAGATGCCAGCGAATCGGAGCTGATGTCGCAGTCCTGGATGATCGGACGTCCCTGAGGAATGTCGATTCCGTAGAACTTTGCCCCTTGCCGACCGGCGACGCTTCGAATCGTGAAGCCTCGAATGGTGACGGGCTCATTGGTGTCGATCAGGATTCCGTCCTTGTCCGGGGACTCGATCCGAACGTCCTCGACCGCACCTTCGGCGATGAGCTGAATGCCGCGATCGACGATCACGCCCTCGTTGTAGGTGCCCGGACGCACGGTGATGCGCCCCCCGCTCGGCGAATCCGCGATAGCATCGCCGATGGAGCGATAAGGTCCGGACGGCGAGACGATGAGTCCCTTCGCAGCGGTCGACGGCTTTCGGACGGGCGGCGTCGCCTTCGGCGTCTTTGGCTTCGGCGATGCAGACTTCGTCGTGCTCTTGCGATTCTGCGGGCGGTCGCTGTCGCCAACCTGGGCCTTGGCCGTTGGCGAATTCGTGATGACGATCGCTCCAGCCAGCAAGGCGGTCTGGGCGAACAGTCCTATGGCCATCGCGGACCACGAGAGGTGCTTGGCGCCAATTTGCATCGTCGTGCTTCCTCGTTTTCTTCCTGCTTTGCTGGTCGGATGTTTCACGCGCGTCGCGCCGGGCCGGCGCCGCGTGAAGCAGAACTTCGGGACGGGAGAACTCCCCGGCCGTAACTATCAGTCGTTGCGTGAAATCTTGTCAACCGACCCGTCAGATCGGTAGTGGGTCTATCTGATTTCGTCTCGTATCGAATCGGTCCGTTTCGTTTAAGTCGCTCCCTTGCGTCTTTGCGTCTTCCTCTGCGCCTTTGCGGGAACTCCTTCGACGGCTTGAAGAGTTTCTCGCAAAGGCGCAGAGGAAGACGCAAAGACGCAAGGTCGGCAGCGAGCCTGCACCGAGCCGCGGCAGGGATCAGTCCATTCGGCCGCCTGCCGCGCGATTCGAATTCCGCCTCTCTCAGGCTCGTGCTGGTACCTGTATCGAAAGTGACCCTCTACCCGCAGACGAACGGGTCGCGCGGATTCTGAGCGGTCGGGCAGCGCGATGCGCCGATCAGCCGAACGTCGCCGATTTGCCCATTGCGCGGCGCAGCAACTGAATCTGTCCGGCGTGGTATGCGTTGTGGGAGCACACGAGCGCGAAGGCGTTCCCGCACTGCTTCAGCGGCGGAAAGACTTCGACCGGCGTCTCGCGCTCGAGATCTTCGGGCTCGATCTCGGCGATTGCCGCCTTCATGCGCTCGCGCAGCGTCCCGAGCAGCGACGTCATCTCGTCGAGCGACGCATCGCTGAAATCCGCGTCGCCGTCCGAACCGCGGCTGTATCGGGTCATGTGGCCCTCGGGAAGCACTGACTCGGCGCCGCGATGAAGCTGGAGCCACGCATTCTCCGCCACCGCGATGTGTCCGAGGTACCAGACCAGCGGCTTGAAATCGCCGACGCGCTCCAGCGCTTCCTCGGAAGTGAAGTCCTCGAGGAGCCCATCGAGCATCCGTCGCGAAAACTCGTAGTTTCGCTTCATCTGGACATTGAGTGCTGCGGCTTGTCTGGCTGACGACATAATTCCTCCCTCACGTTTCAACGAGATATCGGGTCAGTTCCACGCTTTCGATCCGTGGCCGTGCATGCGCGTCAACAGGCGTTCAGCCGCGGCATTCAAGGTTTCGTCGCGCTTGCAGAAGCAGAATCGCACCTGCGATTTGCCAAGCTCCGGACGGCTGTAGAAGCTCGAGCCCGGAACCACGGCGACGCCGACTTCCGCGACGAGGTGCCTGGCGAATGAAACGTCGTCGTCGAACCCGAAGCCCGAAATGTCGGTCATGACGTAGTAGGCGCCTCGGGGTCTCGAACAGCGGAATCCGGCTTCTTCGAGCGCTGGCAGGAGAAGGTCGCGGCGCCGCGCGTAGTCCGCCTGCAACTTCTCGTAATACTCTGGACCGAAGCCGAGCGCGACGGCGCCCGCTTCCTGCAGCGGTGCCGCCGCTCCGACGGTCAGGAAGTCGTGCACCTTTCGAATAGCGGACGTCAGGTCCGGCGGCGCAATGACGTAGCCGACCCGCCAACCCGTAACCGAATAGGTCTTCGAAAGGCTGTTGATGGTCACGGTCCGGTCCCGCATGCCGTCGATCGTCGCGATCGAGATGTGCTCGGCGCCGTCGTAGAGAATGTGCTCGTAGATCTCGTCTGTGACTGCGACGACATCGAACTCCTGACACAGTTGCGCGATCGTCTCGAGTTGCGCCCGCGTGAAAACGTGCCCCGTCGGATTCCCCGGATTGCAGAGGATGATCGCCTTCGTGCGTTCAGAGAACGCGGCACGCAGCTCATCGGGATCGAACGCCCAGTCGGGTGCGGTCAGCGGCACGAAGCGCGGCGTCGCGCCCGAGAGGATCACGTCGGGCCCGTAGTTTTCGTAGTACGGCTCGAAGATGATGACCTCGTCGCCCGGATCGATGATCGCAAGCATCGTTGCGATCATCCCCTCCGTCGATCCGCACGTCACCGTGAGCTCGCGTTCGGGATCGACGTCGAGACCGAGATGCCACGAAGTCTTCACCGCGATCGCGTCGCGAAACCGTTTTGCGCCCCACGTGATCGCGTACTGGTTCACGTCGGCGAACAAGGCATCGGACGCGGCCTGCTTGATGGCTTCGGGCGCGGGAAAGTCCGGAAATCCCTGCGAGAGGTTGATGGCGCCGTGGGCGTTCGCCTGCCGCGTCATGTCGCGGATCACGGATTCGGTGAAACTGGCGGCTTTCGCCGAGATGCGATTCTTCATGATCCGGGCAGCCTATTCGTTGGAGCTCGAGCGCGCAAACGACGAAAGTCTGCTTTCGCGGCGAGCCGTGCCCAGCGACGCGATGGGCGGCGCCAACGCCGTCGCCGCAGACCGGAGGCGCTCGCGAATGGCTTCGCGGGCTCTCGTGAATGCCTTGAGGTCGCCATAGAGCTGGAAGGCCCAGTTGCCGGCCATCACGAGGGCATTGAATTCGAAGGCCGCCTGTCGCGGGTCGGCCTTTGCGTCGAGATGGCCGACCTCCTGGGCCTCTCGAACACCGCGCTCGAGTGCGGCGAGCCATTCCAGCATGATCTCGGCGATGCGGTCGCGCACCGGGCCTGGCCTGCCGTCGAATTCCGAGGATGCCGCCGCGAAGAAGCACCCGCCCTTGAACACGCCTCGCTGGGCGTATTCGGTCCATCGTTCGCAGAGCTCCCAGATGCGCGGCAATCCACGCTCGCTGGATTCCAGAACCGGCCGGACCACTTCTTCGATGAAGATCGCCCTCGCAGCTTCTATCGTCGCGAGCTGGAGCTCCTCCTTCGATCCGAAGTGAGCAAAGAGCCCGCTCTTGCTCATGGCGAGCTCCGTTGAGAGCCTGCCAATGGTCAGTCCTTCGAGTCCCTCGATGGAGGCGAGATCGACTGCGGCTCTGAGGATCGCCGCCCGCGTCCGTTCTCCCTGGGCCACACGGCCGCGCGGGCCCGGTTGTTCACTGCCGGACATCAACATCGCATTCCTCCCGAATGAGACCGGATACGGCCTGTCGAAATTCGGCCGTCCACGGCGACGGGCGCAGTGTGACCGAATCCAGCTTCACGATTGTCCGCTCGCCCACTGCGTACACGACCGTCGATTCAGGATCGGTAAAGAGGAATCGAAGCGAACAACTCGTCCGCCCTAGTTTTGTGACGGCCATCTCGACTCGAAGTTCTCCCGTGCCTAGAAACGGCACACGGTAGTCGATGGTCTGTGTCTTGACGACGGAGAACTGGTCCGGGTTGTCGGCGACGTTTCGCTCCCACCGCCTTCCGAGCTCTCGCAGAAACGCGGAAGCCGTCCGCTCCATGTGAATGAAAAAGCGGGCGTTGTGAAGCATGTGCATGGCATCGAGCTCATCGAAGTGCACGTGTGCCACATTGACGAACCGCTTGTCCCGGGTCTCGGTCAGAATCGCCTGCAACGCCATCTTCGGTACCTCCTAGCTTCGGCGTCGTCGTATTTAGCACGAACGTTCGTCTTATACAAAGAAAATTCTTTGAGCACTGGGATCCATGAATTTCTTTAGGGGGTTTGCGCCTTTGCGCCTTTGCGAGAGATCTCACGCAAAGGCGCGAAGGTCAGCAGAAACTACTCATGCTTCTCGTCGAGACCGAGGCGTTTCCCGATGGCTCTGATGGTCTGGGGCGTCGTCCCGCAACAGCCTCCGATCGCGTCTGCGCCGGCGCCGACGATTCGGACCGCAAATGCCGCGAAGGCGTCGTCGTCGACCAGCGCACCCGGCAGTCCCGCGTTTGGTTTTGCCCAGATTGGCAGGTCCGTCGCACGCGCCAGGGCCTCGACGACGCGGAGCACCGTCTCGGGTCCATCGCAGCAGTTCACGCCGACGGCATCCGCACCGAGATCCTCGAGAACCCAGGCCATCTCCTCCGGAAGCGTGCCATCGATCGTCCGAAGGTCCGCACCGAACGACATGCACGCGACGAGTGGCGTGCCTTCCCGGACAGCGCTCGCGCCCAGGACCGCCGTACGCAGCTCGTCGATCGACGTCATGGTTTCGATCACGATCGCGTCGACCCCGCCAGAGCAGAACAGCTCCGACTGACGCCGATACTCCGCGTAGCCGACGGTTCCGTGTGGTCCGTCGGGCGGCACCACGGAGATGCTGCCAGCTACGAACGCCCGGCCTCCTGCGGCATCGCAGGCAATGTCGATCGATCGCGAGATGACATCGCTCGAATCCACACCCCACGGGCCGACGAACGCCGGCGCGGCGCAGAAAGTGTTCGTCATCACGACACGGGCACCGGCCTCGACCGAAGCCGTCACAACGCGTCGGACGTCGTCGGGCCGCTCGATCGACCAGATCGCCGGCGGCCGATCGGTCGGACAACCGATGGCGATCAGCTCCGTTCCCGTGGCCCCGTCAAGCAGCAGAGGGCCGTCGGCCAGGGCCTCGCGGAAAGTCACCGCCGTCGCAATCGCGGAGGCTCCTGCACCATCGTCTCGGGAGCAACGGGTTCTTCCCCGGGCTCACCGGCGTCACCCGGCGGTTGATCCGTCGGCTTCTCGCGCGTCGAGGCTCCGCCGACGAGCTTCAGAATCGCGGGACGTCGCTCGCGGATCACGGCGACCATCGCCAGGTACTTGATCTGGAACGTCTGCGCACTCAGGGTGTCGCGCGTCTCGAGAAGCAGCTTGTAGCCAATGTCGCGGTCCTTGTCGACGAAGAACCCTCCAGTTCCGAGCTCGCTGTTGGCGACGAGAAGGTACTCGAAGAGCGACTCGGCGCTCTTCGCATCCGCCACGTTTCCGAAGCCGTATGCATAGAGGCCGATCCGGTGTCGGGTCGAATCGTTAAGGACCCTGATTTCGACTCGCGGACCTCCCGAGGACACGCTCGTGACGAGAAGGTTGCCGTCCGCCGATTCGATCTTCGCGCCGGCCTTCTGTACGTAGTCCCGCAGCCGCTCCATCGTGAGCGCGGCTCGTGCCACGGGCGCGGTAAGGAGCGCAAGAGCCACCACGGCCACAAACATCAGATTGCGTCGTCGAGCCATCGAATCGCACCTCCGGAACCTGCTTCCGTCGATTACCAGCATTCGGTTCGTCTAGGCTGACACCGAGACGTTCGGCGCATCCTCGCGGGTCTCTGGCTCCTCACGATCGACGAGCCCGTCGAATACCTCGAGCGCCAGTTGAACCTTACCAAACGGCGCGCTCACCTGGACCCCTTGAACGACGTCTCTCACCTCGATGAGCATCTCGCGTGCGATCAGCAGGCCTTCAGCCTGGGCAGCCTCCTTGCCTTTCTCCTGTGCCCGCGCCATCCGCTCGAGAACGTGATCGGGCAGGCTGATGCCCGGAACCTCGTTCTTCAGGAACTCGGCGTTGCGAAGACTGACGAGCGGCCAGATCCCCGCGACGACGGGAATGCGGCAGTGCTCGATGCGCTTTAGAAACACACGGAGCTGATCGACGTCGAAAACCGGCTGCGTGACCGCGAACTCGGCTCCGGCCTCGACCTTCCACTCGAACCGGCGGATCTCATGATCCAGATCGATTGCACACGGATTGACCCCAACACCCACGAAGAACGAAGTTGGCTGGCCAATTGGATTGCCGCCCAGGTCGAGCCCGTTGTTGAGTCGAGTGACCATGTTCGTCAGTCCGATCGAGTCGATGTCGAAGACCGCGGTCGCATCCGGATACGGACCCATTTTTGGCGGATCGCCGGTGATGAGCAGCAGGTTTCTGAGTCCGATGCCGGCCGCGCCGAGCAGGTCCGACTGCATTCCGAGCAGGTTGCGGTCGCGGCAGCAGTAGTGCGTGACCGTCTCGATCCCGACGCGCTGTTCGATGAGGACCGAAACCAGGAGGGCTCCCATCCGGAATTGCGCCCGCGGTCCGTCCGGCACGTTCACGGCGTCGACGCCGGCTTCCTTGAGGAGTCTCGTGCCCTCCAGCATCTTCTCGGGATCGACGCCGCGAGGCGGGACGATCTCGACGCTCGTCACGAACTTCCCTTCAGCAACTCGACGCGCGAGCCGCGACTTCCGAGCCTGCGGCACGGGATCAACGTTCGCGGGCCGATCCTCGATGAGGAACGTCGCAACCTGTGAGCGACCCGGTGAGCTCGCGTGAACCGCATTGGCGATCTGCTTGATGTGCTCTGGCGTCGTTCCGCAGCAACCGCCGACGAACTTCACGCCAGCCTGAATCAGCCGCTTCGCGTATTTGGCCATGTATTCCGGCGAGCACATGTACATCTTGCGGCCGTCGACCTCGCGCGGCAGACCCGCGTTGGGCTGCGCCGACAGCCGAAGCGACGTTGCGGTGCGCATCCGCTCGATCGCCGACAGGATCGCCTGCGGACCGACCGAACAGTTCAGGCCGATGACGTCGACGCCCCACTCTTCGAGCCGCGGCGCGAAGACCTCGGGCGCCGTTCCGTAGAGCGTGTTGCCGTGGATGTCGATGACCATCTGCGCGACGATCGGCAGGTCCGTGATCTCGCGAACGGCAAGGATCGCCTGGTGGATCTCGGCGAGATCGCTGAAGGTTTCGAGCAGCAGCAGATCGACGCCGCCATCCAGAAGGCCTTGCGCAGACTGCCGGAACAACGCCCTGGCCTCGTCCATCGAAGTTGGCCCGTAAGGTTCGATCCGGATCCCGAGGGGGCCGATGGCTCCAGCGACGAGCGCCTGATCGCCGGCCGCCTCGCGGGCGATTTCGGCGGCTCGCTTCGTGATCTCGCCGACCTTCGCTTCGAGGCCGTACCCGGCAAGCTTGACGGCGTTCGCGCCGTAAGTGTTGGTCTCGATGATCTCGGCGCCGGCCCGGATGTACTCGCGATGCACGCCGAGCACGAGGTCCGGACTCGTGAGGTTCAGTTCGTCGAACGAGCGGTTGATGTATACGCCGCGCGTGTAGAGCATGGTGCCCATCGCTCCGTCGAACACGTGGGCACGGTCACTCTCGAGCATTTCCCTGAAAGTCGTCATACACGTCCTTCCCGCCGGGCGCGAACGCAACGAAGGCCCCGCGCCGACTGCGCGGGGCCTTCCGAAGTCCCGGACAGTTAGCAGTTTTTTCCGTGGAGCAATTGTCGAAATCGCCACGCTGGATTGTGATCCAGAAGTTTCACGGTACCCGCCGGGGTTCGGGGTGTCAAGCGGGTGCAACTTCGCCGGGAAGCGCCCGTATGAACGGCGCACGATGATAAGCACACGCATTGAAACACGCGCGAATGAACGACTCGAGGGCTGTGCCGTCGCGGACAGGGAGCACGATGGACGAAGCGACATCTGACCGGAACCCCCGATCGCTGCTCCGTCGAGCTGCTGAGCAGGCGCTCCTGATCCTCTTCGTCGTGTTGTCTCTCTCGTCGGCAGCGGGCGCCGCACAGGACACGTCCGGGCCGTCGGCGAGCGAACCCAGCGCTTCAGCTACTTCGAGTCGCGAACTGCTGACCTCGGATCCGAATGCCGAGTGGCGCCAGACGGGAAAATCGCGCACTCGCCTCGTGCTGGGCCTCAGACTCGCGGACACGGTGGCCGGACTCGCACTGCTCGGCTGGCTGGCTTTCTCTGGAACGGCATCGCGCACCGTGGCATCTCTTTCCGCGCGCGTCGGCCATCCCTGGGCCGTGCGCGCGATCGGCATCGTGCTGCTCACGGTGACCGTCGCAATCGCGTCGCTTCCCTTCGACCTCGCTCGATACGCAGTGTCCGTCTCATATGGAGTCGGCCGCCAACCCCTTGGATCGTGGCTCGGCGATCAGGCGATCGGACTTGCGGTGACGTCCATTTCGGCGGTCTTTCTGGGAATGCTGTTCTATTCGCTGCTGCGTCGGCGGCCAACGACATGGTGGAGGTGGATCACGGCCGCCGGTGTTCCGCTCTCGATGCTGGCAGTCCTGCTCACTCCGCTCTACATCGAGCTGTTCAACACGTTCGCGCCGATCTCGGACCGGGCAACCGCCGAGCGCATTCTCGAGCTGGCGAGCCGGGCTGGCGTCCCGGCGGACGAAGTCTTCGAAATCGACATGAGCCGACAGACCAGGGCCGCCAATGCCTTCGTGACCGGACTCGGCCCGACTGCCACGATAGCGCTCGGCGACACGCTGCTCGAGAACTTCACCGAGGAAGAGACTCTTTTCGTGATGGCGCACGAGATGGGTCATTACGTGCGCCATCACCTCTGGATCGGGCTGTCGGTCGCCGCCATCATGACGGCCATCGGCGCGTTTCTCCTCCAGCGAATCCTCGATCGGCTCGTCACCCGGTACAGTGCGCGCCTCGGCTACGAAGCGCTGGCGGACATAGCGAGCCTGCCGCTCATTCTGTTCGTGGTCGGTGTGCTTTCGCTTGCGGGCGAGCCGATCAGCAATGCCATCTCGCGCACCATCGAGACTGACGCTGACCGCTTTGCGCTCCAGTTGACTGTCCCGGCAGACGTCTCACCCGAGGCCGCCGCATCTACGTTCGAGCGCCTTGGACAGCTCGCGCTGTCGGATCCGAACCCGAACCCCGTGGCAAGGTTCCTCTTCTGGAGTCATCCGACGCTCGACGAGCGCGTCGCACTCGTGTGGCAAACGATGGCCGATCGTAAGCATACCGAGGCGCGATCCGACCTTCCCTGACGGTCGTTGTCGGTCTGTGGTACAACACAGGCTCCGGGGAAGCCCAGGTCAGTTGTCGGAGCCTCGCGCACCAATGCGAGCGGTTTTTACTCATCTTTCTGGCATAAGACGAGGCGAGCGCGAAGTGCTCGCCGATCCGCAGATCTCGGTTGGGCGCGCACCGGCAAGCCGATTGGCGTTCCCCCCGGGGGACACCCGCGCGTCTGCCCACCACGCCGAGATCACGTACGATGGATCGGGATACGTTGTACGCGATACGGGTTCGACGAACGGGACCTTCGTCAACGGCCGGCGCGTCTACAGCTTCCGGTTGAAATCCGGAGACGTGATCGAATTCGGCACGGGCGGCCCGAAGGTACAGTTCGACATCGAGGGCGAAGACGAACCACAGCTCCCGCCGACGGTCGCGCCGACACAGTCGCTCGAGACAGCCAGCCGCGGAAACGGCTTTGGACCACCTCCGTCGAAGGAGTTCGGGCGAACGACTGTCCGGCTCATGATCGACCGCGCCGTGAAGAAGACTTCGACCCAGTTCAAGGTCATGGTCGCCGTACTTTCGCTGCTCGTCGTCACGCTCGTCGCCGTGGTTGGCTACCTGGCGATGCGGCCAGCGCCGGCGCCACAGGTCTTCGATTTCCGCGCAATCGCATCGCAGAACCAGGCCGCGGTCGTGTTCCTCTACGTTCGTTTCACGCTGACGGACGAGAACGGCACGCCAATCGAGGAGGACGCCGCGACAGGCTCTGGATTCGTCGTCTCGCCGGACGGGTACATCGTCACGAACCGGCACGTGCTGCAGCTCTGGGAATACGACGAGGCGTGGGTTCGCAATCGCTACAAGGGTGTCATCAGGGAGATCAAGGTGGTCTTCGCGGATCGAAGTCCGGACGATGCCGTTGCCGGCGAGCTCGTGCGGCTCTCCGACTCTATCGACACCGATCTCGCGGTGCTTCGCGTCAAGCCATTCGAGAAGATGCCGTACCTCCAGAGCTTCAACCGCGACACGTCGTCGCTCGGACAGGGCGACCCTGTGGCGGTCATAGGCTACCCGCTCGGGAAAGACCTGTTCACGTTCACGCAGGCGAAGACAGCGGAAACGAGCCTGTCCACCGGAGTCATCAGCAAGGTCACTCCGAAGAAGATCCAGCTCGACGCATCGGCAAACAACGGCAATTCGGGTGGACCGGTGTTCGACCGCAACGGCAACGTGATCGCCGTGCTCACCCAGGGGCTTGCGTCGATGAACGCCCAGAACATCAACTTCGGAACGCCGATCGGGCAGGCGCTGGACCTGGTGCCGAAGTAGACCGGCCTGGACTCTGCGCCTTTGCGAGTCCTTGGCGTCTCTGCGAGAAACTCGTTTTCAGAAAGGGTTTCTCGCAAAGACGCCAAGGACTCGCAAAGGCGCAGAGACTGTCTACGGTTTGGCGTCGAGCAATTCCCGCACGAGCGACTCGAACTCGCGTTTCACGTGGGTGTGGCGTTCGCCGGTAGCCGGTCCCGAGAACCCGGCGTGGATTCGCCTTACGCGTCCGTCTCGACCGATGAAGATGGTAGTCGGATACGCCCCGAAGCCTTCCAGCTGTGGCAGCGTTCGGGCGATTTCGCCATCCGCCGTCGTGCCCGCCATCAGGATCGGAAACTCGATCCCGTACTTCTTCCTGAAGATGTCGATCTGTCGCGCATTCCGAGCGGCGTCGGGAGTGTATTCGTAGGCAAGCATCACCACTTCGAGCCCTTTGGACCGGTAACGGCGATGAAGATCGGCGAGTAGCGGAGCTGAATCGTGACAGTTCGGACACCAGGTTCCCATGATGTCGATGAGAACGACCTTTCCACGGAAACGCTCGTCCGCGAGTGAAACCGTCCCTCCCTTCGAGTCCGGCAACGAGAAGGAAAAGACGGCGCTCGGGTCCTTCACGCGCGTCAACGAATACGGATCGCCGGGCTTGGGCTCTCCCGCCGCGGCCCGTTCTTTACGGGTTGCCTTCCACGTCGCTTCGAATGACAGGCCAGACGAGAGCGTTCCCGACAACGAGCCGTCCGCCTCGACGCGGCCCTCGATCTTCACCACGTGAATCCCATCGAAGCGGCTCATCCGCAGGACGGCCGCGCCGGACGACGGGTCGCGCCGAATCATCCCCGAGAGCAACCCGTAATCGCCGCTAACGGGAATGATCGTGCCGGTGACGTCGCCGGCACCCGGTGTTGCCTGGGAAGGCTTCACGGTGAACGTCGCATCACTCACCTCTTCGCTCGATGTCTTCGGATCCCGGATGGTGATGATCCAGTCGCCAGAGATCTCCATCGACGCATCGACGGCTGCCGCGAACGCTGGTTTCGCTGCCGGCCTTGCAGCACGGTTAGCGACGAATCGGTAGGTTCCAATGCCGCTGCGCGTCTGGCGCTGGTACTGCCCGACGAGCCTGGTTCTCGCAGCATCCTCGAAGCTGGCAGTGATCCGGCCATCGTATTCGTCGAGACGCAGAACGACGGTCGTCCCGTCGAAAGTGCCGGGGGAGAGAGCCATTCGCTCAGGCCCGTTCAGAATGTGGCCGCGCACAACGCTGCCGCGCCGGTTGAGGTCGAGTGCGAATGCCACCGGCCCGGACGGCACTTCGAGCGCCGCGTCCCAGCGTCCCGAGATCGGATCGGTGCGAGAGGCGGACGGGCGCTGGGCGACAACGGTGCCCATCGACAGCGCGACTGAAGCGAGTCCGGCGATGGCCGTGTACGCGATGTAGCGACGAACGGTCGAACGAAACATGGTGACGATTCTCCTGCCCGACTTTCTGAACGGCTTGACGACGCGAAGTCTAATGCAGTCGCCACGAACCGCGCACCTTTCGATGCTCCGATCCGGTCGTCGCGGTGTTGACCTTTCCGGTTGATTGACCAGCCGGTATATAGATGAGGCGATACCCTCGACCAGCGCGCGGAGGAACGTCCATTTCCATGACCAAGGTCGCACTCGTTGCCCGCAACACCTTTCGCGAATCGGTACGGGACCGGGTTCTCTACAATCTGATCTTCTTCGCCCTGCTCATGATCGGCTCGTCGCTTCTCGTCGGGCAACTCGCGATCGGTAACGTGGCGAAGGTCATCACCGATATCGGCCTGAGCTCGATGCGCTTCTTCGGAATGCTCATCGCAATCTTCATCGGCATCCAGCTCGTGTCGAAGGAAATCGACCGGCGCACGATCTACAGCCTTCTCGCGAAGCCGCTGCACCGCTCCGAGTTCGTGCTCGGGAAGTTTGTCGGCCTCGGCATGACCCTGGCCGTCAACTCCTCGGTCATGGCGGCCGGTATCATCGTTTCGGTCCTCTGGGTCACGCAGGGCTACGCGCCACAGGTCGTGACCGCACTCCCGGCGTCCTACATGGTGTTTCTCGAACTGCTCGTCATCACGGGAATCGCACTTGCCATGTCGACGCTTTCGTCGCCGGCCATATCGGCCCTCGTGACTTTTCTTCTCTACGTTGTCGGCAATTTCTCGGCAAACCTGTTGACGATGGCCGAGTCGACGGACGCCGTGGCGGCGAAGTGGCTGCTCAAGGGCCTCTACTACGTGTTGCCGAACCTGTCGAATTTCAACGTCATCACAACGGCGGCGCATGGCCTCACGATCCCGATCGACCGCATCGCAGCGGCGACCGTCTATGCGGTGGTCTACTGCGGAATTCTGGTCGCGATCGCGGCGCTCGTCTTCGATCGGAGGGACTTCAAGTGAAGTCTTCGGTGCGAAGGTTGATCATCGCCGGCGTCGTGGTGGCGCTCGCGTCGCTCGCGCCGTTGCAGCGCTGGATCGACGATAGGACTGCCCGCGCGCAGGTAGAGGACGAGACCCTCTATCTCTCGAATGGCGAACAGGTGAAGCGACTTGCACTCGGGTACGACGCGCTGCTCGCCGACGTGTACTGGATGCGAGCCATCCAGCATTTCGGAGAGAATGCGATTGCGAATCGAGGTGTTGCGGAATCGGATCGCACTCCCCCGGCGCTTCTCGCCCCACTTCTGGACGTAGCGACGACACTCGATCCCCAGTACATCGCTGCCTACCGGTTCGGGGGCTACTTTCTCGCGGACTACGTCGACGAGCAGAAGGCCGTCGACCTGCTGAACAAGGGTATCAGAGCCAATCCGCACGAACTGACGCTTCACCTCGATCTCGGCTTCCTGTATTGGAGGTCGGGCGACTGTGAGTCGGCCTCCGCGGCCTATGCCGAGGGCGGCCGAATTCCGGGAGCTGCACCGTGGGTCGCGCAAATGTCCGCCGTGGTGCTCGCCGAATGCGGAAAGCGGGACTTTGCGATGCGCATGCTGAAGACGATGTACGACTCGACCGACGATCCCCGAGTCCGCGAGGAACTCGTGTCGAGCATGAAGAGTTATCAGGCACTCGACGAGATCGACTTTCTGAAGGATGCAGTCGGCAACTACGTTCTGAGGTTTGGTTCGCGGCCGCAATCCCTGGCGCTCCTCGTCAGAACCGCACGTCTATCGTCATCGGGAGCCGGGGCCCGAATCCGTACGAATGCGTCCGGTCAGCCGGTCGATCCGAACGGCGAACCCTACATCTACGACCCGGTCACCGGCGGCATCACGACGAATCCTGACAGTATCGTTCTTCCGAAATTTGCCATGCGCCGCGGCGAGCGGCAGCCCGGATCGAACTGACGCCACCGCGTACGATGTCGCAACGACTGCTAATGCTCGGACTGGACGGTGTTGGCACAGTCGTGTTCGACCGCCTCGCAAGGGACGGCGTTTTGCCGAATCTGTCGATGCTCGGCCGGTCTGGTACCTATGGCGCGCTTCGAGCGACGGTCCCTCCGATCACGGGACCTTCCTGGCTTGGTGTATCGACCGGACTCGACGTCGATCAAACGGGAATCGCGGACTTTCTCGTACGTCGCCCGCCACTCCATGACCTCCGGCCGATCGGGTCGCGCGATTTCCGGGGGCGCGCCGTGTGGGATCTGGTGGGTGCGGCGGGATTCCGCACATGCGTCTTCAACTTTCCGATCCTCTATCCTCCGTACGACGCGAACGGAATCATGGTGAGCGGTTTCGGAACCGATGAGTCGACCCAATGGACTTCGCCCGCGTCAGTAAAGGAAGAACTCTTCGAGGTAGTCGGACGCGACTACAATCTCGCGGTCAACTATCACGCGGAACACTACGACGACGTTGGCCTGTTTCTCGACGATCTCGAAGCCTCGTTCGATCGGAGAGTAAGGGCTGCCGAGTGGCTGCTCCAGCGCGAGCCATGGGATCTCGCTGTCTGCGTTTTCTCCGAGACCGACTGGCTCATGCATCGCTGCTGGGACCTCCTCGATACCTCGGGCGAGCCATTGTCCGGTGATCGGCAGGCTCTGTCGGATCGAGTTCGGGATGTGTTTGCGCGACTCGATGCAGCCATCCCCCGCCTGCTAGGCGCCATGGGAACCGGGACGAGCCTTCTGGTCTGCTCCGATCACGGATTCGGCCCGAACACGTGCACATTCAAGATCAACGCCGCACTCGAGAAAGCGGGTCTTCTCGTGAGACGAGGTGCGTCCACGCAGAGATCGGCGAGACTTCACAGGGCGGGGGTACGAATCGCGCAGCGGGCTGGCGCGGCTGCGGCCCGGGTTCGAGGTCCCGTCGGCCGGACGCTCGCTCGCGTACGTCGACGGACCCGGCGGTTTCTGCCGAAGGACGATTCGGCCTTTCTGTCGGCGGTGATCGACTCCGAGTCCAGCGCCGTGCTGGATCCCGGGCACACAATTCCGTTTGCAGGACTCTACACCGGTACTCGAATCGAGCGCGGCACGGCCAGGTACGACGCGGCGCTCGGTTCCGTAGACGAGCTCCTTGCCGAGGCGTCCGCGGGAGCGGGCATCCCGATGTCGGCGATACGTCCGTGGCAACTGGCGGGAGGCCTGATCGATACTCTTCCGGACGTGCTCGTGTCGGGAGACGACTGGGGCATGACGTTCTCCAAGACGGACTTCGACGGTCCGCTTCTCGTGCCCGGTCCGTTCAGCCGGCGACACACCGGCTCGCATCGTCTGGACGGCATCTTTGTGGCGAGCGGGCCGCTCTTCGGTCACGCGCCCGCGGGTGAAAAAGCCAGCGTGCTCGACATCGCGCCGACGGTGCTGGCCGCATTCGGACTGGCGGCGCCAGCGGACCGGCGCGGCAGAGTCCTCCCGGCATTCCGCGGAAGCGTCGACGGTCTCGTGACTGCATCCACGGTCGACTCCGCCGATGGGCCTGAGCCTTCGGAAGATGACGACGATGACGTTCGAGAGCGTCTGCGCGGGCTCGGATACATCGAATGACCGGGCGCCTGAAGATCGCGATCGTCGGGCCTGCACATCCTTTTCGCGGGGGCATTGCTCACCACACTACCCTGCTCCATCGGCACCTGCGCGAACGCCACTCCGTGCGGCACTTCGCATTTCGCCGCCAATACCCGCTCTGGATCTATCCGGCGGCAACGGATCGCGACCCGAGCGCGGCACCGCTCGTGGAGCCCGGTGTCGAGCACGTCCTCGACTCGATGAACCCGCTCACCTGGCTGCGAGTTGCACATCGAGTCCGGCACTTCGCTGCCGACGCTTTGATCATCCCCTGGTGGGTCGCATTCTGGGCTCCCCAGATGGCGACGATTTCGCGACTGTCGCGCCGCGGCGGTCGAACGCGGATCGTGTACCTCTGCCACAACGTCGTCGAACACGAATCGAGCGGGCTTCGGCGATTTGCGACTCGGCTTGCGCTCGGGAGCGGCGACTCCTTCATCGTGCATTCAAGCGAAGATCGTGACAACCTGGAACGACTGCTGCCCGGAAGGACCATCGTTCGAGCCGAATTGCCGTCGCTTGGCGAAATTGCCGGCAATCGATGTTCGCGCGAAGAGGCGCGGGCGCGACTCAACCTCGATCCCGCGACTCCAACCCTGCTGTTCTTCGGCTTCGTCCGTCCCTACAAGGGTCTGAAACACGTGCTCCAGGCGATGCCGAATATCCTGGCGAAGCGGAAGGTGCGACTCGTTGTTGCGGGCGAGTTCTGGCACGACCGCGCGGAGTACCTCGAGCTGATCTCACGGCTCGGGATCGAGCACGCGGTCTCAATTGTCGATCGATACGTGCCCAACGAGGAGGTTCGCGATCTCTTCGCGGCGGCAGATCTCGTCGTTCAACCCTATGAAAGCGCGACGCAGAGTGGCGTGACTCAGATCGCGTTCGACGCGAGGCGACCGGTCGTCGTGACGAGTGTCGGCGGGCTGCCCGAGACCGTCCGACACGGCGTGACAGGGTATGTCGTGCCCCCGTTCGACCATCAATCCATTGCCGATGCCGTGGCCGACTTCCTGGATCGCGGTCGTGCGCAGGCAATGGAGTCCGCGATCGAAGCCGACCTGGTGCGATTCTGCTGGCCGAGCTACATCGACGCCATCGAGCGGGCCATCACGGCCTGACCGTGCAGACGGCTTCTGCTAGAATCCGCCGTTCCACGCCGGAAGGAGATGACGATGTCGATCACTCGTGATGTTGTGTTGAAGACCGCCACGCTGGCGCACCTCGAGCTGTCGCCGGACGATGCGGATCGATTCGCGGCCCAGATGTCCGAGATCCTCTCGTACATGGACCAACTCGGTGAGCTCGACACGACGAACGTTGCGCCGATGTCGCATTCGACGATTGCGGAGCACGTAGAACGAACGTGGCGCCACGACGTCGTCAAGCCGAGCCTCGGCACGTCAGTCGCCACGGCGAATGCACCCGAAGGATTCCATGGCTACTTCAAGGTGCCGAGTGTGATCACCCGCGCAACCGGCGAGTCACAGGAGTCGTAGGCCCATGCAAGCCATCCCCGACTTCCATCCAACGATCGCGGGCACCCAGGAGGCCATCGGCGCGGGAACGACAACTGCTCGCTCGGTAACCGAGGCGGCGCTCTCTCGCATCGAGGCGCTCAATCCACGGTTGAATGCGTTCCTCACGGTCACCGCCGACGCTGCGCTCGCGCAGGCCGATGAAACCGACGCCCGAGTTCGCTCGGGCGAGCCCCTGCGTCCGCTCGACGGGATTCCTGTCGCGATCAAGGACAACCTCGTGCTCCAGGATGTGCGAACGACGTGCGGATCGCGGATTCTCGAGAACTACCGGCCACCGTATACGGCCACGGCGGTCGCTCGCCTTCGGGATGCCGGCGCTGTCATCGTCGGAAAGACGAACTGCGACGAGTTCGCGATGGGTTCGTCGAACGAGAATTCGGCGTTCGGGCCTGTCCGCAATCCCTGGGACGAGGATCGAGTTCCGGGCGGCTCGTCGGGAGGCTCCGCCGTGGCGGTCGCGAGCGGCATGGCAATGATCGCGCTTGGCTCCGATACGGGCGGCTCGATTCGGCAGCCCGCCTCGCTGTGCGGCGTCGTCGGGCTGAAGCCGACCTACGGCCGAATCTCGCGCTACGGACTCGTCGCCTTCGGAAGCTCGCTCGACCAGATAGGTCCGTTTGCGGCTTCGGTCGGCGACGTTGCGATCGCCTTGGGGGTCATGGCCGGACGGGACGAGCGCGACTCGACGTCGAGTGAGGCGGTGGTTCCGGACTTCAAGGATCTCGATGCGGGCGCAGGAGGGTTGAGAGTCGGTGTTCCGCGTGAGTTTTTCGCCGACGGGCTTTCGGCGGGGACGCGCGAGAAAGTCGAGGAGGGCATCGATCGACTGCGATCGCAAGGTGCCATCATTGTCGACGTCTCGCTTCCTCACATGAAATACGCAACGGCCTGCTACTACATCGTAGCCACGGCCGAGGCAAGCTCCAATCTCGCACGTTTCGATGGTGTCCGTTACGGGTACCGGGCCGAGGGCGCCGAGGAACTGCGGCAGATGTACATGCGGTCCAGGGCCGAAGGGTTCGGAGCCGAGGTCAAGCGTCGCATCATGCTAGGAACGTACGTGCTTTCGTCTGGCTACTACGACGCCTATTACGACAAGGCACTTCGTGTGCGCACTCTGATCGAGCGGGACTTTCGGACGGCCTTCGCCGACTGCGACGTCGTCGTGACTCCGACGTCGCCGACGACGGCGTTCCGCCTCGGCGAGAAGATGGAGGACCCGCTGCAGATGTACCTGTCGGACGTTTACACGATCACCGCTAACCTCGCCGGGATTCCCGCCGTCAGTGTCCCGTGCGGAATGGCGGAAGGGCTGCCGGTCGGGCTTCAGATCCTCGCGCCCCATTTTGGCGAGCGCGTGATGCTCAGGGCGGCCAGGGCGCTCGAGCGGGAATAAGAGTCCTCTCGCGGCCAGAACCGCTAGCCTTTCCCCAGAATCGAGTCGGCTGGACAGTGGTGGGTTCGCACGTCGGTGATGCAGGCGGATCGGTACAACCAC
This sequence comes from uncultured Clostridia bacterium, assembly GCA_964641945.1. GTDB lineage: Bacteria > Acidobacteriota > Blastocatellia > UBA7656 > JADIYM01 > JADIYM01. The sequence continues at coordinate 26,537 of CAZXLQ010000031.1, forward strand.
TGGGCGGGAGGTGCAAGGCCGGCCGCTCACTGCGTTCGCGGTTCT
>CAZXLQ010000032.1:0-26101 GCA_964641945.1 uncultured Clostridia bacterium
CTGACGCTGCGAGGTCGCGGAACTGACGCTGCGAGGTCGCGGAACTGACGCTGCGAGGTCGCGGAACTGACGCTGCGCGATCGCGGAACTGACCTCCGGGCGGTTCACTTGACACCGTCCGGCGACAGCGCGTATCTTCCCGGCTTGCTTTTGGGGCAGTAGCTCAGTTGGAAGAGCGCCGCGTTCGCAATGCGGAGGTCAGGGGTTCGAGCCCCCTCTGCTCCACTTCAGAGGCCGCAGATCAGTCGGATCTGCGGCTTTCGTCATCTACGGGCACCCAGACGAGCGCCCGACGGACGATCCGGATGTTTGCAGGCTGGATACCGACGACAAAGTCGTCGTACGACCGCACCATCTCCAGGTATTTCGTGTAGAGCTCGTTGAGCGCGTCCGATGCTTCACGCTCCACACGGCCGAGGTCATCGCGCAGGTCCTGCGCGGGACCGTCCTCGACTTCGGCCTCGTCCTCGTCGTCCCGTGCATTCGGCACCTGCAGCACGAGCCCGGCAAGGCCTGTGAAGAGCGACGTCACCCGGTTTTCGGTCTCGGAGAACTCGGTTCGCCCGCGCAGCAGCCGCTCGACCTCCAGCTTGCTCGTCGGCGCCCCGGCCGCGGATTCCTCGGCAAGCAGCGCGCCGCGACGATTGATGTGCGCCTCACGCACCTGCTCGAGTTGCAGCTCGTAGACGTGCTTCAACTGCTTGAGCTCGGGCTCGATGTTCTGGAGTGCGACTTCGGCCGCCCTATCGAGAAAATCAGCGAGACTCTCACGCACTCCCGAGAAGATCTCGAACAGCGGATTGTAGTGAAGGACGAGTTTTTCGCGACGGGTAAGGCGGTCGACGAGATCGCTCTCGATCTCCGACCATCGCTCTTCGTCGAGCTCGGGTCGGTGCTCCGGCCGCCGGATCGCCTCGTCAGGCGCCGTATCGAGGCGCGATTCGACGATCGGGTCGATCGCTGCGAAATCCCAGTCGACGGCCAGGGATCCGGGACGAAGCCACGCCGTGTAGGTGCGCTCCTCCGATTCGTTCATCCCGGCCTTCAGGCTGCGGAAGTTGATGCTGCAGTCGATGAGGATGGAGGCGCTGTAGACGAGCGTTGCCGGGTCGGACTCGGGCTCACGCGTGTACCAGAACTCGGCGATGCGGGCGTGTTGCATGGCGTTCGCCGCCGCGTCGTATAGCGAGCCCATGCGGGAACCTCAGGACGCGCTCGCCTCTGCGGGCGTGTCCTGCTCCGGGCGATAGAAGAGGATGCGATTGCAGTTGTCGCAGACGATGAGGTCGTCGCCGCGTCGGATGTCGCTGAAGACCTGGGGCCGGAGCGCCATGTTGCACGCCGAGCATTTTCCGTTTCCGCCGATTTCGCCGCGTGCTTCCGACATTGCGCGTCCCTTCCGGGTCTGCGCGATGCGGTCGTAGACGCGCAGCATGTTGCCGGACACCTCGGCCGCAATCACCTTGCGGCGGCCGCGAAGCTCTGCCAGTTCCGAATCGACGACCTTGACCTCGTTGTCGAAACCCGCCATCAGCGCGTCGACCTCGGCGCGCCGCTCGTCGAACTCCGGGGCACGCTCGGTGATCTCCTTCTCGGTGGCCTCGATCCGCTCCATGAGCTGGAGAGCCTCGGTCTCGAGGGCCGAGATGGCCTTCTTCGTCGCGTCGATCTCGCGAATGACGGTGGCGTACTCCTTGGTGTTCTGGACCCGCATGAGGTCCGCCTTGAACTTCTCGTGCGTCTGCTCGTAGTTGGCGAGGTCTTCGTCGATCCGAGCCCGGTGCTCTCGAGCGGATGCGAGCGACTGTTCTAGTCCGAGGTACTCGGCAGCCTGCTGGCGGAACTGATCTTCGATCTGTCGCCGCTCTGCCGGGATGGCATCGAGCCTGTCGGTCAGCTCGAAAACCCTTACGTCAATATCCTGGAGCTGGATCAGCTTGAGAAGTTCAGGGGACACCAAAGACCGTCCTTCATACCGAGGTGGCGACCGCGAACGAGGCCACTCGTTCGGGCCAGAAACTATACAGCACGGTCTTTGCGGGACACAACCAGAGGCCCGATCTGCACTGGAAAGGCCTGTTGGCCCGTCTGGTACAATGCGGCGCCATGACCTCGAACCAATACACGCGATTCTCGGCAGGCCGAAACGCGGCCCGACTCATCGGACTTTCAGCGGTCGTCGCGACGCTCGCCATCTGCGCCTATGCGGGCGGCCAGGCGAAGTCCGGTGCGCCGGAGAAACCCGCGGCCATCACACTGAATTCGATCAAGGCCAAGGCGACTACGGGCAAGGCGGCCAAGTCGGGCCCGTCGGCGAACATCGGCCAGAAGATCAGACTGAATGGCTCGGGGTTCGACGAGAATGTATCGGTGATGTTCACCGGTTTCGCGGACAGCACGTGGCTCGTGCGGCCTCTCGAGGTCAAACCGCGGCGCGTCGTCGTCGCCGTGCCCGGGCAGGTCGTTACCGCTCCGGTTTCGCTGTCGGATCCGGAGGGTGGAAAGAGCAACTCGGTGACCCTCCAGATCGTGCCGACGATCGAGACGCTCACGCCCGAGAGCGTGGCGCCGGGCGCACGGTTGCTCATCGACGGGACCGGATTCGCTCGCGACGCGAAGGTGATATTCAAGGGCGTGGCCCAGCCGGTCGTGCCGACGGTGGTGTCGCCGACGCGGATCGACGTCGTGGTGCCGGCGGGGGCCCAGACGGGAAAACTCACGGTGATGACCGGAGGCGGTCAGTCGAAGGCAATGCGACTGACGGTCGTGGCCGCCTCGCCTCAATAGTCCGTCAGTCAGCCGGTCGCGAGTCCGGGCCGATACGGACCTCGAGAAGGTCGCGCGCGGCAATTGTGTTCGCAAATATGGCGCGCGCCTCCGCAAGCAGCGGCGTCACGTCTTCGTATCGCGGCGAGAAATGCGTGATGAGGAGTTGCCCGACGCCGGCGTCGCGCGCGACGGCCGCGGCTCCGGCGGCCGTGGAATGGCCGCGAGCCTCGGCCTCCTCGACCATCTCGATCGTGTAGGTGGCTTCGTGGACGAGCAGGTCCGCCCCGCGCGCGAGCTCGACTGCGGCGTCGGCTGGTCCCGTATCCGTGCAATAGGCGACCCGCAATCCCGGACGGTCGGCGTCCACGACGTCCGACGGGACAATCGTGCGGCCGTCGGCAAGCGTGACACTCTCGCCACGCTGGAGCCGGCCGTAGAGCGGTCCCGCCGGTACGCCGAGGCGAATCGCGTCGTCGATTCTGAAATGACCGGGCCGGGCCTTCTCGTGAACCGCGTAACCGAACGCGGTCACGCGATGGTTCAGTCGCCGTGCCTCGACACTGAACTGATCCGACTCGAGGACCGTGCCTTCGTCGATTTCCGTCACGTCGATCGGAAACGTCGCGCGGAAAAACGTGGCGCGAAAGACGTCGCGCAGGTAGCGCGAAATGCCCGGCGGGCCAAAAACCGTCACCGTGCGATCGTGGCGCGCCAGGTTCAGCGTCCCAAGGAGACCCGGCAGTCCGAGTACATGGTCGCCGTGCATGTGGGTGACGAAGACGTAGCGCATGCGGCTGAGCCGCAAATCGGTGTGAAGAAGCTGATACTGCGTGCCTTCGCCGCAATCGAACAGCAGCCATTCGCCGTCGCGCGCGAGCACGCCGGCCGACACGTTGCGCCGAGCCGTCGGCCGGCCCGAACTCGTCCCGAGCACGATCCACTTCACCGGGCGATCATAGCAGGAGGAACGCTCGGGCAGAGTTTCGCACAGAGTGGCACGGAGGTACGGCTGCGCGTGCGAAGCCCTTCTGGACCCCGTCAGTGCCCGTCTGCGCCGTAGATCGCCACGCGGAACGTGAGCGTACTCCCGAGCCGCACCACGTCGTGGGTCGACAGCGTCGCGTGACGCTCGATACGGACCCCGTTGACGAACGTGCCGTTCAGCGAAGCGAGATCGTAGACCTCCGCCAGCCGGTCGGCGTGAATCACGATCACGCAGTGTCGGCGCGAAACGTGAAGCGCCTCGTCGCCGACGATTACGTCGTTGTCGCGGTGCCGTCCCACTACGTTCGGACCGAGCCGGAGAGAATGCGAGACCGTGCCGGCGAGCCAGATGTATCCGGAGTTGTCAGGATGGTAAGGCGCCGGCGACATCAGGACGAGCGCACCAGCTGGCTGGTTCCGGTCCTGCGCCGTGAGGACCGACGTCCTGAAGCCGCACGAGACGAGCGCTTCATCTCGCCGTTCGCGATACTTGACGCGCCGCGGTAGCTCGAGATGCGCACTGGCGTAGCCTCGTTCCATCAACACCTCACGAGCACAATACTACCGACCGCCGGGTGTCGCAATGTCGGGTTAAGAGTTCCAGCCATCAGACCCGTGCGCTACCGCGCACGGTACCGATGCGCGGAGCTCCATGCGGGCCGGACCGAAAGAACGAGCGCCGTGGCATTCCTTTCGGGGCCACGGCGCTCGTTTCTCACGCAGCCGTCAATCGACGGCGTTCTGTGCGGACTACTTCGAGTCGCCGCCCAGGTCCGCGTCTTCCTCCGGCATCGAGCCAGGCGCGCCGCCGCCCGTCATGCCGCCAGCCATTGCACTGAACGACTTCGCGACTTCCTGGAGGGTCGCCGACGGGACGTTCATCGCAAGCTTCACGTCCGCGCCGTTGAGCGAGATCACGATCGAGTTGAGAACCGTCTCGATGCTCTTCATCTGCTCGTTGCCCGACATGAACGTCTTGGCCTGATCGAGCAGCTTCGTCAGGTCGTCGTGGATCGGCCTGGCTTCGGCTTCGCTGCCAGTGCGGGCAACGAGCTCGAGTCCGAGACCGGCCGAGGCGTCGAGCGACCCGAACACGATCTTGGTGGCCGCCATGTGCTTGGCCACGTCTTCCGTCTGGCCAGCGAGCTGCTCCTTCGGGAACTTCATCGCGAAGCGGAGCGTGCCGGTTTCCTTCGTGCTCTTGAAAGCCGCAAGCAGCTCGGCGTCCTTCGAGGCGCTGTCGCCCTTGCCCATCTTGGCGTCGATCGCCTTCTTCACCATCGCAACCGGCGAACCCATCAGCAGCGTCGTGGAGTCGAGGACGACGACGCCCACTTCCTCACGGCCGTTCTTGTTGATGATGATCGTCTGTCCTTCGTACTGCTCGGTCGGACGGTCGGCCTTCGTCTTCTCGTCCTTCTTGAGCGACTCGGTGAGCTTCGCCGAATCCCACGACCCGGTCATGACACCAGCGAACTGCGGCTCCTCGCTCCCCTTGGGAATCGTGACCGAAATGGCGACGAGCTTGATCTGCTTCGGATCGATGCTGGATTTCTCCTGCATCTCGGTGAGGCCCTTCTCGAACTCGGCCTTCTCCTTCGGCGAGTTCTTGAGAAGCTCGGGAGCGGTCGTGTTGATGAGTGTGCCGGCGTCGAGGGTCATCACGACGTCACCTGCGGGAAGCAGCGAGAACGCATCGCCACTCGTGAACGCGGCAGGCGAAAGAGCCGCCGACGAGCTCTTCGGATCGGACGAGGTGCCCGGAGCCGTTCCGAGGCCGCAACCGGCAAACACCGACGCCACGACGCACGCGGCAAAGAGAGCAGAGAGCTTACGCATTATGGAAATCCACCTTTTTCACTTCGATCTGTTCAACGCCGGAGCGTGAATTGAGAGCCCGTGGACACCGGCGCGTCCGCATTGGCGGGCGCGTCCGGCCTGAAGGGCGCTGGAGCCAAACCGTCAGCATACCAAGTTACGGATTGCGGGCAAGAACTTTTCACACTTCGGCCCGCGCCTGCTGTACGTCGCTTCGGATGCGCGGGTTCGATCGGGGATGCCCGAAGCAACCTCGAGGTCCGGTCCTTCGATCATGGGCCGGGCATCATGGCGACAGATCGCGATTTCCAGTACGACCTGCGGCACGACCTCCAGCCGCTCCTGCGGCCCGTGTGCGCTTTTGCGGCAGGCATCGTCGCTAGCGACGCGGCCGGCGTGCCACTGGAGCACGCCCTGGCCGGATGTGCGGCCGCCGCGATCCTGGCACTTCTGGCGCGGAAACACGGCTTCGTCAGGGCCGCCTTTGCAGCTGCGCTCGTCGCCGTGGCCCTCGCCGGTGCGTGGCGGGCTTCATTCACGAGATCGACGCTGGCGGAACGGCCGATTCGACGCCTGGTCGACGATGGCCGGATTCTGGCAGGCGACGCGCTGCAACTCGCCGGAGTTCTCGAAGCCCCTGTGGACCCGTCCTCCGGCGGCGCCCGGCTGCGAATCGCGGTTTCGGAGCTTCGACTCGCGAGCGGCGAACATCGGGCCTCTCCCGGCCGGGTGTCGGCGAGCGTGACCCTTTCGGACGAAGTCGCGTCCAGCGCGCTTCGAGCCCTTGGCCTCGAGCGAGGCACGCCGATCATCGTCGAGGCAGTGGCATCCGACGATCTGGCCTTTCGGAATCCCGGTGTGGAGACGCTCCGGGCTGGAATTCGGCGAGCCGGCTTCGATTTGGCCGTCCGCGTTGATGGCCCGGGCGACGTCACTGTCACGGGTCCGACGAACGGCTGTCCCGTTCTAAGAAGGCTGTCGTTGTTGCGCCCGTGGGGTCTCGCCGAGATCGATGCCGCCTTCACGGCGAGAACGGCCGGAGTGCTCCGCGCCCTGTTGCTCGGTGACGACTCGCGCCTCGACGAAGAGACCGCCGAGAGCTACCGGCAATCGGGCGCATACCACGTCCTGGTCATCTCGGGAGCCCACATAGCCCTCCTCGCCGGACTGACCGTCTGGACCGCCGGACGCTTCACGCGGTCACCGTTTCTGCGACTCGCGGCCGCCGCCGGCCCGGCGTGGCTCTACGCCCTGGTCCTCGGCTGCCCCGCACCCGTCGTTCGTGCCGCGCTTGCGGTCACGGTCGCCTTCACGGCTCCACTGGCGGGTCGGCGGGCGCCGCCCCCGAATACCCTGGCGCTGGCGGCGGCAGTGGTCCTCGTTTTCGATCCGACTGCCGTGTGGGACCCGAGCTTTCAGCTCACCTTCTCAGCGGTCGCAGCAATCGTCTGCATAGCGGCGCCGGTGGCCGAACGACTGGCCGACGTCGGCCGCTGGCGGCCGCATCGGGCGGCGCCATATCCGCCCGTTTGTTCCAACGCGTTCCGGGCGATTGCCGACGTTCTGTTCTGGGACGAGAGGCGATTTCGGCGAGGCCGACCCACGGAGTCGGTCCGCTTCGGTGTGGTCAAACACTGGGCCGCCGTGTGGTTGAGTCTCTGGCGGCTTCAGGGCGCGGTTCGTCGCATCGTCGTCGGACTGTGGATCGCCGTGTCCGTTCAGATGGCCATCGCCCCGCTTGCGGTCTTCGAGTTCGGACGAATGACACTCGCCGGGACCTTCTGGGCTCTGGCTGTCGAAGCCGCGCTGGGATTTGCGCTCATCGCGGGACTCGCCTTTCTTTGCCTTCGCGCGGCAGCGCCTGCAGCCGCGCCGCCAGTCGAGTGGGTCGCCGACGAGCTCGTCGTTCTCTCGAATCGTCTTGCCGCCGCCGCGCCGCCAGCCTGGCCGATGGCAAGGCCCGGCGACTGGTGGGCCGTCGGTTTCTGGGCGGCGCCGTTCGCCGTCGTTACGCTTGCAGTGCTGATCGATCGGTGGCACCCGTTGCCGATCACCCGCCGCGAGCTCGGCCGACCGACATTGTGGCTCCGACTGCGGATCGCTCTCACGGCAGCGGTGCTTCTGGTTATTGGGTCGACCGGCGTTCCCGTCGCCGACCGTGCCGGCGACGGGCTGCTACACGTCCTGTTTCTCGACGTAGGCCAGGGTGACGCGGCTCTGGTGCGCTTTCCCGACGGCACGACGATGCTGATCGATGCCGGCGGCCGTCCCCGGTTCGACGAACCGCTCGGATTCGTCGAAGGCGCAGCGATTCGCGCCGAACGTTTCGACATCGGAGACCGGGTCGTCGCGGCTTCTCTGCTCGCACAGGGCTGCAGCCGGCTGGACTGGCTCGTGGCCACGCACGGCGACGTCGACCACGTGGGCGGCTGCGAAGCGGTCACAAGGCGACTTGTCGTCGGACGCGTGGTAATTGGCGCGGGCGCCGACGAGCCCGAGCAGCGCGTTGCGGCACGGGCCGGCCGTCGCGGCATCGACGTCGCCGAGATTTCAGCCGGCGACGCTTTCGAGATCGCCGGAGCTCGCCTGGAAGTCCTCTGGCCCCCCGCAGACGGACCGTCGGGCAACGACGGGTCGCTCGTGTTGCGAATCGTCTTCGGCGAGCGGGCCATCCTGTTCACGGGCGACCTGGAACACGCCGGCGAGACCGGGCTGCTCCGTCTGGCATCCGCGAACGGGTGGAGCCTGCGGGCCGACGTCCTGAAGGTGCCGCACCACGGCAGCCGCGGTGCCTCGTCTTCGGGCTTCATCGAAGCCGTTGCCCCGCGCTGGGCTGTCGTTTCGGCGCCGCGACGGTCGCCATACGGTCACCCGCACGCGGAGGCCGTCAGCCGGCTTCGAGAGGGCGGAGCAATGGTGCTGCAGACCGGAGTGGACGGCGCGGTGGGATTCATGACGGACGGGCGCGAGATCGAGCTCCTGAGAATTGCGGAGCCCGGCACGCAACTTCTTCCGCCAGAACTCGACCATGGGGCGCGGAGTGACCGCACGAATTCACCGGGAGGCCCACAATGAACCTGATCCAGAACCTGATTCCGACCGACGAAGACGCATTCGAGTCCGAGGACGCCCTCAGGCGCGTGTACGGCGACGATGCCGTCTTTTCGCGGGTCGGCGTGTTTACGCTCGTCCATCTTGACTCGCCCACGCCCGAGATAATCGCCCGGCGAACGAGCGAGTTCGACCCGCGCGAGTTCTTCGTCGACGATTGCCCGCTCTGCCAGGCGTCGCGAAGCCACGGCGGACACATAGTTTTCTCGGGCCCGCACGACGATGACGGTGACGACGACGAATCCACTGACGACGTATTCGCGCCGGTGTATGCGGCGACGCCGCTCAAGGCGCCGGCCGTCGAGTTGCTGCGGGCGCTCGAGCGGCTCGACGTCTCTGCGGACGAGCTCGTGTGCGAGCTGGAGCCGATCGCGTCAGCGGATCTGTTGAAGCGTGCCATCGAGGACATCGGCTTTCTCCACGACCGATTCGTCGAATCGATGTGGGCGGAGGAGACGATCGACCGGTTGGAGCTCTTCGAGCAGCAGCTGTCGCGGGCGCTTTCGACGCTCGAGCTCGTGTTTGCAGCCCACGCCCAACTGGGACCGGTCGTCCGGCGTGTGGAGGTCGCGCTCGAGACGATCGCCGGGATCTGGAGGGGGCTGTAGGACGAAGTCGGGCCACGGATTGCACGGATTGGATCCGATTCGTGGCCCTCCCCTCTCCGTCGCTGGAGCGCCAATCAGGGCACTCCGTATACTCGAACGATGTGCCTGAATCGGGGAGCAGAGAGATGATCCGGATACGAGAGCTGGCTGGAATCGACCTCGAGGCAGTCCTCTTCGGAGGGCAGACGTTCCGCTGGAAGCGGGTGGAGGGCGGCTGGACTGCCGGGTGGATCGGCGACCGGCCCGTTCGAGTGCGCTTGACGACGGAGGGTCTCGTGGTCGAGCCACGGATCGCGCAGGACGACGGGCTCGAGTCTGCGGCGCGCCGCTACTTCGACGCGGACCGCGACTACGCCGGCATCAGGGAACGCCTGCTACGGGATGATCGGCTTCGGATTGCGGCCGCAGGGCTCGATGGGCTTCGCATTCTGCGTCAACCGCCGTTCGAGACCGTGATCGGTTTCATCGTTTCGGCGAACAACAACATCCCCCGTATAACGAAATGTCTTTCTTCGCTGTGCAGGCTGGGCGGAGAGCCGGTCTCGATCGACGGCGAGAACGAATGGTCGTTCCCCAGGCCGGAATCGCTGGCAGGGCTGGATGCCGCGACGCTGCGGGCCGAGGCGAATCTCGGGTACCGCGACCGCTACGTCGCGGAGACGTCCGCGCTCGTGGCGTCCGGGGCAGCCCCGCTGGACGACTGGGATGCCGAGCGGACGCCCGCGCTGCTCGCGAATCTGCGGTCGTTGCCCGGCGTTGGCCCGAAGGTCGCGGAATGTATTGCGCTCTTCGCATACGGCCGGTTCGACGTCTTTCCGGTCGACACCTGGATTCGTCAGGTCTACTCGGAGACCTACCCGTCGCGGGGACCGGTCGCGACCGACAGGCAAATCCGCGAGCGCGCGCGCCGGCGATTCGGTTCGGGCGCCGGGCTCGCGCAGCAGTATCTGTTCGAGTTCGTCCGTCGACGCGGCCGCGCCGCCGTCAATCAGACCTGACCGGTCCATCCGTCGTCGGCGGCGGCGAAGGCGGCCCGAATCGACGCCACGACGTCGTCCGGCAGCGGCCCGCGCTCTACGAGCTCCGCGTTGCGACGGAGGTGCCCGATACTGCGCGTCCCGACGATCACGCTGCCGACGCCGGGCTGGAACGTCGCGAAGCGGAGCGCATACTCCTGCCAGTCGAGCCCGCCGCGATCGAGTCGCATCGCCTGCATCCGCTCCCAGTAAGGCTCGCAGTAGTCGCCGGCCGGCCGCTCGGAAAATCGCCACGGCGCGTTGGCCACCGGGCGTTTGGCGATCACGCCGAGTCCGCGGGCGCGCGCCTCCGCGAGCCCGCGGTCGATCACCCGCTGGTCGAAGAGGTTCACGGACGTCTGGACGCTGCCGAACCGTCCCGACTCGACGGCCCACTCGAGATCGGCGTTGTCGCCCGAGTAGGCGGCGACGCGAACCTTGCCGGCTTTTACCGCCGCCTCGAGAGCGTCGATGACGTCACCGCGCTCGAGCACGTCGACCGGGCACGTGTGCAGATGCGCGATGTCGATGCAGTCGGTCCGAAGCAGCACGAGCGCGGCGTCGATCCCGGCCGAGATGCACGGTCCGGTCCAGTCCTCGTGGCCCGGAATGCCGTAGCCGACCTTCGTCGAAAGCACGAACTCGGCGCGACGATGCGCCAGGTGTCGCCCGATGCGTTCCTCGGAAGCGCCGTACCCGCGAGCCGTGTCCATGAGCGTTATTCCGGCGTCGAGGGCGGCGTTGAGAAGGTCTCCCGCGTCGCGCTCGTCGAGCGAGAGGTCTCCGATGTGGCCCGCGCCGAAGCCGAGTGCGGAGACATCGAGGCCGGTGTTGCCGAAGGGTCTGACGATCATGGGGCGAAGGATACACCGGCGTCGTTATGGCCATGCTTCCCTTGCGTCTTTGCGAGTCCTCTGCGCCTTTGCGAGAAACGCCACGCACGCCAGTGTTTCTCGCAAAGGCGCAGAGGACTCGCAGAGACGCAAAGGAAGACGCTCAACCCAGGAATTTGTACCCGACCCCGTAGATCGTGATGATGTACCGGGGGTGGTTCGGCGAGTCCTCGATCTTCTTGCGCAGCTTCGCCACGTGCATGTCCACCGTACGGGTGAACATCGAGCTGTTCGAGTTCCACACGCTCCGCAGCATCTGGTCGCGCGTCACCACCTGCTGGCGGTTGTCGATAAAGAACTTCATGAGCTTGAACTCGAGCGGAGAGAAATCAAGCCGGCACTCACCCTTGCTCGCCTCGAGCATCTTGAAGTCCAGCCGTACGTCGCCGAACTCGACGACCGCTGCCGGCTCGGACTTCGGAGTTGACCGCCGGAGCACCGCCTCGACCCGGGCCTGCAATTCCATGAAACTGAACGGCTTCGTGACGTAGTCGTCGGCGCCGATCTTCAGCCCGAGCACCTTGTCGACCTCCTGCCCGCGGGCCGTGAGCATGATGATAGGCACATTGTTGCCGGCGCCACGGATCTGCTTGCAGACGTCGATTCCGCTCATCTCGGGGAGCATGACGTCGAGCAGGATGACGTCCGGGCGCTCCTCGTTCGCCATCCGGACCGCCGTCCGCCCGTTGGTGGCGACGAGCACTTCGTATCCTTCGAATTCGAAGCCGTCGCGAAGGGCAAACGCCGTTGCTTCATCGTCCTCGACGATGAGCACCCGTCCCGTCGTCGTCTCGGGTTCGGTTCCGGTTGGGCGATGCGTCGATGTCCGAGCTGCCGTTGAGTCGATCATGCCGGGAGTCCCTCGATGGCGCCCGATTCGGCGGCGCCCGCTTCATCAACGTCTGGCGTGGCAGGAAATTGCAGGGTGAACGTGCTGCCGCGACCGACGTCGCTAGTCACCGTTATCGTTCCGCCGTGAGCTTCGACAATGTGTTTGACTAGAGACAGCCCGAGACCGCTTCCCTTGACGTCATGGACGAGTCCGGTGCTGACGCGATGGAAACGCTCGAAGATCTTCCGAAGTTCATCTCCCGGTATGCCGACGCCGAAGTCCGTCACCGACACGAGCACAGCCGTCGCCTCGCGCCACACGCGGATTCGAATCTGGCGCGAATTGCCGGAGTACTTGATCGCGTTGTCGATGAGGTTCGACAGGGCTTGCGTGACGGCGTCAGGATCGAGCGATATCGGAGGCAGCGGAGCCGCCGGTAGGTCGACGTCGACGGCGAAGCCTCGCTGCTGCAGCCGGACTTCGTAGACGCGCAGGGCTTCGTGGACGACGTCTTCGATCTGACCCTCGCGGAAGTCGTAGGAGCGTTGCCCGGACTCGATCTTCGCGAAATCGAGAATGTTCGAGATGAGCTTCGCGAGGCGAGCGCTCTCGGTTTCGATGAACTCGCCGTATTTGCGCAGCTTTTCGGGCTCGATCTCGCGACCGGACCGCAGGAACTCGCCGAGGACGCGGATCGAGGAGAGCGGGGTTCGCAACTCGTGCGAGACGTTCGAGACGAAGTCGGACTTCATCTGCGAGATCTTCATCTCCTTCGACGCCGCCCGGAGCGCGAAACCGATGCCGAGTGCTAGCGCGAGAGTGTTGAGGATCGTCAGCGAGAAGTTCAGCGCGAAGTTCTGGGCGGCTAGCTGGTCCTGCGGAAGCCCCAGGCTCCTGGCGCCGAGCCGCCACTTCGAGAAAGCGAGATGCATCGGCACCCAGACGTCGGTGCTGCCGTCGGCGTCCTTGCACGTCGAGGCTACGACCTCGTTGCGCTCGTTGAAGACGGCGAACGTCATTTCCTCGAGCTCGTCCTCGGTGAAGTGGTTGCGAAGCGCCACGGGCAGCGCATCGGGCAGAACCGACTTCCGGAAGTGCTTGGTGTCGACGATCATGCCGGCCACGCCGACTGCGCGCGACGATGAGTCGACTATCGGCATGGCTATGACGCGATTGTCCGGATCGTCCTCGCCGAAAACCAGCTGCTGCGGGTCGACGGAGGCATCGCGAAGGATGAGGCTGAAGAACGCCGACGACGCCGAGAAGGCAGCCCAGTGGTCGGGCGTGCGTTTGTCAACTTTCGTCCGTGTTTCCGGGTCGTAGAGCGTGACCTTGACCACGCCCGGGCGAGTACTGAGCGGCGAGCTCAGGAAGTACCGCTTTACACCGTCGGCCGGCGCATCGTGGAAGGCGACCTCGACGGCGTCGTCCATCTTCTCCGGAACGATGGTGGATGGAGAGACGTCGAGCGTATTCATCGCGCGGTCGCGGTAGAAGTCCTGGAGGTCGGCGGCGACGTCCGAGAGCCGGTTGCGCCAGGAAGCCTGGCGAGCGAGCGGCGAAGTCGTCTGGAGCTCGGTTAGCGAGCGGTACTGCGACCACAGATTGAAGAGAAGCAGGGCGACGATGGCCGAAAGACCGATCCAGATGATGTAGCGACGGCGAAGCATGACCGGAAAAACAACAACTCCTCTGTGCTCGCGGATGTTGGTGGACGGGTGAAGTATACGGATATCCGTCAACGATCGACCCGCCACAGTTGCGGCCATGGCTGTGGCTTTACATGAATTTACAGGAGAAGAACCTTGGCGCCTCTGCGGGTACTTGGCGTCTTTGCGGGAAACGCGTCCTCGAGTCCGTGTTTCCCGAAAAGACGCCAAGGACTCGTAAAGGCGCCAAGGCGAGAGGGACTGGGCCCACCGGCTGTGGTGAAATACCCGCCCGGTGGCCAGGATCCTCTTTCTGACGAGCTCGTACCCGTCGTCCCCCGAGGACGGCGTGTGCGGATTCATCGACGACCTGGCAAGGACGCTCGTCGAGAATCACGGCCATTCAGTCCGGGTGCTGGCGCCGCCGGGCGCCTTTACCGGTTTCGAGCCGGTAGACGTTCGTGCAGTTGGCCATCCCTGGCCGTTTGCGCGGCGGCTGCTGGCCGGCGTTGACATCGGCGCGGCCGTCCGAAGCTCGCGGACCGGCCAGAGCGAGGCGGTTTCGTTGACGCTGTCGCTCGCCGGGTCCGCGCTGATGTCGCGATCCTGGGCCGACATCGTGATCTCGCACTGGCTGACTCCCTCGGGCGTGGCAGCCGCGCTCGCGGGCATCCGCCCACACCTCGCGGTGGCGCACGGAGGCGACGTCCACCTTCTCGCGGGCCTGCCCGCCGGTGGTCGACTCGCGCGCTTCGTCGTGGGAAGCGCCGACCGGGTCGTCTGTGTCAGCGGGGACCTGGCACGCCGACTCGTGGAGCTAGCCCCGGCGGCCGCGTCGAAGCTGGACGTCATCCCGATGGGCGCTCGGCTGGGCCCCGAGCCGAATCCCTCGGATGTCCAGTCGTTTCGCGATTCACACTCGACGGACGGCTCCACACGGGTGCTCTTCCTCGGACGGCTGCAGCCGATCAAGGGCGTCGACGTCCTGATCGAAGCGGCCGCAAGCGTGCCCGGCGTGGATCTGTGGATAGCCGGCGACGGTCCGGAACACGCCCGATTGATCGAACAGGCTCGAGCCGCTAGACTCCGCGTTTCGTTTCTCGGCCGGATCGATCGGCGGGAGCGCCGCGTGGCGCTGGCCGCATGCGACGTGGTCGTGATTCCGTCGCGGATCGAGCAGAACGGTCGAATGGAGGGAACCCCCGTGGTTTGCGCCGAAAGCTACGTGAGCGGTCGACCGGTCATCGCGACGCGTACCGGCGGCCTGGCAGACGCGGTCGAGGAAGGCGTCACCGGACTGCTCGTACCACCGGACGACGCCGAGTCCCTCGCCGCCGCGCTCCGTCGATTCTCGCTCGATCCCGAGCTCAGAACGCGGCTCACCGAAGGAGCCATTGCCGCGGCGCCAGGGTTCGACATGGCGACGACGGCGGCCGCCTTCGACGCCGTCGTGGCACGGGCGATCGAGACGAACGGGAGCGTTCGAGGATGAGCGGAACCGAAGACGTCGCCGCCAAGGCTGGCCGCGGAACGATCTACATCACCGCATCGAAGCTCTGGTTCATGGTGACCGGAGCCGCGCTCATGTTCATCCTGCCGCGGCTCGTCTCGGTTGCCGACGTCGGGGTATACAAGGTCGTCATCGGTCTCGTATCCGTCGTGAACGCCGTTGTCGTCACCGGCACGATCCAGACCGTCTCCAAGTTCGTCTCGCAGACGCCCGAGCACGCCGATTCGATCAAGCGGAAGGCGCTCCTGCTCCAGGTCGTGCTTGGCGGCGGGGCGGCGGCCGGATTCGCGCTCGCGGCGCCGCTCGTGGCCGCGTCGCTAAACGACGCGTCGCTGACGCCATACCTGCGGCTCGCGGCGCTCATCACGGCGAGCTACACGTTCTACGCAGTTTTCGTCGGCGTGCTTAACGGCAGGAAGGACTTCCTGAGGCAGGCGGCACTCGACGCAGTCTACTCGACGGCCAAGGTGCTGCTGATCGTCGTCTGCACCGTGGCCGCGGGCTACACGCTCACGGGCGCGATCGGCGGTTTCGCCGCGGCGGCGTTTGCGGTCCTCGTCGTTGCCGCGCTTGTCGTTGGCATGCGCGGTCGTGCATCGGAATCGCCAGTCGGGTTCGGCGGACTCCTCCAGTTCCAGCTCGCCCTCATCGCGTTCCTGCTCGTCAACAACCTCCTGATGAAGACGGATCTGCTGATCGTCAAGGCGACGATCTCGCCGGATCCGCTCGTGGCGAGCGCGGCGGCGGGCGCCTACGGTGCGGCCCTCGACTTTGCATACATCGTCTTCCAGATCATCCTGTCGATCACGTTCGTGGTCTTTCCGCTCGTCTCCGAAGCGACGTTTCGCGACGACGTCGAGGTCGTTCGCGGCTACGTTCGCGAAACGCTGCGCGCAACGCTCGTCATTGCGGCACTTCCCGCGGCGCTCTTCTCGGCGAATGCGGCCGAGGTGCTGCGGCTCGTCTACCCGCCCGAGTACGTTGCGGGCGCGCCGGCGCTGCGGATCGTCGCCGTCGGAATGCTCTCGTTTGCCGTCATCACGGTCCTGACGTCGGTCATCTCGAGCGGCGGACGGCCGTGGGTCTCGGTTGCGATCGTCTCTGTTACGCTCGCGCTCGACGCCGGACTGAACTTTGCGCTCATTGGGTCGCTCGGCCTGGCCGGGGCGGCGACCGCGACTACTATCGCGATGTTCGCCGGGGCCGCCGCCTGCGTGGGTTTCGTCGGGTTTCGATACGGCGCACGCCTGCCCGTGACGTCGATCGCCCGGGTCGCGCTGTCGGCCGGCGCGGTTTATGCGCTGAGCCTGCTGCTGCCGTCGGATGCGGTGTTGGAGAGGCTCGGGTTCGGCGGCCTTATAGTCCGAGTGGCGGTCGCCGCCGAGTTCTGCCTGATGGGCGTCGTCTATCTCGTCGCGCTCATAGCGACGCGAGAGATCGGGGCCGACGAGTGGCGGCTTCTGCGCCGTATAGCCGGACGATAAGCCTCGTGATCGTCGCAAGATCCGGGAAGGCCCGGCCTCCGGTCCTCGCAGGGGCCATGCATTGAACCGTCGCGGATCTTCTGATTTACTGCACCACCATGGATCTTGATCCCAACGTGATCTTCAACATGACGTCAGCCTATCTCGCCGAGGACATCGGCCGGGGCGACGTCACTACGCAGGCGACCGTCCGTCCTGCGCTTCGCGGACGAGGCCGGTTTCTGGCAAAGCAGCCGCTCGTCGTCGCGGGGCTCGAGGTTGCCGAGGCCATCTTCTCGAATCTCGAACCCGGAATGGAGCTCGAGGCCTTCGTGTACGACGGCGAACGCGCCAGCCAGGGCCAGGAGTTCGCCCGCATCGAGGGCCTCGCGCAGGTGCTGCTGATGGGAGAGCGCGTCGCTCTGAACCTCATCCAGCGGATGTCCGGGATTGCGACGCTCACGCGCCAGTATGTCGAAGCCATCGAGGGTACGAAGGCGCAGATCGTCGACACGCGAAAAACCGCGCCGGGCCTTCGATTGTTCGACAAATACGCCGTGGCGATCGGCGGCGGCCGCAACCATCGGTTCGGACTCGACGACGGTTGTCTGATCAAGGACAACCACATTGCACTGGCCGGGGGAATCCGCGAGGCCATCCAGCGGGCGCACCAGAGCGTCAGCCACATGCTGCGCGTCGAGATCGAGGTTGGAAGCCTCGACGACCTCAAGGAAGCGCTGAGCTTCGGCGTCGACGCGGTCCTTCTCGACAACATGCCGCCGGAGAAAATGGCCGAAGCCGTCGCCTGGGTGCGCTCGCAGCCCGGCGGCGACGGCATCCTGCTCGAGGCATCCGGCAACGTGAATCTCGCCACGGTCCGGTCCTATGCCGAGACCGGCGTCGACCTCATTTCGGTCGGAGCACTCACGCATTCGGCGCCCGCTGCCGATATCAGCTTCAAGATCGCTCCGATGTAGGTCGGAGCACGACCCGATTTGCGGAGGCTACATGACAACGACTCCACGCTCGCGTCTGAAGTTCGACAGTGTCCAGGAGCACGCTTCCGGTGGAGAGGTCTGGATGGACGTCACCCTGACGTTCAACGGCGAAGCCTTCGTCGGCTCGAGCCCCAGAGTGGAAGAAGGCGAGTCCCGCGTCGGCATCCGCCGCGCGGCGCTGGCGACGCTCGCGGCCATCGAGAAGTTCGTCGACCGGCAGTTCAAGTGCGAGTTGCAGGAAGCGGACCGCGTGCAGGCGCTTGGAAAGGAACTGGTCGTCCTTCTCATCAGCATCGATTTCGAGGGACGCACGATCCAGCTCTTCGGCAGCTGTCGTGCGGGTGACTCGGTCGCGGATGCGGCCGCTAAGGCCGCGCTCGACGCGACGAACCGATACATCGACATCGTCCTCGCTAAACGCGTAGAGGCCTGACGTGGACACTGACGAGTTCCCGGAGCCGGAGCGGGTGAGCGTCTCGGAGATCGGGGGCCGCACCACCCGGGTCGAGGTTTATGCGGAGCTCGGGTCGACGAACACGCGTTTGCGGGAACTTGCGATGGAGGGCGCCCCGGAGAGCACCGTCGTCGTTGCGCGTGCGCAGACGGCCGGGCGTGGGCGGCTTGGGCGAACCTGGAATTCGCCTCCCGATGCGGGACTTTATGCGTCGGTGCTGGAGCGGCCCGGGATCGATGCAGGCCGGGCGCACGTCCTGACGCTCTCGGCGGCAATCGCCGTGGCGGAGGCGGTCTCCGGATTCGGAGTCAGCGGAGTCGAGATCAAGTGGCCGAACGACGTCCTCGCGCGGGGCCGGAAGATCGCCGGGATTCTGACGGAGTCGAGCATGCTCGACGGCAAGATCGACTCGGCTGTCGTAGGAATTGGAGTTAACGTTCGGCAGGCGGCCGTCCCGGAAGAGCTTACCGGCCGGGCGACGTCGCTCGAGGCCGAAGGGGTGGCAGTCGAGCCGCTGCGCGTGCTGGCCATGGTGCTCGAACGGCTTGCCGTGTGGCGGCCGCGGGCGGAATCTGCCGGCGACGAGGCGATCCTGTCCAGGTGGCTGGATCTCGCGCCGATGGCGATTGGTGCCGATGTGCATGTCGACGACGGGAAGTCTCCGTATGATGCGGTGACCGAGGGCATCACGGACGACGGACGTCTGCTGGTGCGGCGGGCTGACGGGCGCACGGAGGTGCTCGCTGCGGCGGACGTGAGTCTTCGAGAGCGCTGATCCTCCTTTGCGCCTTTGCGCGACCTTGGGGTCTTTGCGGGAAACGCGGCCTTACGACAGGTTCTCGCAAAGACGCAAAGGACAGACGCAAAGACGCAGAGCCTTGGACGGAACGATCGCCCCTCCTGTGGTACTTTCTGCTCCCATGCTTCTGGTCATCGACGTCGGAAACACGAACACCGTCCTCGGTCTCTACGACGGCGACCGCCTCGCCAGGAGCTGGCGCCTGACGACCGAGCGGCAGCGAACCACGGACGAATACGGCATCCTCTGCCGCAACCTGTTCGAGCTCTCGGGAACCCGCTGGGACGCCATCACGGCGATCGCGATCGCCTCGGTCGTGCCGCCGCTCAACTACACGCTCCGCCGCATGGCGAGCGTCTATTTCCACGTCGAGCCGCTCTTCATCGACCCGGCGCGCAATGCCGGCATGCCGGTCCTCTACAACCCGCCTACCGACGTCGGCGCGGACCGAATCGTGAACGGCGTCGCGGCTTTCGCGCGTTATGGCGGGCCGTGCATCGTCGTGGACTTCGGCACGGCGACGACGTTCGACGCGATCTCGCGCGATGGCGAATACCTCGGCGGCGTGATCTGCCCGGGCATCCAGATCTCGGCGGAGGCGCTGTTTTCGAAGGCTGCGCGGCTGCCCCGGGTCGAGATCGCCAGGACCGACTCGGTAATCGGCGCGTCGACTGTGGCGTCGATTCAGGCGGGGCTCTTCTACGGTTACGTCGGCCTCGTCGAGGGCATTCTCCGGCGAATGATCACGGAGCTCGGCGGCGACGTGCGCGTGATCGCGACAGGCGGTCTCGCGACGATGATTGCGCGCGGGACGGACATGATCCAGACGGTCGACCCTGACCTGACGCTCGAGGGGTTGCGGCTGATCTACGAGCGGAACCGCGATGGCGTTGACATCGGCGATGATGGACGCTGAGGCTCCGCTCAACTACTTCAATTACTTCACCGAGGTGGAGGATACGTTCGTCCGCCGCCGTGGGGCGCACATGCTCGTATCGCCGCTCGACTGGGCGCTGATCGAGAGCTGGAAGGAGATGGACATCCCGCTCGCGGTCGTCCTGCGCGGGATCGAGCGGGCCTTCGACGCGTTCGACAGGCAGCCGCGGCGGCACCGCAAGGTGAACTCGATCTTCTATTGCCAGCAGTCGGTCGAAGAGTGTTTTGCCGAGCACCGGCAGTCGATGGTCGGAGCGGCGGAGGGCGACGAGGCAGCCGTGGCGGCACAGGTTGTCGGCGGACCGGACGACGCGGACTCGCCGTTTCAACGAGAACGCGTGGAGCGCTACCTGGAGCGGATCACGGGCGACCTGGCGGCCGCGCGTGCAAGGGCGGAGGGCCGCGAATCGCTCTCGGAAGCGCTCAATCGCGCGTGCGCACGGTTGTCCGAAATCCGCGCGAACGTCGTGGCGGCGCAGCGACTCGATGCGGAAGCGCTCGAACGCGACCTTACGTCGCTCGACGCACTCGTGATGAATGCCGTCCGCGAGTCGGCGACACCGGAAGCGCTCGACGAGGCAAGAGCCGAGGCCAAGGCCGCGCTCAAGGCTCACAAGAAAGGCATGGACAAGGCCTTCTACGCACAGACATTCGAGAATTTCGTGTCGCGAAGACTGAGAGAGGCTGCCGGCATTCCGCGCCTGAGCCTCTTCTTCATGGATTGAATAATCCCGTGAATCCTGAACATCCTGTAATCCTGTCCATTTCCCCCGAACTGGCTGCGGCCTGTCCCGGCGTCGCGATTGGCGTCCTGACCTGCTCCGCGGTCGTCTCGGGTCTTGACGAAACCCTTTGGGCGGCGATCGACGCGCGCATCGTGGAACTGGAGACGCTGCTCGCGACGACCGACGTTCAATCGATTCCCGAGATCGCGGCGACCAGGCGGGCGTACAAGGCCCTTGGCAAGGACCCGTCTAGGTACCGCGGATCGGCCGAAGCGATGGTGCGGCGAATCGGGCAGGGGAAAGGGCTCTACCAGGTCAATTCGGTAGTCGACGTGAACAACCTCGTCTCGCTCGAGACGTTCCACTCGATCGGGCTCTACGACCGTCGGTTCATCGGACACGAGATCGAGTTTCGGGCGGGAAGAGACGGCGAGAGTTACGCGGGAATCGGCAAGGGCGACATCAACGTCGCGAACCTGCCGCTGTTCTCGGATGTCGACGGTCCGTTCGGCAATCCGTCGAGCGACTCGGCTCGTTCGATGGTACGGGCGGACACGACGGATCTGCTCATGGCGATCATCGCGTTTTCGGGCGCCTCGCATCTCGACGCCGCCCTCGACCGTGCCTCGCAGCTCCTCGTGCGCCATTGCTCGGCAACGTCAGGCTCGAGCTGGGTGGAGAGTTGACAGGATTTTCAGGATTTCCCGAGGATTCACAGGATTAATTCAATTCCTGTCAATCCTCCGAAAATCCTGAGAATCCTGTCCACTCTCTACTCAAGGAAACATGACGTCGATGAGCTGCCAGCGGCCGCTGACGCGTTCGTAGGTGAAGGTCTGCCCCGTGTCGAACACGACGAAATCCGCGACCCGGTCGCCGTCCGCGTCGATAGCCACCTTGAGAGCGTCCACCGTGAATCCGTCCGGCAGATCGCCGGGAGGGATCGTGCTCGGATCGAGCGCGCGGGCCCGGGGCGACGCGGGGAAGAGCACGGCTACCTCGACGCTGCTCTCGCCGGTGCGGGCTTCGATGCCGCTCGAAGCGAGGATCGTGAGATTGATGTTGTCCTCGAACTCCAGCTGCCAGTAGTCGGGAAGCTGCGCGCCCGCCGGACGGCTGTCGTTCAGCGGATTCTCGAACAGGTCGACGGACCTGATGACGAGTTGCGCTCCGACTAATCCGGGCTGGAGCGGAATGACCGAAACCCGCTCGCCCCGGGCGGGACGGCGTGACGCGACTACCGAAACCCCGAGCCGCTCGTTCGAGGCGCGTCCGCGTTCGAGTGTGCGGCGGACCGTGCCGATTCCGAAGCCGCCCGACCGCGTTACCGGCTGCGTCGGAGGCAGTTCGATGCCCGATTCCGGCGCGCCATTCTGCGCCGCCGCCGAACACGTCAAAGCTGCGGCGAGCAGCACGGATGTGGCAAGTCGGCTGAGAGTTGTTGGCATGGTCGGTCGTCTCCTTGTCGAAAAACCGGCAATTGGATGCCGCTACCGGCCGTCAGATGGTCCAACGCGCTCGCTGCGTCGCCGTTCCCGCCAGAGCAAGAGCGCAAACCGCGTGTTTCCAATCAGATATCGCCGCCAGAGCCGGCGCGGCTCCGAAGCGAAGCGGTACAGCCACTCCATTCCTATCCGCTGCATCCAGACCGGCGCCCGGCGGCTGATCCCGGCGACGTGGTCGAGACTGCCTCCGACGCCAAGGCTGAACGGCACTGCCATTTCCGCGAGGTTCGACGAGAGGAAGAACTCCTGCGCGGGTGATCCCATGGCGACGAACAGCAGGTGCGGCTTCGCTTCGCGGACCATCTCGACGATTTCGTCTTCGCGCCCGGCGAAGTAGCCGTTGTGCGAGCCGGCGATGACGAGCGATGGATGGCGAGCGGTGAGGACGGCAATCGCGCCGTCGAGGGCTTCCTGCTTCGCTCCGAGGAAGAAGACGCGCCAGCCGCGCTCGGCGGCGCGCGCGACGAGGTGTTCCATGGTGTCGATGCCGGTGACGCGGCCGGGGAGGTGAGCGCCGAGAAACCGTGCGCCCCACACGACGGACATGCCGTCGGCGGTGACGAGGTCGGCGGACGAGATGACTCGCTTGAGCTCCGGGTCTTCCGAGGCGAGCACGAGTTTCGAGGCGTTTACGACGACCATCAGGTGCGGGCGTCCGGTCGCGATCATCGACTCGATGCGGTCGAGCGCAGCCGCCTCGTCGATCGCTTCGACGCGGATACCGGCGATGGTTACACGCTGGAGTGTCACGGTCAGCGAATCGAAAAATTCACGCGGACCTCGGCCCAGCTTGCAATCGGCTTGCCATCGCGCGTGGCCGGTTCAGACTGCAACAACAGGACAGCCTTCCTTGCCGATTCGGTCAGTCCGTCAGGGAGTCCGGTCAACACGATGGCTCGATCGGCCACGCCGGACTCATTGAGACGCACCAGAATCGCAACATTTCCCGTGACGCCGTACGCGCGTGCTTCGGGCGTATATTCCGGTCGCGGATTGTTGAGGATCCGTGCCTTTTTCGTCCCCGGTTGGCTGGCCAGTTCCTTGTACTCGAGGTATTCGCTGACTGCCTCGTATCGGGACCTCAGCCGCTCGCTCGAATCGAACGCCTTCGGAGCAAGTGAGCGGGCTTCAGCAAACGCTGCGCGCGCCGGCTCATATCTTCGGTCCGCCATGTGGACATCAGCCTGGAGTGTCTTGAGAACCCAGTGTTTGGAGTTCAGTGCCAGCCCTTTGTCGACCGCAGCCCGGGCTTCCGGAATCCTGTTCTGCAGAAAGCGGGTTCTGCCTTCGATGTAGTAGGCATCGGCGCAGGCTGAATCTAGTTCAAGGGCCTTCGACGCGTGTTTGAGTGCTTCCTGGGGCTTGCTTCGCAGCAGCGCGAGCGATGCAAGTGCGATGCGAATTTCAGCGCTTCGCGGGTGCTTCTTCGCGACGCGACCATAGAACTTGTTCGCAGCGGAATAGTCGAGGCGCGCAAACGCCTCCTTCGCCGCCTTGTAATCAGGATCGTCAGGGAAGGTGGAACTCGTCGTGTCGGGAACGATGAGTTGTGCACGTGCTTCGAGAGGAACAAAGCCGTTGAGCAGCGACACCGCGATCAGCATTGAGGCGGCATGCCGAAGCGTGAGTCTGAAAAACTCAGTCAACACGAGGCACATCGTTCCCCAGTTCACCGGTCCAGCGCAACCATTACGGCCTCCGGGTATTGCGCGCAGCGCTTTGGAGTCGAAGAGAAGAAGCAGAGCTTCGCACACAGAGGCACGGAGACACGGAGGCACAGAGACAGAACAAATCTGGTCTCTATGCCTCCGTGTCTCCGTGCCTCTGTGTGCGAAGCTCCCCGCTCAACGCCGCACTCCAAAGCGCTTCGCGCAATGCGCCGACTCGGTCATCCCCCCAGGAACGCCTCGTGCCAGAGCTCGAGGGTCAGGAGCTGGTACACCTTCAGGCTGTTGTCTTCGCGGCCCGTCAGATTTTCGTCGATTATCCGGCGGACTTCGGCATAGTCGAACAGCCCGCGCTTCTCCACCCGCTCCGGCGACAGCAGGTCTTCGACCATCGGCTTCAGCTCGTTCGCGAGCCATGCACGCACCGGCGCCCGGAACCCTGCCTTCTTACGCCAGACGACGTCGCGCGGCAGGTGCCGCTCGGCGGCCTTCTTGAGCACGTATTTGCTGCGCAGCCCCTTGAGTTTCAGTTCCGGCGGCATCCGCCCCGCGAGCGCGACGAACTCGTGATCGAGGAACGGCACCCGCGCCTCGAGCGCGACTGCCATCGAAGTCTTGTCGGTGTAGGTCAGGTTCAGGCACGGCAGAAACGTCTTCAGGTCCAGGTAGAGCAGCTGGTTGAGTGGGTCTTCGGCCGCCACGCGCGAAAGGTGACGCCGGTGCTCCTCGTACGCGTCGAACCCCTCGGATCGCTCCCGCAACGCCGGCGCGTAGAGCCGCGACTTCTCGGCATCCGTGAAATACGTCCCGAAGCCGAGATACCGCTCCGACCACGGCAGCGCCGCCGACTTCGCCAGTTTCTTGAGGTTGCGCAGCGGTGCGTTGAACGGACCCGGTCGCGAGGCAGGCAGCCGATCCACGAGCGGGCGAGACACGCCGGCCGGCACGGTGTTGTAGTAGCCCGCGATCTTCATCGCCTTGTGGCGCGGGTAGCCGGCGAAGAGCTCGTCGCCACCCATCCCCGAAAGCAGGACCGTCAGCGTCTCTCTCGCTTCGCGGCATATGAGAAAGGACGTGACTATCGCCGGGTCGGCGATGGGCTCGTCCATCGCATAGACGAGCTTCGGCAGCAGGTCCATCACGTCCGGTTCGAGGATCCGTTCGGACGCGTCGGTCTTGAAAAGCTTCGCGATCTTGCGCGCCCAGACGACGTCGTCTTCCTGGATGTCGTGCCTGAGGTCCTCGTCGCGGAACCCGATCGTGTAGGTCTGGACGGGCCGGTCCATCCGCTCCGTCATCAGGGCGACGATGAGCGACGAGTCGACGCCGCCGGAGAGAAACGCGCCGAGCGGCACGTCGGCGATCAACCGGCGGTCGACCGCGCGGCCAAGTCCCTCGACGAGGCGGTCCTTCCACTCCTCCTCGGACGTCGAGCGATCGACGTCGAACCGCACGTCCCAGAACTCCTCGATCACGGGTTCAGGGTTCTCGGCGCTGACGAGCATCCGGTGGCCGGGCCGCAGCTTCTTCACGGAATTGAAGATCGTGCGCGGATCCGGCACCCAGAGAAACGTCAGGTACTGGTGCAGGGCCTCGAAGTCGAACGAGCGATCGAACCCCGGCAGGTCGAGGAACGCCTTGATCTCGGACGCGAATGCGAAGCCCCTGGGTCCGCCGTCCCTGCCGTCGAGGATCGTCCAGTAGAACGGCTTGATGCCGAGCCGGTCGCGCGCGGCGAAGAGCTCATGCTTCTCGGCGTCCCAGATCGCGAAAGCGAACATGCCGTTGAAGTGCTCGACGCACTCCGGTCCCCATTCGCGGTAGGCGTAGACTATGGTCTCCGAGTCCGTGCCCGAGACGAACTCGTGGCCCAGTCCGCGCAGCTCCTCGCGAAGTGCGCGGTAGTTGTAGACCTCGCCGTTGAAGGTCATCCAGTAGCGCCCGGATGCGTCGGCCATCGGCTGGTGACCGGCGGAAGACAGGTCGATGATCGAGAGCCGGCGGTGGCCGAGTGCGCCGACGGCGCCGTTGGACGTCGGATCCGAGATGTACACGCCCTCGTCGTCCGGTCCGCGGTGGGCGATCCGGGCGAGCATCGATTCGACGTGTCCGCGATCGAAGGTCCCGACCGCTCCGCAGATTCCGCACATGACGTCAGTTCACCACAGGAGACGTGTTGCGTGCACCTTGCATTCCACCGACAACCAGAACCCCGAGCGGACGCGAGGGGCCCGCGGCGAGATATCGAGCACGAGCGAGCGGCGGTCGTCAGAATCCTGAATCGAAGGAACCACGTTAGGCCCCTCGCATTCGCTCGGGGTTCCGGGTGTGGTTGCCGCGGGCCCGCTCGATCCACTCGCTCAC
>CAZXLQ010000033.1:0-8717 GCA_964641945.1 uncultured Clostridia bacterium
GCCGCTCACTGCGTTCGCGGTTCCGGGTCGGCCTTCGGCCGACGGGGACCGCTCTACCGGCCGCACGTCCGATCCCCTACCACCGATGTGAGCGCTCCGCACGCCAGCTCGAGCCCGGCAGGGTCTGGACCACGTACTTTCGCGGAAAACGTTGATTACATTACGCTTTTAGTGATTTGCGGCCGCTGGTCGCCGGAAATTGCCTTTCGAAGGGTCGAAAAGTGACGTTCCGCGTGCCCCTCGAGTGAGTTCCGACTCGCGGCCTGGCGGAAATGACGCCTACGCACAGGTTCACTCGCACCGTCCGCAAAGTGCTGAACAGCATGGTGTTCCGGCACGGCGCACACACGTCGCACGGCCGTTCGCGAGCACTCG
This sequence comes from uncultured Clostridia bacterium, assembly GCA_964641945.1. Classification (GTDB taxonomy): domain Bacteria; phylum Acidobacteriota; class Blastocatellia; order UBA7656; family JADIYM01; genus JADIYM01. The sequence goes on from CAZXLQ010000033.1 coordinate 376, forward strand.
CGAGCGCCTTCAACGGGCACGTGGCGAACTCGTACCTCAAAAGAAAAAAGCCCACCATATTGGGAGTGGTTGGGCCGCTTACCGCTCTATCTTGTGTGCGGATCCGCCTCGACGCCTACGCGCTCTGCGTCTCCGTGCCTCCGTGTCTCTGTGTGCGAAGCTCTTCTGACGCTTCGCACACCGAGGCACAGAGACACGGAGGCACAGAGGCTCCGAGAGACGGTGCCACTACGCCTTGTCGTAGGCCTGCCTGAGCCAGCCGATCAGCTCGTCGTCCACTTCGTCGACCGTCTCGACCCGCACTCGGTGCGACACCATCGCATTCCAGCTGCCGGACTTCTCGAGGCGTCCCTCTGGCTCGACGCCCTTGAGCTGAATTCCGACGTCGAACCGCGTCGCAGTCGACGGATGCAGGCAGGCGAACTGCTTCGATCGTCTCAGGCTCACGTACGCCTGTTTCGGCGCGAGCTCGATGTCCTTGCCAAACTTGTTGATCGCGTTCATCAACGCGTCGTAGATCGGCCTCAGGTCTGCCTTCTTGCCGGCGAAGAGCCCGTCGACCGCGCTGCCTCCGCCCGTCGACGTCGCCGGACGAGCCGCGGGCGCCTTTCCCGTAGCCGCCGCCATCGACGGATGGTCCTTCATCGCGTGCACGATCGCGTTCGCGTATCCGTGGCCGATGCCGTGCTCGCTCTTCAGGAAGTTGACGATCTCGCCGTGCTTTTCCTTGCCGCATCCGCGTGCAATCTCGATCCACTGGGCGAGCGACTTGCCGGTCTTCGCCTCGAGGTTCTTCATCATCGTTGCCACTGCATCATCGGGGGTAGCCATCGGGTTTCTCCTCTGTCGTGAACTGGTGGTGTGCGCCGGACTCAGCCGGCCTTCCTCGCAAGAAATGCGGCAAGCGACGCGAGCGTGTCGCGCCAGCCGCGCTCGCAGCCCTCGTGGAAGGCGTCGGCGACCGCGTCCGCCGGAAAGCCATCCTGGCGCACAGTGAGTCGAGAGCCGCCGTCGTGAGGCTCGACGACGAACTCCGTGGTGAAATCGGCCTCGAACGGGAGCGGTCCCGATCGGGCAAAGTAGCGGTAATCGCCGAGAACGAGCCGCCGAGGCGCATCAATCGTCAGGATGCTCGCCGTCGTGATGTACTCCGGCGCATCCTCATCATCGCCCCACGCCGCCGACCAGATGCCGCACTCGCGCGCGTCGACGATCGCTCGCGCCGCGGACCACCACACGCGAATCGCGCTCGGCGTGACGAGCGCGGCGAAAGCGCGATCCGGTGGCGCATCGAGGTCTATCGAGGCGACGTGACAGCGGGTGGACATGGGCTGGCGTCCGCGGCGTGGGTTTGAGGCTTGCCGAGCGCGGCCGATCAGGACTCGTCTTCGAACTCCGTGTACTTTCGTGCAGAACCGTGCGACTTGGCAACCGGATACTTCACTTCGTTGAGCGAAAGCTTCTCGCGAAACGCCCGGCCCAGATCGATGCCCTGGTCGTGCGCGATCAGAAGCACCCAGTAGAGCACGTCCGAGAGCTCGTGACCGAGCGCGGCGCGATTCGCCTCGAGGTGCGCCGCGAGCTCGTCGCCGTTGCGCCACTGCATGAGCTCGAGGACCTCGGCCGCCTCGAGCGCCAGCGAAACGGCCGTGTCCTTCGGCGTGTGGAACTGACTCCAGTCGCGCGCGTCGCGGAAGGCCACGACTGCGGCCGTGAGCGCCTGGATCGAGTCCTCTGTCGAACCGCGCTCGTCGGCCTTCGCGCGCTCGGACGCGTCCCCGCTCACGATGCGGGCTCCCACGCCAGCGCGACGAGCTGAACTGCGATGTTCGTTTTCTTCGGCTTGACGACGATGGTCTCGAGTTGTTCCGCAGCGGCTTCGGCGACCGCCGTGAGCTGCGCGATGTCGGACTGAAGTGCGGATTCGAGCTCGGTCATCTGTTCGGCGATCGCCGCCAGGTCTGCGTTCGCGCGGTCGACGTCGCTCGATTCGCGTGATGCGCGCGTTATCGAGCGCGACGCGGAACCCGCCTTGGTGATAAGCGACCCTCGCGAGCCGAACAACGACCCGAAGATCGCACTTCCGACCGAGAGCGCCGTATCGAGTTTCGAAGCGCGGCTCTGCTCGGTCTGGCGCTGGAGCGCCTGTTCGGCGCGCCGCTTCCTCTCCTCGAGCTGCGCGACCTTCGGCGCGTATTTCTGGCGCAGCTTGTCGACCTTGTCGTCGCGGTCCTCACGGGCGAGCTGCGAGAGCCGGATCCGGAAGTCGCGCTCCGATTCGCCGACGTTCGAGCAGATGCCGAGCGCGGGACTGCACAGCAGGTCGAGCGTGGCGTTCGCGCCGAGCCACGTCACGTACTCCTTCGACCACTTCGCGTAGCTCTTTCCCTTCCCGGCGACGGCGGGCAGCGCCGTGAACATGGCGCCTTCGACGGGCGCCCGTTCGAGGTCCGCAACACTTGAGTCGGATTCGCGGGCCTGATGCCAGTCAACGGGAACGGGATTGTCCGTGATTGGCGTGACGTGCGTGAAGGTCCGCATCGTGTCGACCTTGCGCTTCGCATCCACGAACTGAACGTTCGCACACGCGAGCACGGCAGGACCGTACGCGACCCCGGCAGCTGAAGGAGCCGCCGGCAGGAAATACTCGGCGACATCGGGCTCGACCATCGGTCGCGCGCCCGCGGACCCGGTGGCTGCCGTGGACGCTGCCGGAGCAGCAGTTGCAGGTGCGACGGCCGGCGCGGCAACTGCCCCGTCGGGCGAAGGCGCTGTCGCGGACGGTGACGCGAGCTGCCGGATCTCCTGCCGCGTGAGCGGTCCTCGCAGGTACGAAAGCGTCCAGCGCGTCTTGAACGTCACGGGCGCGCTCTCGTGCACGCTGTGCAGCAGGAACACGCGCTTGCCGAGCGACGCGAGCGTCTGTTCCATCGCGCCGCGGTCGAATCCACCACCGGCGGTGGCGCTCGCCCCCTCGAGACCTTCGAGCACGCGCGCCTTGTCGCGTTCTGTCTGCAGCCGTCCGATGAACCACGTCCCGGCGTTCGAGAGTCCCTTGTAGTCGATGTCGACCGGGTTCTGCGTCGCGAGCACGATGCCGACGCCGAAGGCACGCGCCTGCTTCAGGAGCGTCAGCAGCGGACGCTTCGAAGGCGGCTCGCCCGTGGGCGGGAAGTAGCCGAAGATTTCGTCCATGTAGACGAGCGCCCGCAGGCTCGACGTGCCCTTCTGCGCGCGGGTCCAGGCGAGCACCGTCCCGAGCAGCAGCGAGACGAAGAACATCCGCTCCGCGTCGTCGAGGTGCGCGATCGTGAAGATCGCGATCCTCGGCTTGCCGCTCTCCGAGTAGAGAATCCGGTCGATGTCGAGCGACGCGCCCTTGAGCCAGGGCTGGAAATTCGGCGACGCGAACAGACTGTTGATCGCGCTCGCGAGCTCGAATCGATCGTCCGGCGGATAGAACGCGTCGACCCCGAGCACGCCGACCTGTTCGAAGGGCGGTTTCTGCACGGCCAGGATCAGCCCTGCCGCGTCGACGCCCCGGCCGTTCATCCAGGCGTCGGCGAAGATCGTCGAGAGCAGGATGTGGTCGCGGCTCTTGACCGGATCGGCATCGCGGCCGAGCAGTCCGAGAAGCGCCGTGACGGTCGAGGAGATCTGGTCTCGGAAGAGGTCCTCGTCCTCGCGCATGGCCTCGGGAGGCGCGGCGAAGGACCCGAGGATGTTCACGGGCGTTCCCGCGCTCGAGCCCGGCGTGTAGATCGCGAAGTCCGCCGCGGCCTGCATGCGACGTATGCGCTCGCCGTCCTGGCCCCAGTCGGCGATGCCCTTGGCCCAGAACTCGGCCTGCTGCTTCGCGAACTCGTCGGGCGTGACGCCGGCGGTGCGCGCATCGTCCTCGTTGATCCAGGGACGAAAGTCGCTCGGACGCATGTCCGGAAACTGGAGCAGCAGGTTGCCGATGTCGCCTTTCGGGTCGATGACGATCGCAGGGATGCCGTCGATGGCGGCTTCCTCGAGCAACCCGATGCAGAGGCCCGTCTTGCCGCTGCCGGTCATGCCGATGCAGACCGCGTGCGTCGTCAGGTCCTTAGAGTCGTAGAGGAGCGGTGTGTCGGGAGATTCGCCGGTCTGCAGATCCACCGGACGGCCGAGGTAAAAGACGCCAAGCTTCTCGTAATCGGTCATGCGCTTGTCCTGTTAATCCTGAAATCCTGCAATCCCGTCAACTCTTCCTTCAGCTGGTCGAGGAATCCCTGGAGGAATGCTGTGCGTCGCGCGGCTTCGGCGCGGCCGGCCGCGGTCTGCATCGTCGACTCGAGGGTTAGAAGCTTCGCGTAGAAGTGATCCACCGTGAAGCGCCGGTCGTCGGGGACGCGTTCGGTGCAAAAAGGATCGTCGGTGCTGTACAGATCGCGTCCCATCGCGCCGCCCAGTCCCAGGCAGCGCGCGAGCCCGACAGCGCCGATCGCGTCGAGCCGGTCGGCGTCGCGCACGACGCGGGCTTCGGTGGTTCTGGCTGGAATCGCGGCCGTGAAGCTGTGGGCTTCGATTGCGTGCGCGATTCCCTCGTACCACGCGGATGGGTAGCCCCAGTCGGAAAGCAGGCTCAAGGCATGCTCGGCCGAAAGCTGCGACGCCCGTGCGCGATCGGGCGAGTCCTTTGCGACATAGACGCAGTCGTGCAGCCACGCCGCGGGAATTACCACTTCGAGCAGAGCGCCTTCGTCGGCGGCAATCCGTCGAGCGACCGCCGCCACCCGGCGAAGGTGCTCGAGGTCGTGCGCGGCGTCGGTCGGCTGCTCGACGCACCAGGCCGCGAACTGCGCCTCCCAGTGTTCCATCTCGGGCTTCATCACGGGTGTCTTCATGTGACGGCGAGAGTACGACGAGGAGCGACGCGTGCCAACTCTGCTCTTGCGCGAAGCGCCTTGGAGTGCGGCGAGAACCGCCGTTTTGGATTGAAACCGAGTTGAGCGCTCCGGCGATCCAAAGCGGCGCTACGCGCCGCACTCCAAGGCGCTTCGCGCAAGAGTGAGCTCATACGCTCGCGGTGGTTCACGTCGTCTCGGCGTCCGGATTGAGCGTCGGTTCGTCGTCTTCCTCGAAGCCGCGCCGTCGCACCGTTCCGACGATGGCTCCGAACAGGCACGCGATCGCGATCACGAACGCCACGAGACCGAAAACGAACTTGGCCCGAGTAGCCGTGCCAAGCAAAGTGATCGAACCCGCGGCAACATCCGGGTAGGCGGCGATCAGCCGCGAAAGAGTGAGGTTCTCGACGATCTCTGCGGCGAGCAGGCCGGCAGGCAGGACTGCGAGCCCTCGCCACGCGGTCCGCCGTCCGAATCGCTCGACGCAGAAGAGGATGAGGATCGCGATTACGCCCGCGGCCAGGGAGGCATTGACGGAATCGAGCTGCTGGAACGACGCGTAGGCTTCGCGTCCGTCGGTCCCGAGCGTGTCGAGTACCGTAGACACATCGATCGGCGCCGTGACCGGCCATTCCTCAAGGAGCGGCGCCGGCGCGACCCGCGAGGCAACGGCCTCGTAGCGACTGCCGAACAGGAACAGCGAGAACCCGAGCCAGGCTGCAACAGACAGCGCCAGCATCCACCCTGCAATCACCCTGCGCATTCCTTCGCGTTCCTCCGCCTCGTATTCGCTTACTGCAGGTAGTCCATCGGGATCCGCTCGAGTCTATTCCCCTTCACGAACGAGTCGCCGGAGAATTACACGAAGCTGCCGCTGACGCGCCTCCGCCGACCAGGTGTGGTTGGAAGGATATTCGACGTCGAGCTGCTTTTCCGCACGGTCGTTGAACTCGGCCAGCTCGAGCGGCAGGAGCGAGCTCACCATCTCGTCGGTTTCGGCCTCGTACGCGCGCATGACGGCGAGTTCCGCGACGGCTCGACGCTCGATCTCGGCATCGAGCTCGGGGTTGGCGCCTCGCTGCAGCACGTCGGCCGACGCCGCGCGCGCGCGCAGCTCGACGGGAGCCTCGAGATCCGCCTTGAGCAGCGACATCAGGAACGCCGGCGGACTCTTCAGCTTCGCGTGATCGATCGAAGTGCGGAAGTATTCGACGATGCGACTTGCACGATCGAACTGCTCGCGTTCGAGCGAGCGAGCGTGCTTGCGGGCGACGGCCGGATGCACGCCCGCGGCGATCAAGTCGTCGCCGAAACGATGCGCCTCGTCCTCCGAGATCGCGCCACCGTCATCGGCCGATCCTTCGAGGTCGTCGAGCTCTGGCAACGCGAGCTGCGCCTTCGCGCGGCGCTCGATTTCGTTGAGAAACGCCTTGCTGTGATGAAAGACGATCTTGTAGCGCTTCGCTCCGAGCCCGACGGCCCGTTCGATGGCCCAGTCGCGGATGTAGCCCTCGCGGATGAGCTCGTCGAGCGACGGTCCGAGCTGCTTCTTGATGTCGGCCGGAAACTGCTCGACCTTGATGTCGAGGATCTTCGCGAGATCCTCGTAGAGCTTCTCGAACTTGCCCGTCCGGCGCGACGCAAAGAGCCACACCTGCAGGAGCGGCACGAGCGCGCGGCTGATCTCGTTTCGCAGGCGCGAGTATTTCTCGTAGTCGATGAGCAGCAGGTACCCGTTCTTGAAGTTCTCGATCTGCCAGCTCGACAGCCAGATGCAGTGCCGGCGCGCGGTCGTGCCGTCCTCGAGCTCCTCGCCCTTGAGGAGCACGCGGTCGAAGACCCGGAAGACGTCCTTTGACCACTGCTTCTTGCCCGCGTTCCAGATCGCGGATTCGCTGACGATCGTTGTCGTCGCGAGTCGCAGGAGCTGGTTCTCGAGGTCTTCGTAGTTGTCGCCGCTGAGCGTCTTGCCCTGGCGGCGAAGCAGTTCCGCCGGCGAGAGCTCGAGCATGGCGGGAATGCGGGCGCCGCGCGAAACGGCTTCGGAAACGAACGACAGAATGGAGAAGTAGCAGTCCTGGTCGGACGTACGCGGAAACCCGAACTTCTTCGACGCGATGATCGTCGCCGACACGTCGATCATTTCGCCGCCGATCGTACGCTTCAGCGTGATGGTGCGCTCGGTCGACTTGTCGCGGGGAATGCCTCCGCGGACGCTGAAAAAGCCAAGCGTAGCGAGGCTCTTTTCGACACGGATACGTTCCGGTCCGTTACCGGCTCGAGGTGCGGAGGTGCCCGTCTTCTTGCGTGGCATTCGACACTCCATCCCGAACAAGGTCATCAACAACATATGGCGGTAGCGCCGAACCCGACCACTTGTTGTTGTACATATCAGAACATGGGTCTAAGAAACATCAGAGGTGCCGGCAGGATACGAACTGCAGGCGGACATGGCAAGAAAAATCCGATGCAAGTGCGACATTTCTCAGGACCAAGTGCGAGAAACTCGGATCGAAGTGCGACATAGTCGGATGGAAGTGCGCATCCTGGCCGTTGGCATGTCGACCTGATCCGTCGATCCATCTGTCCGCAGCCAGCCCTTCCTCGCGGAAAGTATCGCCCGTCGGGTAGTTGAAGCGATTCGTCGGACGGAAATGCGAGATGCGCCTTGGCGTGATCGGCCGACGGCTCGGATGGAAGTGCGGAATGTGTTGCGACGGCCGTATCTCCTAGACGGCCTGCTGTAGGAGAGATTCCTTCACGGAAGCATTGGCGCTCCGTTCAAAGCCGAAATGGGCTCTGGACAAAACGTTCATATCCAGTCAGTTACAGCCAATCGTCGGATGGAAGTGCGTTGGGAAGCCGATAGGCGGAGCCACGGTCGATTCGGGCCCCGATTCTCGGACGGAAGTGCGAGATTGTTCCCGGAGGATTCGGTTGAATCGGGCGGATCGGGAAGCGTTCGCGTTCGAGCCGAACCGGCGCAAGTCCATGCGGCATAGCGGCTTACACCCCGATTCGGACGGAAGTGCGACCTCATGAAGTTCATGACATGCCTAATCTCGGCTGCGGGTTAAGTCCTTGGAGGACAGTGAGTTCAGACATCGGCCAGGAGTTCGGAACAAGAAACGGGTACCAGACGGCCGGGCCACATGTACTTTCATGAAAGTCATTGAATTCAATGAGTTCCGAGCGATGACTCGGATGGAAGTGCGGATCTCGCGGCTCTGAAACTCGGATCGAAGTGCGAACTCCTGATGTTTCACTGACTTGCGGTGTCGGACCGAAGTGCGAGCATGAACACATGTGATCCATGCGTCCGAGGAGACTGGATTTGTGCTGCGGAGAAGGCTTCTGGCGCGATGTGACCGGATGTGACATGGCTCCAGAGCAATGCGCGAAGCGCTTTGGAGTGCGGCGTGAAGCGCCGCTTTGGATTGTCTCGATCGGGCGGCGCTTAGGGTACAA
>CAZXLQ010000033.1:8727-25970 GCA_964641945.1 uncultured Clostridia bacterium
GCCCCCCCCCCCCCACTCCAAGGCGCTTCGCGCATTGCTCTGAAGCTCGGGGTTCCGGGAGAGCATTCATCTCCCGTTCAGACAGTGCATGATTGGATCGTCGAACGCGCTCGATCCGCTGGGCGCGCGTCCGACCGTGAGCTCAATGCGCATCCTCCTTGTCGAAGACGACCGCCAGCACGCCGCGATCATCGCCCGCGGCCTTCGCAAGCACGCCTTTGCGGTCGACGTCGCGCCCGACGGTGACGAGGCGCTGTTTCTCGCCCAGACGAACCGCTACGACATCGTCGTCCTCGACGTCATGCTGCCGCAACGCGACGGATTCGAGGTCTGTCGAAAGCTGCGCGAGCTCGGGTCCGACGTCCCGGTGCTCATGCTTACCGCACGCGACACGGTAGAGGACAGAATCGCCGGACTCGAAACCGGCGCCGACGACTACCTGACGAAGCCATTCGATTTCAACGAATTCGTCGCGCGAGTCCGGGCACTGCTGCGGCGCCCCCGGCGCTACGAGGCCCCGGTCCTGCAGGTCGGCGACCTCTCGATCGACACGGGCGCGCGCACGGCGAGGCGTCGCGACCGCGACATACTCCTGACGTCGAAGGAATTCGCACTTCTCGAGTTTCTCGCGCGCAATGCCGGGCGCGTGATCGGACGGGCCGAGATCTCGGAGAACGTGTGGGACAGCAGCTACGACGCGTTCTCGAACGTGATCGACGTATTCATCCGGCGGCTTCGTCGCAAGATCGACGAAGGCGAGGACCAGAGACTGCTCCACACGCGTCGCGGGGCCGGGTACGTGTTGTCGGCGGATCCGGCAACCTCGGCCCGCGCCGGCGAGACGGGGGACGACTGACATGGCTGGTATTGGACGCCTGCCCATTCGAGTCCGGCTCACCCTCGGGTATGCCGCAGCCCTGGCCGTGGCGATGATCGTGCTGTCGACCGTGACGTACGTCTCGATGCGGCAGACGCTGTATGCCGAGTTCGACGACGACCTTCGTCAGAACACCCTGGCACTGGCCGCGCGCCTCGAGCACGAGTTTCAGGAGGGAGACCCGGCCGGCGACGCCTCGGCATCGGTCGTTCGAAAGTCCCTGTTTCACAACCTCGTGCTCGAAATCCGCGCCGACGACGGTTCGATCGTCGCAGCGTCCGAGGATCTCGCCGGAGGGCAACTCGCTGCGGGCATCGATCTCGCCGCCGTGCCGGCGCTTGGGGCGGGAATCGCCCGCCATCGTCACGCGATATTCCCGCTCGATTCGGCCGGGCTCGAGGTCGCAGCCGTCGCTGTCCGGCATCCCGGAGACGGCCGCGTGTACGTGCTCGTCGCCGGCGCAGGTCGATCCGTCGTCGAACGGTCGCTCGGAGCGCTTCGCCGTCCGGCGCTCACGCTCGTTCCGCTGCTGCTCGGCGTTGCGGCGGCGGGCGGCTGGTGGCTCGCCCGCCGGGCCCTGTCGCCCGTCGCCGCGATGGCCGAGCAGGCACGGCAGATGGGCGCGAACCGGCTCGAACGCCGCCTGGTCGTGGACAATCCGGACGACGAGCTCGGCGCGTTGGCGAAGACGTTCAACGAACTTCTCGATCGGTTGCAGTGGGCGTTCGATCAAACGCGCCAGTTCATGGCCGACGCGTCGCACGAGGTGCGCACGCCGGTTGGCGTCATCCGTTCAGGTGCTGCCGTCGCCCTCACGCCCCCGGTCACGCTCGACGAGTGCGTCGAGACGCTCGAGATCATCGCCGACCAGACGGAACGGATGAGCCGGCTCGTCGACGACATGTTCTTTCTGGCGCGAGCCGATGCCGGCGCGCGCGACGTGCACGCCCGCGAGCCCGTCGACCTGGACGAACTCGTCGCAGCATGCCTGCGCACGGCCGCGTCGCTCGCGGCGGAGCGCGGAGTCGGTCTCGCCGGGCTGGACGCTCCGGTCCCGGATGCCGTGTGCCTCGGCGACCGGGCTCGACTCGAACAGATGCTGATGAACCTCGTCGTCAACGGCATCAACCACGTTCGCCAGGGCGACAGCGTGCACGTCGCGCTTCGTCGCGTCGACGGTTCGGGACCCGGAGTGCTGTGCATCGAGGTCCGTGACAGCGGCCCGGGAATACCCGCCGACCAGCGCGAATCCGTCTTCGAGCGGTTCCGGCGTCTCGATCCGTCTCGATCGCGAGACACCGGCGGAAGCGGGCTCGGACTGCCGATCGCGCGCTGGATCGCGGAAGCGCACGGGGGCTCGATTGTGCTCTCCGAGGCCGCAGGCGGCGGCTGCGTCTTCACGGTCACGCTGCCGGCGGCCGGCGGATGATTTGTAAGATCGAGGCAGATCGCGTCGTCTGATCCTCGCAATCCTTCACGGACGAGCCTCGCATCAGTACCGGGCGCGATAGCGCTCGGGTCATTAACGTGGAAGCGCACAGACTAAGAACCCGAGCGCTACCGCGCCCGGTACTGATGCGCAAGTCGTCCTGCAGCCGAGCGTCCGCCGTTCATCGGGCTGTCATGTACGAATCGGTACCGTTGGTGCTCAGTTGTCACGAGTCCGTTCGCGCAATCCACTCTGGGTCAGTTCCGACCACCACCAGCGGAGTCCGCGCAACGGCGAATTCGAGCCAGTGGGGGATGGGCATGCGAGAGACAAACGAGAATGCGGACACGGCGGGACGGTCGGGGATCTCGCGGCGCGAGATGCTTCGCAATCTTGCAATCGCGGGGGGCGTGACCACGCTGGCCTCGCGGTCGGGAATCGCGCTGGCCGGCTCGACGACGACCGGCGGATCGGCGACGCCGGTCCGGTTTGCGCTCCTGGGTGACTGGGGAAACGGCGACCGGAACACGATCGACGTCGCGCGCCAGATGACGGCCGTCCACGACCGGACGCCGCTCGACATGGTCGTGACTGCCGGCGACAACATCTATCCGGACGGCTCCGCGTCGCACTTCCGGAACAATTTCGAACAGCCATTCGAGCCGCTCCTTTCCCGACGGGTTCCGTTCTTCGCGTGTCTGGGCAACCACGACGTCAAGGCCGGGCGCGAGGCGCAGCTCAAGTACCCGCTCTTCCACATGGGCGGCCGAAACTATTACTCGCACACGGCCGGAGGCGGAATGGTCGAGGTTTTCGTCCTCGACTCGAACGCAATGGACGCGACACAGTTGACGTGGCTCGATGCGGCACTTCGCCGGTCCACCGCTGTCTGGAAGGTCGGGGTGCTCCACCATCCGCCGTTCTCGTCGGGCAAGCGACACGGATCCGACACATCGATCCGGGCCGACGTGCATCCGCTGTTCAAGCGCCACGGCGTTCGCGTCGTATTCAGCGGACACGACCACATCTACCAGCGAGTCACGCTCCAGGATGACATCCAGTATTTCGTCTCGGGAGCCGGCGGGAAGATCCGCGTCGGCGACGTCAACAAGAAGGACTCGCTCGTCGCCGCGGCCTACGACGACGACAGCCACTTCATGGTGCTCGAGGCGGACGCGACGGCCTTCCGGTTCCAGGCGATCAATACGAGCGGCCAGGTTGTCGATGCCGGCACCGTGAGTGGGCGGACCGCGGCAAGCTCGTTCCTTCGTCGGTTTGCGTCCCAGGCAGTCAACGGCTGACTCACGTTGCATTCGACGTTGGGGGCCGGTTCATCGGCTCCCGCACCAACTGCAGACACGCTCGTGCCGGCAGTCCCAAGCCTCGAAGCTCAGGCGGTAATCTCGTGACACATCGAACGTGGTTCGAGTCGGCGAGCCGAGCCAAAGTCTCGCCCAGACAGAGCACTGCGCACGCGTTCGCGCGTTGGCTCCCGGTGACGCTCGCCGTCGCGCTCCTGGCACCTGCAGCCGTCGCACGCGCGCAGGCACCGACGGACATCGAGCTGCGGACCGGCCACGGTGCGATTCGGCCGTCCGGAGCGGACCCGGTATTCCCCGGCGGCGTTGATCTGACCGACGGCCTCTCCGACGACGAGGCCGTCGCACTCGCGCTCTGGAACAACGCCGCCTTCCATGCCGACCTCGCGGCGCTCGGTCTCGCTCGCGCGGATCTCGTCGAAGCGGGGTTGCTCAAGAACCCCATCCTTTCGTTCCTGTTTCCGCTCGGCCCGAAGCAACTCGAGGCGACCGTCACTCTTCCGCTCGAGATCTTCTGGCAACGGCCCCGCCGGGTCGCCGCGGCGAAGGTAGACCTGGAACGCGTTGCAACGGGGCTCGAGCAGAACGCGCTGGACCTCGCGCGCGACACGCGTCTGGCGTTCTTCGATGTCCTTCTCGCGCAGGATCGCGCTCGACTGGCGCGCGAAACAGCTGATCTCAGGCGCGAAATGACATCGCTCGTCGAAGCACGTCTCAGAGCAGGAGAGATTGCCGAGCTCGAGCTCATTGCGGCTCGCGCGGACCTGGAGGCGGCCGACGAAATGGCGGACCGACGTGACGGCGACGTCGCCATCGCTCGAGCGCGACTGGGATCGCTGACGAGCCTCGAAGCCCGGCTCACGTCGATCGCGCTCACCGAGCCTTCCGCCGAGCCCGGCGTTCCCGCGAATCCCGACGCGCTTGTCACCGCCGCGCTCGCTGCGCGCCCGGACCTGCGCGCCGCCGAGCTTGCAATCGAGGCGGCCGCGAAGCGGGCAAAGTGGGAAGCGTCGAAGGTCGCGACACTCTCCGGAATCCTCGACATGAACGGCTCTGGCAAGAAGGGGTTCGAGGCCGGACCCGGAATCGCGGCCGAACTCCCGATCTTCCATCAAAACAAGGGTGGAAAGAGCCGGGCGGCCGCGGAAGTCGAGCGCGCTGCACGGCAGTTCCTGGCCGTACGCGAGCGGATTCTGCTCGACGTCGCCCAGTCCTATGCCGAGGTCGCGCAGGCTCGCGGCTCGCTCGACGCACTTCGGCAGTCCGTGTTGCCGGATGCAATCGAAACGGTGAAGGTCGCCGACCTGGCCTATCGCGCCGGCGAGCAGTCGTACCTGTTCGTTCTCTCTGCCGGCCAGAGGCTCGCCGACACGCGACTCGCCGAGGCGGAGGCGCTTGCCAACCTCCGACGTGCCACGGCGCGCCTCGAGCGCGCACTAGGGAGGAAACATGACTTCAAACCGTGACGCGGGATCGCTCGAGCCTTCGACGATGTCGTCTGGAAAACTCAAGGTGGCAAGCCGCGCTCTGTGCGCGATTGCGGTCCTTGGACTTGCGTCGCTCGTTCTGAGTGCCGCCGGCTGCGGGTCGAAGGCGCCGGAGGCAGCCAAGATCTCTCCGGCGAAAATCGACAACCCCGAAAAGGAGTCTGACCTCGCGACCATCACGCTGACGCCTGAGGCCGAGACACGGCTCGGCATCCAGTACTCCCAGGCCGAGTTCACGAGCGTGAGCCGTTCGCTGACCGTCTCCGGTGAAATCGTCCCGACCGCCGATGCGATCGTGTCCGTTGCGGCGCCGATGGCAGGAACGCTCATGCCCGGCGATTCCGGGTTAAAGGTTGGCACGCCTGTCCGTAAGGGCCAGGCGGTTTTCCGGCTCCAGCCCTACCTCGCGCCGGAACGCGGCCTTTCGACCCAGCTCGAGCGCGACATCGCCTCTGCGGAGACGCGGATCAGTGCGGCGAAATTGCGCCTCGCGAGAGCCGAACAGCTCGTCCGCGACAAGGCGGGTCCGCAGAAGGCCGTCGATCAGGCCCGCGAGGAGCTCGCTCTTGCCGAGAACGAGGCACGCGCCGGGCGCGAACGGCTGGAGAAGCTCAAGGCGTCACCCGCTGCCGCGGACGTGCTGATCCCGGTCGCTGCCCCACGTGACGGGGTGCTGCTGCGCGTGAATGCGGCGGCCGGACAGAACGTCGCCGGCTCCGCCGTGCTCTTCGAGGTGACGAACCTCTCAACGGTTTGGGTGCGCGTCCCGGTCTACGTCGGCGACGTCGATACGGTGGATCGCTCGAGCGCGGCGCGCATCGGCAGCCTCGACGGCGATCCCGGGTCTCCCGCCCGCTCTGCGCGGCCCGTTTCGGCTCCGCCTACGGCCGACCCGGCAGCGTCCACGGCGGACCTGTACTACGAGCTCCCGAACGGCGACGGACGGCTGCGGCCGGGCGAACGCGTCGGCGTGACGCTCGCGTTGAAGTCAACGGAGGACAGCCTCGTCGTGCCCTGGGAAGCGGTGCTTCACGACATCAACGGCGGCACGTGGGTTTATGAGAACACGGCGCCGCAAGTCTTCATCAGACGGCCGGTCGAAGTCCGCGACGTCGTCGATCGCCTCGCGGTCCTGTCCAGGGGTCCCAAGCCGGGAACGCGCGTCGTCACATCGGGCGCGGCGGAGCTCTTCGGCACGGAATTCGGACCGGGGAAGTGACCAGAATGCAGGACCTGGAGCTCGCGCCATGATGAGCTGGATCGTTAGGACCGCACTAAACCTTCGCGCCGTGGTCGTCGTCCTCGGGATCGTCCTGATGGTCGTCGGACTGCAGACCATTCGATCGACGCCCCTCGACGTCTTCCCGGAGTTCGCGCCCCCGCTCGTCGAGATACAGACCGAAGCACCGGGTCTTTCGACCGCGGAGGTCGAAAGCCTCATCTCCGTTCCGATCGAGCAGGCCGTCAACGGCACGTCCTGGCTCAAGACACTGAGATCGAAGTCAGTCCTCGGTCTTTCGTCCGTGGTTCTCATCTTCCAGGAGGGCACGGACCTGATGCGCGCGCGGCAGCTCGTTCAGGAGCGGCTGGCGATCGTCGCCGGCCACTTGCCGGACGTGGCGCGCCCGCCGGTTATCCTGTCCCCGCTCTCATCCACGAGTCGCTGCATGAAGATCGGCGTGTCGTCGACGTCCATGTCGCAGATGGAGATGACGACGCTCGCCCGGTGGACCATCCGGCCGCGACTGATGGCGATTCCCGGCGTGGCCAACGTTGCCATCTGGGGAGAGAGGGACCGGCAGATCCAGGTGCTCGTCGATCCCGATCGGCTGCGGTCGCACGGAACGAGCCTCGACGCCGTGACGCGCGCGGCGCGAGATGCAACGGCGCCGGGGGCGGGCGGGTTCGTCGACACGCCGAACCAGCGGCTCTCGGTCACGCACGTGTCGCCGATTGCCGTGGCCGGCGACCTGGCGCGCGTTCCAGTGGCGTTCCGCAACGGCTCGGCGCTCAAGCTCGGGGACGTGGCCGACGTCAGGGAGGGTCATGCGCCTCCCATCGGCGACGCGGTCATCAACGACATGCCCGGGCTACTGCTAATCGTCGAGAAACAGCCGTGGGGCAACACGTTGGAAGTCACGCGCAACGTCGAAGCCGCGCTCGATGCGCTTCGACCGGGACTGACGGGTCTCGATATCGATTCGACGATCTTCCGCCCCGCCACGTTCATCGAGCGCGCGATCAGCAACCTGAACCATGCCCTGCTGCTCGGCTGCCTGCTCGTCGTCATCATCCTTGCCGCTTTCCTGTTCGAGTGGCGAACGGCGCTCATCAGCCTGCTGGCGATACCGCTATCGCTGATTGCCGCGATGGTCGTTCTCCACTGGTGGGGCAGCACGATCAACACGATGATCCTCGCGGGGCTCGTGCTCGCACTCGGCGAAGTCGTCGACGACGCAATCATCGACGTCGAGAACATCGTTCGCCGGCTTCGCCTCAATCGCGAGGCCGGCTCGCCGGAAAAGCCCCTGCTCGTCGTGCTCCACGCGTCGCTCGAGGTTCGAAGCGCGATCGTCTACGCGACGATGATCGTCGTGCTCGTCTTCCTTCCCATCTTTTTCCTCGACGGACTGTCGGGCTCGTTCTTCCGGCCGCTCGCGGTGGCCTACGTGCTCGCCGTGCTCGCTTCGCTCGGCGTCGCGCTGACGGTCACGCCGGCGCTCTCGCTGATGCTGCTGTCGCGCGTCCGGAAAGACCGCGGAGATCCGCCGCTGACGCGCGTACTGAAGCGCGGCTACCGGACCGTATTGCCGCGAATCGTTGCGCGCCCCCGGTGGGCCGTGGCTATCGTGCTGACGGTGTTCCTCGTGACCGGCGTGGCGTTTCCCTTCCTCGGCGAAGCGTTTCTGCCGGAGTTCAAGGAAACGGACTTCCTGATGCACTGGGTCGGCAAGCCCGGAACCTCGCTCGAGGCCATGACGCGCATTACGACGCAGGCCAGCAAGGAACTGCGCACGATTCCCGGAGTCCGCAACTTCGGCTCGCACATCGGCCGGGCGGAAGTTGCCGACGAGGTCGTGGGCCCCAACTTCGCCGAACTCTGGATCAGCATCGATCCAGACGTCGATCACGACACGACGGTCGCGCACATCCAGGAGACGGTCGACGGATACCCTGGCCTCTATCGCGACGTGCTTACGTACCTGCGCGAACGCATCAAGGAAGTGCTGACTGGCGCGAGCGCAAGCGTCGTGGTCCGACTCTACGGACCCGACCTCGACGGACTGCGCACCAAGGCGGCCGAGATCAAGACCGCTGTCGAAGGCGTCGAGGGCGTGACGAACCTGAAGGTCGAGCAGCAGGTGCTCGTTCCGCAGATCGAGGCGAGGCTGAAGTCGGATGCGGCGTTCCGGTTCGGACTGACGCCCGGAGACGTGCGACAGCCTGCGACGACGCTCGTCAAGGGGACCAAGGTCGGAGAGCTGTACGGGGGGCAACAGGTCGTCGACGTCGTCGTCTGGGGCGTGGAAAGCGTACGCGACGACCTCGAATCGATGCGCAAAGTGCGGATCGGCACGCCGTCGGACGGTGACGTTCCGCTCGGCGACGTGACGGACCTGCGGATCGCGCCCGCGCCGAACGTCGTCATGCGCGAGTCGGCATCGCGCCGGATCGACGTGACGCTCGACGTGAAGGGCCGCGACCTCGGCACGGTCGCGCGCGAGGTCGAGGCCAAGGTGCGCGGGCTGTCGTTCGAACGCGGGTATCATCCGGAGTTTCTCGGCGAATACGCGGCGCGACAGGCTTCGCGAAACCGCCTGCTGGCGCTGTCGGGGCTCGCGCTGCTGGGGATCCTGATGATCCTGTACGCGGACTTCCGGTCGACGAGCCTGACGGCGCTCGTGTTCGCGAGCTTCCCGTTCGCGCTCGTCGGCGGCGTGGCCGGTGCGTTCCTGTCGGGGGGCGTGCTGTCGCTCGGAGCGCTGGTCGGATTCGTGACCGTGCTCGGGATCGCGGCGCGCAACGGAATCATGCTCGTGAGCCACTATCGCCATCTCGAGGAGAGCGAGGGAATGGAATTCGGTGTGCCCCTCATCCTGAGAGGTTCCGAAGAACGACTGGCGCCGATCCTGATGACCGCGACGGTGACGGCGCTCGCACTGCTGCCGATCGTGGTGACCGGCGTGAAGCCCGGCCAGGAGATCGAGCATCCGATGGCGGTGGTCATCCTCGGCGGGTTGGTGTCGTCGACGTTCCTGAACCTGTTCCTGATGCCCGCGCTGTACCTGCTAGTCCGTGGCCGGAAGGTCGCGAACGTGCCCACCGACCTGCAGTCTGCCCAGTGAAGAGGCATTCACGGCCCGGTCACCTCACGCATCAGTACCGTGCGCGTTCAACGAAACCGTGGCGCGGAACTGTTCTGAAGAGCGCCGCAGGCGCGAAAGAACCAGAGCCCACGGCGTAAGCCGTGGGAATACCAACGATAGACGCGAGAGCCCCGGCAGGGGCGAAACATCGTGGCCGCGCGCGCCCGCAGATTCTGTTTCGCCCCTTGTCGGGGCTCCACCGACTGACATTCGTCGACCCACGGCTTGCGCCGTGGGCTCTGGTTCTTTCGCGCCTTCGGCGCTCTTCGGAAGCTTCGTCGTCTGACACGTAACATCACAACCTGAATCCCGGTACTGCGTTCGATGCCTCGCGCTTCCTACCGCGCAGCGGTTTCGTTCGGCGCACGGGTCTGATGCTCGAGTTGACTCCGTCGTGAGAGCCCGCTGACGTCGTTCATTGATCTGTCACGTTCGAGTCGTATGATGAGGGCACGTCGCACTGCAACCTCGCCGATGCGCGGCTGTTGCGCCGACGGCCTCATTCCCGGAGGAGCCATGACCCGGTTGATTCGACACTGTCGCGGACTCGCCGCCGTACTCGTCGCCACGATTCTCGTCAGCTCGACCGCGCTGGCGCAGGAGTCGAAGGCTGTCGGGAATCCCGCGGGCGTCGACAACTTCGGACGGGTGACGCCGACGTTTCTGCGTGGCGGCGAAGTGACGGCCGACGGCCTGAAGAACCTGTACGCGCTCGGCGTCCGAACGATCGTCGATCTGCGCGACGATCCGGAGCCCGAGGAAGCCGAGGTCTGCAGGCAACTCGGAATGACGTACCACTCGTTCCCGCTCACCGGCCACGACGCGCCCGATCCCGCCACGATGCAGAAGGTCCTCGACCTGATCACGAAGGCCGACGCGCCGATCTACGTGCACTGTTCCGGCGGCAAGCACCGCGCCGGAACGGCCTGCGCGATGTATCGGATGCGCGTCGAGGGTTGGACGCCCGAGCGCGCGTGGTCCGAGCAGCAGGCGTACGGCTTCGGTCCGCCGGAAGAACACGCGGAGATGTTCCTGTCGCTCTACGCCGGCACTTCCGTGGCGAAGCGTCTGGGTCGGGATGCCGCGGTGTTGTCGTCGCGAATGGTCTATCCGGATGTTGCCCGTGCGAGGAGCACACAGGACGATTCCGCACCGGCGTTGTCTTGGTCCGTACGCTACTCCGAGCCGCGCGTCGCGATCCGGCGAGCCCGGGCTGCCGGGGCGATCGGAGACGTCATCCGCATCGACATCGAATACGACGCGAAGGCGTCGAAACCTCTCTGGAAGATCATCTTCTCTTCGGGACTCGAGTATCGGTTCGACGCGACGACCGGCGAAGCGCGAGGCAACAAGCCGAAAGACGCCGATTCGGTTGCCACGCTTTCTCCGCTTCGAATCTCGCCCCGTTATTCGGGATTCCGTCGGGTCGCACTGGCTGCAGAGCGGGTGGCGGGAGCGAGTGCCACTGAGATCGAGCTCAAACGGATCAAGGGCCGAAGGCGTGCGTTCTACGAAGTCGCGCTCGCGGACGGTACGACGTTCTACGTTGATGCGTTGACGGGAAGGCAGATCGTGGAGTTCTGAGCGTCCTTCCGAATGAAGGCGTCCTTTTCACGAGACCGCACGCCCCGGAACTCGGAGCGGTAGCGAGGGGCCGTCCTTCCGACTCGATGCCGGACGAGTCAGAAAGACCCATTCGAAGTGCACCTGTCGCGTGTACCGCCTTTCATGCGACCCGCTACCGCTCGCGGTACCGATCCTGCCACGGCATCACCTGGCCTCGACGATCAGCTTGCCGCGCAGCATCCGCATTCCGCAGGTCCACGTGAACTCGCCGGCCTTGTCGGGGGTGAACTCGATCGTCGTCGTCTTGAAGGAAGGCAGATCGCGCGCAATCCCGAAGTCGCCGAACACGACCTGCTCGCTGCACGCCGCCGTTTCGTCCCGATAGAAGTCGAGACGCACCGGAGTTCCCTGTTTCACGACGACGACGTCGGGCGAATACCCACCCTGCACCGTGATCTTCACCCGCTGGATCCCGGTGTCGTCCACCGACGCTGCTGTCCGTTCCCTCTCGCCAAAGAAATACCAGAGCACGAAGGCGATCGCTGCGACGCCCCCAACCACGACACCGAATTCCATTGCGTCCATGTTCACTTCACCTCCCGCGCCGGCCGGAACCGGCGCAGCCGCAGACTGTTGGTGACTACCGACACGCTCGAGAGCGACATCGCCGCACTCGCAAGGACCGGCGAAAGCAGCCATCCTCCGAACGGATAGAGCACGCCGGCCGCCACCGGTATTCCCACGACGTTGTAGACGAACGCCCAGAACAGGTTCTGCTTGATCGTCCGCATCGTCGCACGCGAGAGCGCGATGGCCGTCACGACGCCGCGAAGGTCGCCGCGAATGAGCGTGATGTCCGAGGCCTCCATCGCGACGTCCGTACCCGTGCCGATGGCGATGCCGATGTCGGCTTCGGCGAGTGCGGGCGCGTCGTTGATGCCGTCGCCGACCATCGCGACGACGCGGCCTCCCTGCCTGAGCCGCTTTATTTCGGCCGACTTGCCCTCTGGCAGCACCTCGGCGAGCACGCGTTCGATGCCGACCTGGCGCGCAACAGCCTCCGCCGTCCGCGTGTTGTCGCCCGTCATCATCACGACTTCGATTCCGAGCTTGCGGAGCGCCGCAACAGCGTCACTGGATTCGGCCTTCACGCGATCGGCGACCGCGATGAGACCCGCAAAGCCGCCGTCGAGCGCCACGAACATCGGCGTCTTGCCGTCCGTTGCGAGAGCGGACGCCCGCGCTTCGAGAGCGCTCGTGTCGATCCCCCGGTCGCCGAGGAGTTTCGCGCTGCCGATCAGCACGCGCCGTGCGTCCACCGTAGCCTCGATCCCGTGTCCGGGGGCCGCGGCGAAGTCAGTGACGCGCGCCACTTCGATGCCTCGCCCCTTCGCGCCGGCGACGATGGCTTCGCCGAGCGGGTGTTCGCTGGCCGCTTCTGCCGACGCTGCCAGGCGCAGCAGTTCGTCTTCCGCGATGGAGGCGTCCGGCGCGACGACGACGTCGGTCATCGCGGGCTTCCCTTCCGTGATCGTTCCGGTCTTGTCGAGCACGACCGTCTGGATGCGGTGGGCCGTTTCGAGGCTTTCGCCGCCCTTGATGAGGATGCCGTTCTCGGCGCCTCGTCCGGTGCCGACCATGATGGCCGTCGGCGTCGCGAGGCCGAGCGCGCACGGGCACGCGATGATGAGCACCGACACGAAGTTCACGAGCGCCATCGAGAACCGGACGTCCTCAGGTGCGGCTACGAACCACACGACGAAAGTTGCGATGGCGATCGCGATGACGATCGGGGTGAAGATCCCGCTGATGACGTCCGCGAGCCGCGCGATCGGGGCCTTCGAGCCCTGGGCGTCGGCGACCATCTTCACGATCTGCTGCAGCGCCGTGTCCTTGCCGACCTTCGTGGCGCGGAACCGGAACGATCCGGTCTTGTTGATCGTCGCCCCGAAGACTTCGTCGCCGGCGGACTTCTCGACCGGAAGGCTCTCGCCCGTCAGCATCGACTCGTCGATCGTCGATGCGCCCTCCTCGACGATGCCGTCGACGGGCACCTTCTCGCCCGGCCGGACGAGGACGGTGTCGCCGCGGCGGACGTCTTCGACCGGCACGTCGACGTCGACGCCGTCGCGGACGACGCGCGCCGTCTTGGCCTGCAGGCCCGCGAGCCGCCGGATCGCCTCGCCCGTTCGTCCCTTCGCGCGCGCCTCGAGCATCCGGCCGAGCAGTATCAGCGCGATGATGACGCTTGCCGCCTCGAAGTAGACGGGCGGCCGGACGGCGTGTCCCATCGCGGCCATTTCCGAACCGGCAGTCGCTGCGAAGAAGCCGGGCGCGACGGTCGCCGCGACCGAGTAGAGGTACGCCGCGCCTGTTCCGACGGCGATCAGCGTGTTCATGTCGGCGGCGCGATGGCGGAAGGCCGCCCAGGCGCCGCGGTAGAACTGCGCTCCGGCGTACACCACGACCGGTGTCGTCAGTGCGAGCTGCAGCCACTCGACGCCCGCGAAGTCGAGGAACGGAATGCTGCCGTGCGCCATCGCGATCACGAGCACCGGGGCCGAAAGGATGGCGGCGACCCAGAACTTGCGTTGGAGTTCGCGGTACTCGGCTTCACGATGCGCGTCGTCCGAGTCCTCGACGGACACCTCACCGGTGTTCCCGTCCGCGTCTTGAAGGTCGTATCCAGCGGCGTTGATTGCGGCGCGGACTGCGGCGAGATCGACGCTCCCGGGCAGGTACTCGACGCGAACGGTCGACGTCGCCGAGTTGAACGACGCAGCCACGACGCCGGGCAGCCGTTCCATACGGCCCTCGAGCGTTCCAGCGGTTCCGGGTGGCCGTGACGAGTCGTCGACGATGAAATCCGCGTGAGCGCTTCTGGACGTGCCGTAGCCGACGTCGCGGACCTGTGCCACGAGGTCGCCGACCTTCGTGGCAGCCGGGTCGTATTCGACGGTCGCACGCGAGGTTGCGAAGTTGACGTTCGCGCTTCGGACACCCGGAGCCTTCGAGAGGGTCTTCTCGATCGTTCGGGCGCAGGCCGCACAGCTCATCCCGGTGATTGGCAGGTCGACGCGCTCGCACGTGTCTTCCGGCGTCCTGTGGGAGTGCTGGTCCGGAGTGTCGGAGTCCGGTGATAGTGCCGAAGCCCCGGCATCGCCGCCGGCATAGCGGGACGGCTCGGCGTCGAATGCGTCGGCGCAGCCGGTCGAGCAGAAGTGAAAGGTCTCTCCGCCGTAGTCGGTACTCCGCGCAGCCTGCGCCGGATCGATCGACATTCCGCAAACGGGGTCTCTGACGACTGTCGTTGTCATGGTGTCCTCACAGTCGAGCCAGAAGGGCTCACATTCGCGCCTCACGCGGCCGGGAAGCCGGCCTTGTCGAGCGCCGCCTCGAGCGTATCGATGGTTATTCGCGGTTCATGCTCGACCGCGACCTTCTTTGATTGCACGTCGACGTCGACGGCATCGACGCCGTCGATACGGTTGAGTGCTTCGCCGATTGCTTCGGCGCATCCGCCGCAACGGATGGTCGGCACAGAAAGGGTCGTCTTCGTTGATTCAGTCGACATTGTTCTTCCTCCCGATTTTTCTGGATTGTGGCCGCGGGGAATGAGCGTCGGTGGACTCGATGAGCCCGCAGACGTGGCCCTTGACGTCGCCGAGCGATTCCCAGCCCTCGAGCGTCTTCGCCAGCTCGCGGCGGTAGCGCTTGAGCTCGGCGAGTCGTTCGTCGAGCTCGCGGATGCGCTGGCGCACGAGGTCACGTACGGTCGAGCACGGCTTCCGGCCGGCCCGGCTCTCGGCGACGATCGCCGCGATCTCCGCAAGCGAAAATCCGAGGGCCTGGGAGCGCCGGACGAAGTCGAGCTGTTCGAGGGCGTCCTCGCCGTAGAGCCGGTACCCGCTTTCGGTCCGCGTGCTCGGTGTGAGCAGGCCCTGCCGTTCGTAGAAGCGCAGGGCCTCGATTCCGATTCCGGCGAGCTTTGCGACTTCGCCGATCTTGAGCAGTCGTGCCGGAGTGCGCGCCTTCATCGCCGATCCTGTCATCGTTCACCTCCCGTGCCGCGGTGGCGGCGACAGAAGCAGCCTAAACCCCGTACTCGACTACAGAGTCAAGAGATTTTTTCGCGGCCTCCCCGGTATGAACCAGAACCCCGAACGAAGTGAGGGCCAGCCTCGCGATGAACGGACTCACGGGCCGATCCCGTTCGGTCTGTTTTCGATTCGAGCCTGGCGTCGAATGATCCACCGCAACCAGCGTTCCTGTACCTGCGATGAAGGGACTCACGGGCCGATCTCGGGAGTGCCGACTGCTTTTGAGTCAAGCGTGGCATCGACTGATCGCCTGTTCCGAGGCCGGCCCCTCACTTCGTTCGGGGTTCCGGGCCTTCGCGGCGTGCACTCGCTCCAGGTGGTGCACGGATTTGGTACACCTGAACCGCAAGCAGTCAGCGAAGCAGGTCGTATGTCCCGGATGTTCAGGTGATTCGGCCCAAGTCTCCTTCACGCCCGATCGGAACCTCGAGGCACACGCATTGCACTGATGTATAGGACAGTCAATTTGCGAACGCTCGTCGACGAGCTCACAAGGAACGACCAATGACAATTCGAACAGGCATATCGACTCTTGCGCTCGTCGCGCTTTCGGCCTTCGGCTCGGGAACCGCGCTGGCGCGCACGGGTCAGCAGCACGTCGCCGAGAAGCCGATTCATCACGACATGGCCACGATGAACATGGACGGAATGATGAGCGAGCCGCACCACGTTCTTGCCACGACCTACATGCACACGGTCGGCGCGTTTGCCCACGCGCTGCATCATCAGGCGTTGGCGGCTTCCCCGCTCGACGCCACGTTCGCCCGCTCCGCCGTCGACGAGATCAAGCGGAGCTTCGACGAGATGGAGGAGCACCACGGCGAGCACGTGAAGACGATGAGCGAGGAGAAGCTCGCGAAGATGTCCGCGATGATGAAGAAGATGGACACGCACCGGGCGATGCTCAAGGACGCCGTGAGCGCTCTCGAGAATGACGTGCGAGCCGATCATCTCGACTCCGGAAAGGTCGCGGCCGATTGTGCAAACCTGCTGCGGTATCTCGACGAGATGTCCATGGTGCACCCGGACAAGTAGTCGCTGAATCCGAGTCCTCGCGGGTCCATGGCCCGGTGCGGATCCGGTGTGGGGAGGAACAATGAAAATGAGTCTCTTGAACAGGTCTCACAACACGCCCTTGAATCTGGCGCTCGTCGTTGTCGCCGTGCTCACAGTGATACTGGGAGTCGGAGCCTGGACGGGCTCCAAGATGAGCGGCGGGATGATGGGAAATGGAATGGTCGGAGGGTTCAGCTGGATGTGGATTGCAGCGTTGCTGTCTCTCGCTGCCGGAGTCGTCCTCGGCTGGATGATCTTCGGAAGGCGGTAGTCGCGACGGCTGTATTCGAAACAGTCCCGATTGGGATAGCCGCGGGGCGACACGTGAAGGCACAATGGTTGGGCGCGACGGTAGTCGCGATTGCTCACCAGTTCATTCGCTCGGTCGAGGAGACTGAAGATGAGCGCAGAAGTACCGCGAGTCGCCCCGTATGGCTACAGCCGCACGATTGACGCTCCGTTCAGGGAAGGAGTCGAGCGCGCCCGCAAGGCACTCGGTGTCGAGGGCTTCGGCGTGCTCTGCGAGATCGACATCCACGGAAAACTGAAGGAGAAGCTCGGCGTCGACTTCCGTGACTACGTGATCCTCGGCGCCTGCAACCCTGCGCTTGCCTATGAGGCGCTGCAGGAGGAGATCGGCATCGGCCTGCTCCTGCCCTGCAACGTGGTTGTCTACGACGATGACGGACGCACGGTTGTATCGGCGGTGGATGCGGCCAGGATGCTCTCGATCGTCGGGAATCCGAACCTGACGTCGGCGGCCGATCAGGTGAACGAGAAGCTGCGTCGCGTCATCGACAATCTCTGATCCAGCCGGTCGTGTTGTCGAAGTAACGGCATCGATCTGATCGGACGCCTTGCGTAGGACCAGAACCGCGAACGCAGTGAGCGGCCGGCCATGCATCTCCCGGCAAGTGGTTGTACCGCACGCTCAATCGGCCCGCGTCCGCCACCGCCATCTCGAGAGCTCGGGCTGCCCCTTCGTGAGCGCTCATCACGGCCGGCCTTGCATCTCCCGCAAAGTGGTTGTACCGCACGCCCG
>CAZXLQ010000034.1:0-25642 GCA_964641945.1 uncultured Clostridia bacterium
TGGCGTTGACGTTCCGGGTCCAGTTCCGGCCGACGCCGGATCAGGCGGGCGCGCTCGCGACGACGCTCCTCGGGGAGCGTGTGCGGCTCTCGATCAGGCCTCAGGAGAATCAAGGGGGAGCGCAATGACAGGAGAGTGGCGACATATGGACGCGCTAGAGCGGATGCTCGCCGGCCTTTTCCTGATCGCGCTTACCCTCTTCTTCGGAATGTTGCTGCTCGCCGTAGCGAGCGTCCCTTACGCGATCCGCAAAGCGGCCGTGCAGAAGGTCTGCCTAGAGCGTGGATTCCCGCGCGCGGTAGTGACGTGGGACTTCGCCGGCTACTGCGCGACGCTCGACGGCCGCGTCACGATTAGGGTCGAACGTATCTAGCGCGCCCGGCGCTCCCGGGCAGAGATGGAGGAAAAGATGGCCGAGCAGGAGAAGCAGGACGACGGGACGCTGTTCTTCGTCGAGTCGAAGACCTCGACGGCGACGCCGAGGCTGATCCGCGCGAAGAGCGCGGCGGCGGTGCGCGCGTTCCTGGCGGCGGAGATGTGGGGCGATCCGCGCCCGGCGAAGATCGCCGACATGGAGCGCGCGGTCTCGGCTGGGGCGAAGCCGGAGCGGATCTAGTCGTGACGTTCGGGCAGAAGGTCGCGCTCGGCCTCGCGTTCGGGTTCATGGGGATCGCCGTGATTCAGGCGGCGCACAAGCGCGACCCGGTCCCGGCGCTCGCGATTGCCTCGGCGGCGCTGATGTGGGCCGTCTGGTGATCCGCTTCACCGTCTACGGCGTCGCGCAACCGGCCGGCTCGAAGCGCGCCTTCGCGCTGCGCCGGAAGGACGGCTCGATCGTCACGCGCGAGGGCGGAGCGCCGGTGATCAACGTCGTCGATGACGCTGAGAAGGGCCGAGCATGGCGGCAGGAGGTCGCGAAGTCGGCGCTTCTCGCGAAGCGCGCGGTGGGGATTTCGGACGTCTTGCGCGGGCCGCTCGCGCTGCGGATCGTCTTTTACCGGCAGCGCCCGAAGGGGCATTTCAGGAGCGGAGGGATCCTGCTCTCGAAGGCGGGCAAGACGACGCCCTGGCCGATCGGGAAGCCGGACGCGACGAAGCTCCTCCGCGCGGTCGAGGACGCCTTGACGTCCGTCCTCTGGGAGGACGACGCGCAGATCGTCCGGCAGACGGTCGAAAAGGTCTGGGGGATCCCGGCGCGCGCCGAGATCGAGGTCGAGAGCCTGTGAACGAGATCAATGCCGAGACCGAAGTCCCGGCGCTATAGCGTGACCGATCTCCCGTCCTGGCTCTCCCCTCCGGCGCCCGAACCGCGCGACGGCCGGCTCGTCCGTCCGCTCTACCGCCCCGAGGACGACCTCGACGAGGAGGCGCGCAAGCGCAGGAGCGGTGGCACGGAGGCGCTCCTGGCATACAACCGGAGGCGCGCCGAGGAGGCGTTCGCGCGGGACGGTCTGACGGCGGAGGAGCGCGAACGGAAGCGGATGAAGGACAAGCGCAAGCGCGACCGGCGAAGGGCGGGGAGCAGGTAGGCAGGCATGGCTTGGCGTGGCAGGGTTCGGCACGGCAGGGCGAGGCGAGGCAAGGCAGGCTGGGAAGGGCGTGGCAAGGCCGGGCGTGGCTTGACTGGGCAGGGCAAGGCGCGGCAGGCAAGGCAAGGCGAGACGTGGTGCGGCTAGTCCCGGTGAGTCGGGTCGCGGCAAGGCAAGGCAATGCAGGCATCAACCGGCACGCGGTGAGCCGGAGCAATCACCGCAAACTAGTGGAGGCATCAAATGGCAACGAAGCAGGCAACGGCGACCCCGGTCGTCATCAAGGCGCCGGACATTCGGACGGCGGTTTTCACCATCACCGGAACGGCCCCATATGTGCAGGCGCGGTTCAGCGCCAAGGCGATGCAGGCTATGAAGGCGAAGATGATGGCCGGTAGCGTGGCGCGCGGAAAGAAAGTCCGCGAGGCGCGTGACTTTGAGGACGACTACGTTCAGGCGATGCACAAGTCGGCGGAAGGGTGGTGCGGCATCCCGGCGGGCGCATTCCGTCAAGCGATGATCAGCGCGTGTCGTCTCGTCGGCTTCAAGATGACGCTCGCCAAGTTGAGCGTGTTCGTAGAGGCGGACGGCTTCGATGCGATCGACGGCGTCCCACTGATCAAGATCGAGGGAGCGCCCGAGCGCACGGACATGGCCGTCAGGAACCAGACCGGGGTCGCGGACATCCGCGTCCGTCCGATGTGGCGGACATGGTCGGCGCAGGTGCGGGTCCGTTACGACGCGGACCAATTCACCGCCGAAGACGTCGCCAATCTGATGCACCGCGTCGGGGCTCAGGTCGGCATCGGCGAGGGCCGGCCGGACTCGCGTGAAAGTGCGGGGCTCGGCTGGGGCACGTTCTCCCTCGCCGCGTAGCGGAGCAGGCCCCGTCCGGTGCGGTATGGGCTTGGCGTGGCCTAGCAAGGCAGGCGGGGCAAGGCTGGGCGCGGCGAGGCGGGGCAAGGCAGGCAATTAACCCAAGGAGAGAACCATGAGCAATCGGCACGTCAGGACGGCAAAAAGGGAAGCGGCGGATGCGCGATCGGTCGAGCTGACCCGCATCTACAACGAAGCGAAAGCGGCTGGCGAAAGGCTCACTCCGTCGCTGGTCGTCGAGTCGGCGAAACCGAAGTCCTCGCCGCTGCACGACGAGTTCGAGTGGGACGACAAGAAGGCGGGATACGAATACCGGCTCGCGCAGGCGCGCACGCTGATCCGTGTGATCCCCATCATTACCGAGGCTGGTTCGGAGCGGGCGATTCACGTCCCGACCGAGAGCCAGAAGCAGTCGAAGGAGGGCTTTTACGAGCCCCTCTCGGTCGTGGTGCAAGACGTGGACTTGTTCGGCCGCGCGCTCGGCGAGCTGGAGTCGAAACTCCGCGCAGCGGTGCAGGCGTGCGACGAGCTTCGGCTTGCGGCGGAAGCGAGCGGGAACGCCGACCAGATGAGGATGGCGCAGATCACGGTCGCGATGACCGCGATCAAGACGGCGAGTGATGTAGTTCGGGCGCTCCACTAGCCCGGACGCGGCACGGCGCCGCCGGCTAGGCTCGGACCGGCAGAGCACGGCATGGCAAGGCTGGGCAGGCTTGGCGCGGCCTGGCGCGGCGTCGAACGGCCTGCCCCGGCGAGGCATGGCAGGCGTGGCGGGGTGCGCGAGGCTGGGCTGGGCGGGGCGGGACACGGAATGGTGAGGCGAGGCAGGCATGGCGTGGCTGGGCAGGGCATCGATCGGCCTCGCGAGGCAGGCGCGGCGCGGCCGGGCGTGGCATGGCTGGGCGAGGCTGGGCAGGCGAGGCGCGGATTGACGTGGCCTGACGAGGCGAGACGCGGTGAGGCGCGGTGAGGCAGGCTGGGCTTGGCGCGGCAGGGCAAGGCTAGGCACCGCAAGGCAGGCGAGGCAAGGCGCGGCGAGGCGCGGCGAGGCACGGCGCGGCAGGCAACCGCTATAATCCGCGCATCTCATCGGCGAGATGCCGCAGGAGTAGACGATGGTCGACCTCGATGAAGCACGCGAGAGGCTTCGAGAGTGGGCCTACTTCTTTCGGGACCGCGCGCGTAAGGGCCGCGCGTTCTCGGCCGAGGGGAACTGGAGAAGCCCGCAGGTCTGGGATCCCCCGAAGCCTCGCCCGGCGCACGATCAACGCCGGGCGATCCGGACGCAGGAGATCCTACAGGGGATCCCGAAGCCGAACTACCGGGCGGTCACATACAGGTACTGCTGGCCCTGGCTCCCGATCGGGATACCTCTCCGGCACCTCCGGCGCCGGCTCGGCTACACGGTAACCCTCCGGGAGTACGAGCACCTCGTCCTCCTCGGCGAGTACGCCGTCGCCGATGCCCTTTCCAAGATCCCGGACTTAGTCTATAGTCCGCCTCCATCGTCCGGCGCTCGCCGAGTGGCTACCCTCTAAGCGGGACGGGCGCGCTTTCCCCTTCGTTCTACGTCCTCCCGCTACGGGATGAAGCCGAAGCCGACCCCGAGGGACCGCTCCCGGAGGGCGCAAGCTAGGCGCCTCCGCTACCTCCGCCGTAACCCGCTCTGCGTCGCCTGTCTCGCCCAAGGTCGAGCCGTACCGGCCGCCGAGCTGGACCACGTCGTCCCGCTGCACAAGGGCGGGCCGGACGAGGAGGCGAACCTCCAGGGTCTCTGCGCCCCCTGCCACGCCGAGAAGTCCCTAGCGGATCGCGGGCTGGAAGCGAAACCAGCGATCGGGCTGGACGGTTGGCCGATCATCGAAGCCGACACAAGCCCTAGATCTGTCTAGGGATTTCGCCCTAAAAGAGGGCGTAGAAATCTCGACAGACGGGGGGGGAAGATTGACGGAAAAGCGTCATTTTCCGGAGACCGTCCGCCAAGCCGCGAAACGCTAAACCCGCCCGGGGCGGGGCCGCCCGGGACCGAAAGGAGCCGAAAAGCTAATGGCATCAAGGGGTAGGAAGTCCGCCGCGTCGCTCAACGTCCCGGCTGTCGGCGGGGCGGTCCTGCCGTTCCGGGGCGGGCCGAGGCAGCCGCCGGTCCCGCTCACGCCGACGCAGCGGGAGGTCTGGCGGGCGGTCGTCGACTCGCCGGCGGGGAACATGATCACGCCGGAGGCGGAGCCGCTTCTGATCGCGTACTGCCAGACGTCGGAGCGGGCGGATCAGATCCGGCGGGTGCTCGACTCGATGGCCGACGAGCAGTTGCTCACGGAGGGCGGGTTCGCGCGGTTCGAGCGATACATGGCGCAGGCGGAGCGGACGTCCCGGATGCTCGCGAACCTCGCGATGAAGCTCCGGATCGCCCCGTCGGCGAGGGTCCACAAGGAAAGTGCTGGAACCATCTCCGCAAGGCCGCGCGGCGCCCGCCCCTGGGAAGCGTAAGCCGGCGGCGCGGAAGCCGAAAGCGCCCCCGACGAGGGGCGAGCGGAACGCGCGCTGGATCGAGAAATACTGCCGGGTTCCGGAGGGAATCAAGGTCGGGCGGCCGGTCCGTCTGACGGCGGAACAGCGGCGGTGGCTCCGGGATATCTACGACTCCCCGACCCGGACGTTCATCCTTTCGATGGGGCGGAAGAACGCGAAGACGACGTTCGCCGCGTTCCTGCTTCTGCTCCATCTCGTCGGACCGGAGGCGGTCTACAACGGGCACCTCTTCTCGGCGGCACAGTCGCGGGATCAGGCGGCGATCCTTTTCGCCCTGGCCGCGAAGATGGTCCGCATGGCGCCCGAGTTGAGCAAGTGGGTCGCGATCCGCGAGGCGTCGAAGCAACTCCACTGCGCGGAGATCGGGACGCTCTACCGCGCCCTCTCGGCGGAAGCGTCGACGGCGTACGGACTCTCGCCGTGCTTTATCGTCCACGACGAACTCGGGCAGGTCTCCGGACCGCGCTCGGAACTCTTCGAGGCGCTGGAGACGGCGGGCGGCGCGCAGACTTCGCCGCTCTCCGTGATCATCTCGACGCAGGCGCCGACGGACGCGGATCTCCTCTCGACGATCATTGACAAGGCTCTCGCGGAGCCGGACCCGCGCGTAAAGGTCGTCCTCTATTCCGCGCCGCTCGACGCGCCGCCGTTCGCGGAGGCGACGATCCGGGCGGCGAACCCGCACTTCAAGGAGTTCATGAACCGCGAGGAAGTCCTCCGGATGGCGGAGGAGGCGCGGCGACTCCCGGCGCGCGAGGCGTCGTATCGGAACCTGATCCTGAACCAGCGCGTCGAGGCGAATGACCCGTTCGTCACGCGCGCCGTTTGGGGCGAGAACGCGGAGCCGCCGAAACCGCTAGCCGGGCGGCCGATCTACATCGGGCTCGACCTCTCGGAAGTCTCCGATCTGACCTGCGCCGTCCTGCTTACCGAGGACGGGGACGTCGTTCCGACGTTCTGGCTCCCGGAGGAAGGGCTCGCGGAGAAGGCGCGCGCCGACCGCGTACCGTACGACGTCTGGCACCGGCAGGGTTTCCTGCGGACGACGCCGGGGCGCGCGATCGAATACGAGTTCGTCGCGCAGTGGCTCTTCGAGATCTTCTCGACGCACGACGTCCGCGCGGTCGCATTCGATCGCTGGAACATGCGCCACCTCCGCCCGTGGCTCTCGAAGGCGGGATTCACGGAGGCGCAACTGGAGCGGTTCGTCGAGTTCGGGCAGGGCTTCGTCTCGATGAGTCCCGCGCTGCGCGCAGTCGAGTCGAAACTCCTCGCGCGGAAGTACCGGCACGGGAATCACCCGGTCCTGACGATGTGCGCCGGCAACGCGAAGGTGCTCCGCGACCCGGCGGGAAATCGGAAGTTCACGAAGCAGAAGAGCCGGGGGCGAATCGACGGGATGGTCGCGCTCGCGATGGCCGAGGGCGTGACGCCGCAGCAGCCGCCGGCCGCGCCGGAATACAAGATCTTCGTCCTCTAGCGCCTCGGGCGCTCCAAGCGAAAGGAACAGCTATGCCCACGCGGGAGCCGGGCGCGATTCAGCGCGCCTATTCGACCTTCGAGATCCGGGCGGTCGACGACGGCGACGACGATCTGCGGGTTATCTCCGGGATTGCGACGACGCCGAGCCCGGACCGGGTCGGGGACATCGTCGAGCCGAAGGGCGCGCAGTTCACGCTCCCGATTCCGCTTCTCTGGCAGCACGACTCGCGCGAGCCGATCGGCCACGTCACGCAGGCGAAGGTGACGAAGGACGGGATCGCGATCACCGCGAAGTTCGTCAAGGTCTCGGAGCCCGGACGGTTGAAGGAACGCCTCGACGAGGCGTGGCAGTCGATCAAGTCGGGGCTCGTGCGCGGGCTCTCGATCGGGTTCCGCTCGATCGAGCACTCGTTCATGGAGGAGACCAACGGGATCCGGTTCATCAAATGGGACTGGCTCGAACTCTCCGCCGTCACGATCCCGGCGAACGCCGAGGCGAGCATCTCCGCGATCAAGGCGGCGGATGAGCGCGCGCTCACCGCGCACGCGATTTTGGAAAGCATCGAAAAGGCAAGCCGGTCGCCAGTCAACGTGACCGTTTCCATCAAGCCCGGCGCTGCGGGCGTTTACTCGAAAAGGAAGGCAGACATGAAGACGTTCAAGGAACAGATCGCGGCGTTCGAGGCGACCCGTGCCGCGAAAGCGGCGGAACTCCAAGACCTCGCGCAGAAGTCCGGCGCCGAAGGCGAGACGATGACCGCCGAGGATCAGGAGGCGTTCGACACGCTCCAGGGCGAGATCGAGGCGATCGACGCGCAACTGAAGCGCCTGCGGATCGCGGAGAAGCTCAACGCCGAGACCGCGAAGCCGGTCCCGCAGAACGACGAGGGCGCGGCCGGCAAGCCCGCGCGCGTCCCGGCCACGGTCCGCGCGAAGGCGAACCTGGAGCCCGGCGTCCGCTTCGCGAGGATGGCGATGTGCCTCGCGCGCGCGAAGTACTACCAGCGCGAAGGGCGCCTGCTCTCGCCGGAGGACATCTACCGCTCCGAGAAGCGGTGGATGGACACCGCCCCGGACGTCCCGCTCGCGCTGAAGGCGGCCGTCAACGCGGGCGACTCGACGACCGCGACGTGGGCGTCCGAGTGGGCGTACGCGCAGGACATCGCGAGCGAGTTCATCGAGTACCTGCGCCCGATGACGCTGATCGGCCGGATCCAGGGATGGCGGAATGTGCCGTTCAACATCCGGGTCGGCGGGGCGACGAGCGGCACGACCGCCTACTGGGTCGGGCAAGGCGCGGCGATCCCGGCGAGCCAGATGGCGTCGACGAGCGTCTCGCTCGGCATCACGAAGGTCGCGGGCCTGACGGTCGTGACCAAGGAACTCGCGATGCTTTCGACGCCGTCGGCGGAGATGATGGTCCGCAACGACCTCGCGCGCGCGCTCCAGCAGAAGATGGACACGGGCCTGATCGACCCGAACTCCGGCGGGCAGACGAACATCCAGCCGCCGTCGCTCACCTACGGCGTCACGGCGAGGCAGGCGTCCGGTACGGACTACGCGGCCTTCAAGGCGGACTGGAAGGCGATGACCACGAACTTCTACGCGGCGAACATCTCGCTCGACGGGTGCGTGATCATCATGACCGAGCAACTCGCCGA
Source organism: uncultured Clostridia bacterium (assembly GCA_964641945.1). Classification (GTDB taxonomy): domain Bacteria; phylum Acidobacteriota; class Blastocatellia; order UBA7656; family JADIYM01; genus JADIYM01. The sequence goes on from CAZXLQ010000034.1 coordinate 8,078, forward strand.
GGCGCTCTCGCTGATGGTGACCTCGCTCGGGAATCCGCAGTTCCCGGGGCTCACGCCGACCGGCGGGACGCTGATGGGGCGGCCGGTCTTCACGACGCAGGTCGCGGACACGACCGGCTCGCCGGACTGGGACAACCTCCTGATCCTGCTCAAGCCGGGCGAGGTCTTCCTCGCCGACGACGGCGGGGCGAGCGTCGAGGCGAGCGATCAGGTCGCGGTCGAGATGGTCGACAGTTCCTCGCAGAAGTCGACGGCCACCGCGACGGGCGCCTCGCTCGTCTCGATGTTCCAGACGGAGAGCGTGGCGATCAAGGGCGTCCGGCACATCAACTGGACGAAGGCGCGCTCGCAGGCGTGCCAGTTCATCCGCTCGGCGGCGTACGTCTAACCTCCTCAGCGTTGCCGTGCCCTAGGGGCGGCCTTCGGGCCGCCCCGTTTTTCCTCGCTTTCCGTTCGGAGGCAGCGTCGTGCCGAAGATGACCCGAATGATCTCCTCGTCGAGCCACGTCTACGGCGGGCGAGCCTTGAACGCCGAAGAGGAGTTCGACGCGGAAGATCTCCACGTTCAACTCCTCATCGTCCTCGGCCGCGCGCGGGTCAAGCCGCAGCCGGAGGAGCCGACCTATTCGACCCGGGCTCTAACCGCGCGCCGCACGCGGCGCGGGAAGACGCTCCAGTGAAACTCCCGTCGCTCCGGAACCTCTTCCGGAGGAAGGCGACGGATCTGAACACCGTCACGCCGATCTCCACCTTCGGGCTCCGGTCGCCTTGGGGGACGCTCGTTGAGGCGTTCGGCGGGATGTGGCAGCGGAACCTGACGATCGACGGGACGCAGACGCTCCTATCCTCGTCGCCGGTCTACGCGTGCGTCCAACTGATCGCGCGCGACGTCGCGAAACTCCCGCTCGTGCTTCAGCAGAAGCAGACGAAGCGCGAGATCTGGGCGGACGCCGAGAACGCGGCGTGGTCGCCGCCGCTCCGGCGGCCGAACCGCTACCAGACGCCGCTTCAGTTCCTGGAGCAGTGGATCATCTCGAAGTTGCTCTGGGGGAATACCTACGTCCTGAAGGAGTACGACCGGCGGGAAGTCGTCCGCGCGATGTACATCCTCGACCCGGGGCGCGTGCAGGCGAAGGTCGCCTCGGACGGCGAGGTCTACTACGCGATCGCGGAGGATCAACTCGCGGGGATCGAGAACGCGGTAATCGTTCCGGCGGAGGACGTGATCCACGACCGGGCGCTGACGCTCTTCCATCCGCTATGCGGCGTCTCGCCGCTCTACGCGGCGGCGCTCACGGCGACGCAGTCGCGGCAGATCCAGACGAACTCGTCGGTCTTCTTCCAGAACATGAGCCGGCCGAGCGGGCAACTGACCGGACCGGGCTTCATCTCGGACGAGACGGCCGCCCGCCTGAAGCGCGAGTTCGAGGACCGTTTCTCCGGGCAGAACGTCGGGCGGATCCTCGTCGCGGGGGACGGGCTGAAGTTCGAGCCCTTCACGATGCCGGCGGAGCAGGCGCAACTCGTCGAGCAACTCCAGTGGGCGCCGGTCGACGTCGCGCGAGCGTTCCAGGTTCCGCCGTACAAGATCGGCGCGGGGAACCGGCCGAGCGATACGGCGGCGAGCGACCAGGAGTACTACAACGAGGTGATCCTCCCGCACGTCACGGCGATCGAGCAACTCCTGACCGCCGGGCTCTTCCTCCCGCTCGACTGGCGGGTGAACTTCGACGAGGACGGCCTCGTCCGGATGGACCGGAAGAAGCGGATGGAGTCCTGGCAGATCGGCGTCCGGGGCGGATTCCTCGCGCCGAACGAGGCGCGCGAGCGCGAGAACCTCCCGCCGGCGAAGGGCGGCGAGACGCCGTACATGCAGCACCAGGACTACCCGCTCGCGGCGCTCGCCGACCGTGAGGTCCCGCCCGTGACCGGCGCGGCTCCCGCGCCCGCCGCCTCACCCGAACCGGAAGAGCCGGAAGAGCCGGAGGACGATGAGGACGAGGGGGACGAGGAGGAGGCGCGGGCGCTCCTCGCGCTGATCTCGAAGGGATTGGAATGCGCCCCGAACTCCTGAAGCTCATCGCCGACGGCGTCGTCTCGTCGGTCAAGCACTTCGTCCTGGAGACGATCCGCCCCGTCGAGCGCGCGCTCGCGGAGCTGGCGGGCAAGCTCGCGGTCGTCGAGCAGCGGCTGGCGGCCGCGCCGGAGCGCGGCGAGCGCGGCGAGAAGGGCGACGTCGGTGCGCCGGGGCGCGACGGGCGCGACGGGGAACCGGGCGCGCGCGGGGAAAAGGGCGAGCGCGGGGAGCCGGGCGAGGTCGGCCTCCCGGGCCGCGACGGCGAGCCGGGCTTGCCGGGCGAGAAGGGCGAGCCGGGCGATCCGGGACCTGCCGGCCCGAGGGGCGAACCCGGTCCGCAGGGCGAGAAGGGCGATCCCGGCGCGAAGGGCGATCCCGGCGAGCGCGGTTTGCCGGGAGAGCGGGGCGAGAAAGGCGACCGTGGCGATCCCGGTCCCGCCGGCCTCGACGGGAAGGACGGCGCGCCCGGACGCGACGGCGAGAAGGGCGATCCCGGCGTTCCGGGGGAACCCGGGCCGCGCGGCGAGAAGGGCGATCCCGGAGATCCCGGCGCGCCCGGCGCGCGCGGAGAGCGAGGGGAGAAGGGCGACCAGGGACGTGACGGGAAGGACGGGCGCGACGGGAAGGACGGGGCCGACGGTCGCGATGCGGCGATGATCGACCCGCTGCCGTCGATCGACGCGGAGCGGTCCTATCCAGCCGGGCAATACGCGCTCCACGCCGGCGGGCTCTGGCGCGCGAAGACGAAGACGAACGGCATGGACGGCTGGGCCTGCGTGATGCGCGGGATCGCCGACGTTCGCGAGGAGTGGGAGGGCCGACTTCATCGCGTGACGCACGTCTTTTCGGACGGCGAGGAGCGCGTCTTCGAGCGCCGGACGGAGGAGGTCATCTATCGCGGCGTCTTCCGCGACGGCGAGACCTACGAGCGCGGCGACGCGGCGACGTATGCCGGCTCCTACTGGATCGCGCAGCGGACGCCGGCGACGGATCTCCCGGGAACCTCTGATCACTGGCGGCTCGCGGTCAAGCGCGGCCGGGACGGCGCGAAGAAATGACCGCCGACGTCCGCGAACTAACGAAACCGACGTGGGAGCCGGTCACGCTCACGGAGGCGAAGGTCTGGTGCCGGATCGACGACGACGACACGGCGCAGGACGCGATCCTCCTCCTGCTGATCTCGTCGGCCCGGGAGCGCGCGGAGGCGATCACGGGGCGGGCGCTCGCCCGGCGGACGTTCGAGCTGCGGCTCGACGACTTCCCGACCGACAGGAGCTGGACGGAGCGTATGCGCGGAGCCGGGACGACCGGGCCGGCGCCGATCGTGATCCCGCGCCCTCCGCTCGTCTCGGTCCAGTACCTCACCTACGCGACCTCCGACGGCGACGTCGTCTGGACCGGGTCGCCGGAATCGTGGGACCTCGACACGGGCGGCGACGCGAACCCGGCGCGGCTGATCCCGGCGGCGGGCGCCGCGTGGCCGGCGGTCGAGGTTCGGCCGGGCGCGGTCCGGCTCGGCTTCACGGCGGGATACGTCACGGCGAGCCAGATGCCGCAGCGGCTCCGCCTCTGGATGCAGGCGCGGATCTCCTCCTGGTTCGAGAACCGGGAGAACGTCGTCATCGGGAAGTCGGTCTCGGAACTCCCGCACGACCTGATCGACGGCCTGCTCGACGAACTTCGGGCGGTGACCCTCTTCGCGTGATCCTGGTCCGGGGGGAGGGGGAAAGCCTCTCGCGCGTCGAGCGCGCGTGGGAGGGCGAGACGGTCGTCTGCATCGCCACCGGGCCGTCGCTCTCGGAGGCGCAGATCGCGCTCGTCCGGGCGTCCGGCGCGCGCGTGATAGCGGTCAACGACGCGTATCTGATGGCGCCGTTCGCGGACGTCGTTTACTTCGCCGACGTGAAGTGGCACGGCTGGCACAAGGATCGCGAGGAGTTCCGCGCGTTCGCGGGGCAGAAGTGCTCGATCTTCATCGGCGTTGACCCGAAGCTCGGCCCGGGCGTCCACCTCCTGAAGCAGGCGGGCTACATGGGGCTCTCGAACGACCCGACGGAGATCGTGACCGGGTCGAACTCGGGCTATCAGGCGATCAACATCGCGGCGCTCTCCGGGGCGCGGCGGATCGTCCTTCTCGGATACGACGCGCAGCCGAAGGACGGGAAACATCATTTCTTCGGGGCGCACCCGGACAAGTCGCACGCGCCCTACGACGTGATCCGTGGGCGGTTCCGGGACCTGGTCCAGCCGCTCCGGACGCTCGGCGTCGAGGTCTTCAACGCGACGCCGGGATCGGCCATCTCCTGCTTCGGGTATACGGACCTTGCCGCGAGCCTGGAATCTCATCCGCGAAGCCCCGTGGTATAGGCGCGCGGCGTTCTCCGACGGCCTGCGGGCCGCTGGCTTCCGCGTCGTCGAGGGCGCGAGCCCCGTCGGCGCCGCCGGGGACGTCCTCGTGATCTGGAACCGCTACGGCGGGATGCACGGGATCGCGACGCGTTTCGAGGCGGAGGGCGGGACGGTCGTCGTCGCGGAGAACGGCTACCTCGGCGCGGGCGGGACGAGCCCGAAGTTCGACGTCCACCCGGGCGGGCCGAAGGGGCATCACTACTACGCGCTCGCGATCGGCGGGCACAACGGGCAGGGGAGCTGGCCAGACGGCGGGCCGGAGCGGTTCGCGGCGCTCGGCGTCGACGTCGCGCCGTGGCGCGCGGACGGCGGGCACGTCCTCGTCTGCCCGAACCGGCCCTTCGGCTACCCGGGCCGGGCGATGCCGGACGACTGGGCGGACCGGACGGCGGAGCGGCTTCGACGCGAGACGAGCCGCGAGGTCCGGATCCGGCGGCATCCCGGGAACGATGCCCCGGCGCGCCCGCTCTCGGCCGACCTGGAGGGCGCGTGGGCCGTCGTGATCTGGACGAGCGGGGCGGGCGTTCATGCGCTCCTCGCCGGCGTCCCGGTCTTCTGCGCGAGCGCCTGGTGGGTCTGCAAGGCGGCTACCTCGACCGGGCCGATCGACGCGCCGACGCTCCCGGATCGCCTTCCGGCGCTCCGCCGGATGGCGTGGGCGCAGTGGCGGCTCGACGAGATCCAGAGCGGAGCGGCGTTTGCTAGTCTGCTACCCGCAGCCGGGTAAGGCTAGGTCCCGGGAGGTTCTGGAGGCGTTCGCCTCCGGCTGGGGCGGCGGGGACGGGGAGGCGTTCTACGGCGTCGTCGGGATCGAGCGGCTTTTCCGCGACGCGCAGGGCGGGGACTGGTTCTACGGGGACAACGCGTTCTTCGACGTCTGCCGGGGGCGGTTCTTCCGGTTCGCGCGGCGGGCCTATCAGGTCGCCTCGCCGCAACCGCCGGACCTCGACCGCCTTCGGGCGCTCGGGCTCGCGATCCGCCAGTGGCGGGTCTACGGGGAGCACGTTCTCGTCATCGAGCAGTCCGCGCACTACCTCGACCTCGTCGGAGCTGGCCCCGGATGGCTGGAGCGGACGGTCGCGGAGATCCGGGCGGCGACAGATCGGCCGATCAGGGTGAGGCGCTGGGATCGCGACAAGAGCGGGGCCGGCGCGACGCTGAAGACGGATCTCGCCCGGGCATGGGCGCTCGTGACGCACTCTAGCGCGGCGGCGAACGAGGCTATCCTTGCGGGGATCCCGGCGTTCGTGACCGGGCCTTGCGCTGCGACGCCGATGGCTTCGACGCGCATCGCTGAGATCGAAGAGCCTAGAATGCCGGACGGTCGGGAAGAGTGGGCCGCCGGGCTCGCGAACTCGCAGTGGACCTTGGAGGAGCTGCGCTCCGGCGCGGCGTGGAGGAGGCTCGTTGATCGGCGGTAAAGGATGGATCGCGGTCCCGGGGATCCGGGAGAACGCGGACAGGACGCTGGAGGAGCAGCTCCTCGGGCTTGAGTTCGCGATCGCCGAGGCGGCCGGGAAGACGGTCCTCGACCTCGGTTGCGCGGAGGGCGTGATCGGGCGCGAGTTCGCCCGGGCCGGCGCGACGCGCGTCCTCGGTGTCGAGTCGCTGCCGGGGCACCTGGAGGTCGCGCGCCTCGCCTGCGCGGCCGAGACGCAGATGGAGTTCGCGCAAGCCTACCTTCAGGACTGGATCCCGGCGCACCCGGACCCGGAGGTCTTCGACCTCGTCCTCGCGCTCGGGATCATCCACAAGGTCTACGACCCGGGCGAGGCGCTCCGCTTCGCGTGCCGGTCGTGCCGCGACCTGCTCCTCTTCCGCGCTCCGGCGCACGCGTGGGAGGGATGGGTTCAAGCGAAACACCGCGCCCCGGGGGCGCCGGCCCGCTTGCGGGTTCACGTCCCGACCGCGATGGAGGAGGAGGGCTTCGCGCTGGAGCGGAAGATCGCAGGCGCGCGCGGAGAAGCGGTCGAGTATTGGCGCCGTAGGGTTCCGGTGTGAATGGTGATTCCGGAGAAGGTATGAGTAGCGTGAAGCGCAGGCGGAAATCCTCGCGACGCACGGTGCGTTGTACGCTCTGCACGAAGTTTCGCTGGTACGGGAATAACAAGGGACGGTTCGATTACAAGCGTGGCGAGAAGCGGCGCGGCGGATGAGAAGGCAGCGGTTCTTCTCCGACTTCCTCGCGATCGTTGATCGCCGCGAATGGGAGGCGGCTATCGCTGGGGACGAGAGCGCCGCGCGCCGGGTCGCCGACGCACTTGACGGCGTAGATCTCTACTTCCACGGCGGGCCTCATATCGAGGGAGACGTGATCGGCGTCACGCTCGCGGACCTGCTTTGCCACGGGATCATCCCGCGCGTGACGCTGCGGAAAGACGAGTGACCGTCCTAAACGCTTTCATCGATCTCGCGGTCTGCCCGGTCTCCTACGACGCGGTGATCTTTATGGCGCAGGCGGAGATGGAGCGGAAGCGGGTCGGCGCGGACCGGCTGCACGTCGTTCTCTTCGGGGATCTCCGGAAGAAGCCGGCGCAATACGACGAGGCGGAGGCGGAGTGGCGCCTCTGGAACATCGTCGTCCCGGCCGCGCGGCTTTTCGGGGCGACCGTCTCCGTTACGCCGGGGCGTCCGGCGCATAGGGCCTTCGGTGAGATGATCCCCGGCGATTATTTCTGGCCGTCGCGCTGGGAGTTCCAGCCGTACGAGATGACGGTCGGGATCCGGCATCACCTCGTCGGCGGGCTAATCGTGCGCGCGAAGGCGGGCGAAGCGATCGCGCGGCCTAGAGCATCGGAGCACGCGCGGCGGAAGGTCGCCGCATGGATGACCGGCTCGGCCGTGACGCTGACCGTCCGGGAGGCGGACTACCTCGGCGACCGGAACTCGGACGAGACGACGTGGCGCCGCGTCTCGCAGGCGGTGATCGAGCGCGGGTTCAAGGTCTACCGGATCCGCGACACGACGCGGGCGCTCGAACTCGGGCTCGGCTATGCCGAATTGAACCTCGACCTCCGGATGGCGATGTACGAGCGGGCGGCGTTCAACATCGTCGCGAACTGCGGCCCGGCGTCCCTCTGCTGGCTCTCGGAGCGGCCTTACCTCATGGTCGGCGCCGGCTGCCCGGCCGAGGAGTGGAACGGGCTCTTCGTCAAGCAGGGGCTCCCGCTCGGCGCCTCGTGGCCTTGGGCGCTGGAGCATCAGCGGATCGCGTACGGGCGCGAGACGGCCGAGAGCGTGATCGAGGAGTTCGAGCGATGGGCGTCAACTGCCGGCTCGCCCACAGGCACGACCGGCTGACCTGCGTCGCCCGGACGTGCGAGCGATGCTTCGAGGCGGAGGACGGCACGCGAACGCGCGGCGCGCGGTACTTCGTCGCGGGGGAGTGGCTCTGCGCGCGTTGCCACTGGGAGGGGAGTCGTGGGGATCGGCGACGAGTTGATGGTAACGGGAGACGTGCGGGAGATGTACGCACGGGAGCCGCGCCGGGTGAAGATCGTCTACGAGAAGGGCCGCCGCTGGTGCCCGCTCTGGGACAACAACCCGAAGATTGCGCACCCGGCCGATAGCGGGAACTTCCAGACGCTCCGCCCGCGCGAGAACTACCTCCGCCCCTACTGCGCGGAAAAGACGGCGACGCGCTGGGCCTGGAAACCCTACCGGCCGCCTCGGGGTGAGATTTTCCTCACGCGCGCGGAGCAGGACTTCGGGAACCGCTACGCCGACGCGATCGTCCTCGGGCATCACGTCAAGCCGGGCGCGAGCCCGAACAAGCAGTGGGGGCGCGATCGCTGGACGGCGCTCGCGGCGCGCCTCGAAGGCGCCGGACGCCTGATCGAGCTTGGGGACTGGACAGATCCGCCACTCGAAGGCGTCGAGCGGGTACGGACGACGATCCGGGAGGCGGCGGCGGTGATCTCGCGCGCGCGTCTCGTCGTCTGCTCCGAAGGAGCGACACACCATATCGCGGCGGCGTTCGGAACCAGGGCGGTCGTGATCTTCGGGGGCTACATCTCGCCGGCGTGTACCGGCTACGACGACCAGACTTCGATCTTCGTCGGAGACGATCTAGGCTGCGGAATGCGGGTCGCCTGCCAGCACTGCGCCGAGGTGATGGCATCCATAACTCCGGAGAGCGTCGCGGAGGCGGCGCGCACGCGGCTATGTTGATCGACTGGGTTCGCTTGACCACGGACGTCGCGGGCGCGCTCTACGAGCGGAAGCGGATCACGCGCGGCATCTGGCAGAACCTGAGCGCGCACGCGGATTTCTCCGGCGTACGCGTCCCGCCGGATAGCGCGCGGCAATGGGCGAGAGGGCGAACGAAGCCGAAGGGAGACGCGGCGCTGTGGTTGTACCTCAAGGCCGAGGAATTGAGCGTGAGTAGCGCGTCGCGATGAGCTACGAGGACTGCAACGAGGTCGGCGGCATGACCCGGTACAACTGGGAGATGGATCCGAAGCGGATCGCATTCCAGGCGGCGCGCTACCTCGCGGTGGCGAAGCTCCTCGAAGGGCAACGCCGCATCCTGGAACTTGGCTGCGCGGACGGATGGGGAGCCCGGATCGTGCGGCAGCACGTCGAGGCGCTCGACGCGATCGACGTCGACGAGGCGGCGATCCGCGTGGCGCGGGACGGCACGTCGGACCGCTGGCCGATCCGGTTCATGGCCGGAGACTTCCTCGGCCGGGAGTTCCACGGTTACGACGCGGTCTACGCGCTCGACGTCTACGAGCATCTCCCGCCGGAGGCTGGCTTCTTACGAGCGATGCGAGCGGTCGCTCCGCTCGGGATCGTCGGGGCGCCGTCGAAGGAGTCGCAGGCGTACGCCTCGGAGATCTCGCGCCGCGAGCACGTCAACTGTCCGACAAAGGCCGAATTGCGAGAGCGGATGCGCGAGCATTGGAGGCACGTTATCGTGCTTGGAATGAACGACGTCACGCTCCATCTCGGGCACGACGCGATGACGCATTACCTGATCGGAGTGGGAGCCGACTAGTGTCGCTGGACCGTTACTCGCTCGCGATGATCGAGCCGCGCGCCCGAGGAGCGCACGTCCTCTGCCTCGGATACCCGGAGCACCCGGCGGGCGTCGAGACGCTCGGCTGGCTCAAGGCGATCGGGGCGCGTGACGTCGAGGTCGTGGACGTAATCGAGCACTTCGGCTGCGAGCGGATCGTGGATCTAAACAAGCCGCAGCAGTGGCCGCCGATATACGACCTCGTGATCAATCCCGGGACGCTGGAGCATTGCTTCAACGTCGGCGTGGCGTGGGCGAACGCTTGGGCGGCGCTCTCCGCCGGCGGTTATGCGGTTCACGTCTTCCCGGCGACGATGCTGAATCACGGCTTCTGGAACGTCTCGCCCGTGGCGATCGAGGACTGGTGCGCGGCGAACGGCGGCGTCGTCGAGCAGACGCGCTTCGCGCTGAACGGTTCCGGCGAGGAAGTCCGGCCGAGTCGGCAGATCGGGCTCGCGACCGGGCGGCCTAGCCTTCCGGCGGAGACGGTGATGTACGCGCTTCTCCGGAAAGCGGAGGACCGGCCGATCGCGTGGCCGACGCAGGGAGCGTACCGGCGATGAGGGCGCTCTACGATCTCTCGCGCTACCTGACGTCGTTCAACTTCGTCGAGTGGCTCGTCCAGGCCGAGGCGGACGGCGCCGAGGGGGTCGTCTTCGACGCACGCCGGATTCGCGAGAACAAGTGGCCGCGCGAGATCGCCGTGAGACGCTTCGAGTCGATCTGCCTCCCTTGCCCGGCGTTGATCGGCCTCCCGGTCGAAGTCGTTCGTCCGGGCGGCACGATGCCGTCGGACGTCCGGGACTACGGCGAGCCCGGCGGCGCGCGGCTCGTTACGTTCGTGAAGTCGGGGCGCAAGTTCCGGAGGCTCCGGAGCGTCAAGCCGCCCGACGTCTGGGAATATACGGTTACGCTGCGGCGGACGCAGCGCGCGCCGGGAAGAAACTCGAACGAGCCGGTCTGGCGCGCCTTCGCGGAGCGGATCGGGGCGCGCGTGATCCCGGACTATGAGGACGAGCCGATCCACCTTCACGATCGAATGGCGCTCTACGCCGGGGCGCGGATGAACTTCTTCTGCTCGAACGGTCCGGGGATCCTCTGCTCGCTCTCCGAGTACCCGTGCATGATGTTCAACACGCATCACGCGCGCGAGTCGCTCCTGGGGGACGGGATGGCCGAGGGCGAGCAATACCCGTGGATGCTCCCGAACCAGCGCGCGATCTGGGAGGAGGCGACGCCGGAGTCGCTCTGGAGGCACTTCTCGCACTGGAAGAGGACCGGCGGATGGCTCTGACGCTACCTCGCCCGGAGCCGGCGGCGGGGCTAGAAGCCTACCGGGCGGAACTAGACGCGCGGCTCCGCGAGTTCCCGGACTGCGCGGACAACTGGGCGCGCTATCAAGCGGCGGGGCACCGCGCCGCGCGGGTCGACTACCTCCCCGTGAAGCTCGACGTCGAGAACGTCTCGCGCTGCAACTTCGCCTGCACGATGTGCGCGGTCTCGAAGTGGGAGAAGCGCCAGCGCGCGGGCGATATGACGCTCGACGCGTTCCGCCGGCTGATCGACGAGCAGCGCGGGCTCGTCGAGATCAAGCTGAACGGGATCGGCGAGCCGCTGATGCAGGGGGATGAGTGGTTCGCGATGATCCGATACGCGCGCGAGCGCCGGATCTGGGTTCGGGTGACGACGAACGCCTCGCTGCTCCACCTCCGGGAGAACTACCGAAAGCTGATCGACTCCGGCGTGAACGAGATCGACATCTCGGTCGACGGGGCAGACCGCGAGACGTTCGAGCGCATCCGGGTCGGCTCGGACTTCGACCGGGTCGTCCGGAACTGCGGGCTGCTGAACGAGTACGCCGCCGCGCGCGGGCGGCCGAGCGCGAAGATGTGGACGCTCGTCCAGAAGGCGAACTGCGACTTCCTCCCGCAGCACGTCTGGCTCGCCGCCGAGATGGGCTTCCGGCACCTCGTCTTTTCGCTCCAGCTTCACGGCTGGGGGGACGACGCGCTGGAGGCGCGGAACGCCGGCGAGGCGGTGAGGATGCCCGAGTCCGAGGCGTCCCTCCTGATCGCGCTCGGCGCGCGGAAGGGCGTCCGCGTGGCGTTCTGGGACGTCGCGGAGAAGTTCGAGGCGGTCGACGGGAAGCGTTGCCCGTGGCCGTTCCACCGCGCGGTCGTGACCTCCGACCTCCGGACGGTCCCGTGCTGCATGATCGGAAACCCGGACGCGTTCGAGATCGGGCGCGGCCGGACCTTCGCGGAGAACTGGGCGGGAGAGGACTACGCCGCCTTCCGCGAGGCGCACCTTACCGGCGAGATCCCGGCCGTCTGCCGGGCTTGCTACCGAGCACCGCCCGCCGGAGTTAGCACGACGCTTGGGCGTCCGCCGACACAGGAGCCGGCGGGCGGGGCTCCATGAAGGCGCTGATCCTCGGCGGCGGCTTCGCCGGTACGACGACCGCGTTCCTCCTGCGGCGCGCCGGCTGGGAGGTGACGCTCATCGAGAAGGAAGCGCACCTCGGCGGCGGTTGCCGGACGTTCTTCCACGCGGGGCACCCGTTCACCTACGGGCCGCGTCTGTACTACGGCTATTCGGCGAAGGTCTGGGAGTGGATGAACCGCTTCGTCCCGATCCGCCGGTTCCCGTTCGAGCTGCGGACGCTCGCGCACGAGCCGGACGACGAGGCGCGCCGGTTCTGGAGCTACCCGCCGCACGAGGACGATCTCGCGCGTTACCCGCGCGCGGCGCAGAGCGCGACGGAGCGCGACGCGTTGAAGTCTGGGCCGATCTGGTGCGCGAACGGCGAGGCGCCGGCTGACCTTCACGAGTACTGGCTCCAGCGCGTCGGGCCGACGATCTACGACATGTTCGTCGATCACTACTCGAAGAAGATGTGGATGGTCGAGGACAACCGGGTCTTCGACATCTTCAAGTGGAGCGCGAAGGACCGCCCGATCGAGAGCGGTACGCGGGACGCGTACAAGGGGAGCTTCATCGGCTACCCGGTCCCGGCGGACGCGTACAACGGATACTTCGACGCGATGGTCGAGGGCGTGAACGTGCAACTCTCGTCGCCTTTCGCGATGGCCGGGAACGTCGCGATCCTCGCGAACCTTGCGGACGTGGTCGTCTCGACCATTCCGATCGACGAACTCTGCGGACGCGCGCTCGGCGAGCTACCCTACGCGGGGCGGGACTTCCATCTCCTCGTCCTTCCGTGTCGGCAGGTCTTCCCGGGCGACGTCCGGTTCTGCCACTATGCGAGCCCGCGCGACGAGTGGACGCGGGTAACGGAGTTCAAGAAGATCACCTATCACGAGAGCGAGGACACGCTCCTCGTCCTCGAAAAGCCGAGCCGGGCGAACAAGTTGTATCCGTACCTGACGAAGGCGAACGAGGCGAAGGTCCGCGAGTACCTCGCGATGCTCCCGCCGAACGTTCACTCGATCGGGCGGCTCGGGACCTACAAGTACAGTACGATCGAGCAGGTGATCGTCCAGGCGTTCGCGTGCGCGGCGAAGATCACCGGCGAGCCGAACGAGATGGAGGGCGAGTGGCGAGGGATCGGCGACGTCTCGCTCATGAAAGACCGAAGGGAAAGCGCGTAGCGCCGCCGGCGCCGTGGCCGTTCGCGGTCCCGCAGCCTCGCGAGACGACGCGCTGGACGCTGATCCGAAGGCAGTACGCGCACGTCAAGAGAGGGAGGTAGCGCGTGTTTCAGCATCAGGGCATTTGGTTGCCGGACGGGGAGAAGCACTTTCCCGAGTGGATGGACGAGAACGGCGAGATCGTCGACGAGCGTGGGACGTATCAGATCCGGAAGTGGCGCGCCTGCCTGCCGTGGATCCGCCGCTGGCGCCGCGCAGTCGACGTCGGGGCGCACGTCGGGTTCTGGTCGATTCAGATGATCGCGAAGTTCGAGTACCTCTCCGCGTTCGAGCCGTGCGAGACGTTCCGCGCCTGCTGGGAGAAGAACGTCGCCGCGCGGGAGGGGACCGTTCTCTATGCCTGCGCGCTCGGCGCGGAGCGCGGCGTCTGCGATCTCAAGTACGACCCGGCCGACTCCGGCGGGACGCACGTCGCGCGGACCGACGGCGGGGCGATCCCGATGCTCCGGCTCGACACGTTCGGGTTCACGGACGTCGATTTCGTCAAGATCGACTGCGAGGGCTTCGAGCACAAGGTCATCGAGGGCGCGCGGCGGACGCTCGCGGAGTGCCGCCCCTGCGTGATCGTGGAGCAGAAGCCGCACAAGCTCGGACCGAACTTCGGGATCGAGGGGACGCCGGCGTGCGACCTCCTGCGGGAGATGGGCGCACTCATGCGGACGGCGATCGGCGGCGACTACATCTTCTCGTGGGACGATGACCGATCCGGCTGACCTCGCGGAGCTGATTCGCGGCGCGCCGCGCGTCTACCTCATCGGGAACGGCGGCAGCTACGCGAACGCGATCCACGTCGCGAACGACCTGATCTCGGTCCGTGTCCGGGCGATCGTCCCGGACCCGGCGACGCTGACGGCGCTCGCGAACGATCACGGCTACGACCGAGCGCTGGCGCTCTGGCTCGACGTCATGGCCGAGCCGGGGGATCTCCTGCTCGCGTTCTCCGGGAGCGGGAAAAGCCCGAACATCGTCGCGGCGATGGAGCAGGCCGCCGCGCTCGGGATGAAGGCGATCCTCGTAACGGACTACCTCCGGACGATGGACATGCAGCGGTCCGAGGAGCGGCAGATCGAACTCGGGCACGAACTCATGAGGCTCCTGCGCGCGTGATCCTCGTCGTCGGGGACGCGATGATCGACGTCTACTGGTTCGGGACCGTCACACGCTGCTCGCCGGAGGCGCCCGTCCCGGTCCTGGAGGTCGAGCGGTTCGAGCGCCGGGACGGCGGGGCTGCGAACGTCGCGGCGAACGTCGAGGCGATGGGCGGGCAGGTCAGGCGGCTTTTCTCGACGAGCTTTGACTACGCTCCGGTCGTCAAGACGCGGCTCGTAGCGAGGACGAACCAGATCGCCCGAGCGGACCGGGACATCCCGCAGGAGCCGATTCAGGAGAAGGCGATCCGGCGCGCGGCGCAGGGATGCGCGGTCGCGCTGATCTCCGACTACGCGAAGGGATCGCTCCCTCGCGTCGCTGACGCCATAGCGGCGTGCAAGTCGGCCGGGGCGCTCGCCGTCGTCGACCCGAAGACGGGAAGCGCGGCGGACTACGCCGGCGCGGACGTCCTCAAGCCGAACCATTACGAGATGCAGGCGTTCGTCGGCCGATGGCGCGACGAGGCGGACCTTGAGGACCGGGCGCTGGGGCTGATCCGTGAGCACAGGATCGGCGCGATCCTCATGACGCGCGGAGAGCGGGGGATGACGCTCTTCCAGGCGGGGCAGGTTCTCTCGATCCCCGGCCGGCACGTCGAACTCTGCGACGTCTCCGGGGCGGGGGACACGGCGATGGCCGCCCTCGGCGTCGCGCTCGCCGAGGGGAAGACGGTCGTCGAGGCGATGTGGTGCGCGAACGCGGCGGCCGGCGTGGCCGTGACGCGGTTCGGGACGACGGTCGTACGGCGGCACGAGGTCGCGGGGCTCGCGTGATCGTCTCGGTCCTCGCGAACGGTTGCTTCGACCTCCTCCACGCGGGGCACGTCGAGCACCTCCGGGAGGCGCGGGCGATGGGGCACTGGCTCGTCGTCGCGCTGACCGTCGACGAGGCGGTCGGGAAGGGACCGGGGCGGCCGGTCCAGACGTGGGAGGACCGCGCGGCGGTCCTCGGGGCGCTGCGGTTCGTCGACCAGGTCGTCCCCTCGACGGACGCGCCGAGCGCGATCCGGCGGTATCGCCCGAGGATCTTCGTCAAGGGCGCGGACTACGCGGAGCGCGTCCCGGAGGCGGACCGCGCGGCCTGCGAGGAGGTCGGGGCGGAGTTCAGGTTCACGCGCGCGGCAAAGCGCAGCACGACGGAGATCCTCCGCCGGCTGGCGCTCGCGGCCGACGCGCTGCGGAGGGAGGGAGATTGAAGATCGTCGTCACGGGCGGCTGCGGGTACATCGGCTCCGCGCTTGTCCCGAAACTGCTCGCCGATGGGCATCACGTCCGGGTGATCGACGCGATGTGGTTCGGGAGGAACCTTCCGACGCATCCGAACCTGGACGTCGTCCGCTACGACCTGCGCGGCGGGAAGGCGCCGGTCGAGGACGCGGAGGCGATCATCCACCTCGCCGCGATCGCGAACGATCCGTGCGGCGAACTCGACGCGAAGTTGACCTGGGAGGTGAACGTCCTCGCGACGACGCGGCTCGCGCAGCGCGCCGTCGCCTTCGGGGTCAAGCAGTTCATCTTCGCGTCCTCGGCCTCGATCTACGGGATCAAGGACAACCGGCCGGTCACGGAGGAGGAGAGCTTCGAGCCGGTCTCGGACTACAACAAGACGAAGCTCTGCGGCGAGCGGGCGCTCCTCTCGTTTCGGGACGCGATGGCGGTTCAGATCGTCCGGCCGGCGACAGTCTGCGGCGTCTCGCCACGGATGCGGCTCGACGTGATCGTGAACCTCTTGACGATGCAGGCGCTTGAGACCGGCCGGCTCGTCGCGCACTGCGGCGCGCACGGCGGGAAGCTCATGCGCCCGCACTGCCACATCGACGACATGGTCGACCTCTACCGCTGGCTCCTCGCGCGCCAGGAGCAGAGGGGGCCGTTCAATGCCGGGTTCGAGAACCTATCCGTCGGGGAGATCGCCGAGACGATCCAGCGGCACCTCCCGGAGACGCGCGTCGAGTTCACCGAGGTCGCGGACAAGCGCAGCTACGCCGTAGACTCCTCCCTCCTGCGTCGCGCTGGGTTTTCCCCGCGATTCTCGGTGAACACTGCCGTCGAGCAGATCGTCGCGGCGCACAAGGCGGGGCTCCGGCGCGAGCCGCGCTCGATCAACCTGGAGTGGATGCGCTCGCAGGGGATCGCCGCGTGAAGATCCTCCTCCTCGGCTCGTCCTCGTTCTCGGGCGGGTGGTTCGCGCAGGTCGCGAAGGCGGAGGGGCACGACGTTGCGCCGCTCTGCCGGCCCGCGTGGGACCTGAAGGAGCGGCACCAAGCGGCCGTCTTCGAGCTGATCCGCGCCGGCTATGTCCGGGTCGTGAACTACGCGGCGCTGAACGTCGTCCCGGACTCGTGGAAGGACCCGCGCAACTACTACGCGACGAACGTCGCCGGGATCGCTCGGCTCGCGGAGGTCGCGGAGATGGCGGGCGGGGTCGAGCGGTTCGTCCAGGTCTCGACGCCGGAGGTCTACGGCTCGACGGGGACCTTCCTCCGCGAGGGCGCCGACTTCCGCCCGAGCACACCTTACGCGGTCTCGCGGGCGGCGGCGGACTGGCACCTGCGGCTGCTTCATCGGGAGCGCGCATTTCCGGTCTGCTTTACCCGGACGGTAAACGTCTACGGCGAGCGACAGCAGCACTACCGGATCGTCCCGAAGACCGTCCGCGCGATCCTGCGCGGGGAGCGCCTCCCGCTAGAGGGCGGCGGCGTGTCGACGCGGTCGTTCATCCACGCAGAGGACGCCGCACGGGCGACGCTCCGGGTCCTCGAAGACGGGCGGCCGGGCGAGGACTACCACATTGCGCACCCGGCGCAGACGAGCATCCGAACGCTAGTCGACACGATCTGCTTTCGGCTTGGCGTGCATCCAGACTCCGTGATTCAGGTCGTTCCGGAGCGGGTCGGGAAGGACATGAACTACCAGCTCGACGACTCGAAGATCCGGGCGGAGCTGGGATGGTCGGAGCGGATCGCGCTCGACGTAGGGCTCGACCGGGCGATCGCGTGGGAGAGGGATCAGGGATGAGAGTCGTCACGATCGGCCTCGAAGAGGCGGAGCGCGTACTGCGCGAGCGGAAGCAAGCCTACAAGCGATCGGACCTGGAGGTCGTTAAGGTCCATGCGATCAAGGAGGGCGCCCACATCTGCGGAGTCGCGATCTGGGGGCGGGTCGACGAGAGGACCGCGAGGCGGATTCACATCTACACGGACGGCCGGGCGCTCGGCTGGACGATGCTCTACGGGCAAG
>CAZXLQ010000035.1:0-25486 GCA_964641945.1 uncultured Clostridia bacterium
GGAGTGATCGGAACCGTACGACCGTCCGTGGGACGCTCGCTACCGCTCGCGGCTCGAGGAACGGGAACGGGAACGGGGAAATGTCTCGATCCCGATCAACCCGCGTTGTAGATCACCCCGTCGAGCGAACGGTACAACTCCATCACTTCTCGAGCCTCGGCTCGCCGGACGTCGCGAACGACCTCGATGCCTCGCTCGACGAGGTAGCGCCACGAGTCCGAGAACACCGGTCCCTCGTCAAACGCGAGCTCTCGGGCATCGTCGCCCGACGCCGAGCACACGATCCGGTGGACTCCGGACCAGAGCGTTGCACCGAGACACATTGCGCACGGCTCGCACGAAGTGACGAGCTCGTGTGAAGCCGTACCGTTGCCACCGAGCGAATAACGTCCCAGGCGTGCCTGGGCGAGCATGAACGCCACAACCTCGGCGTGGAGCGACGAATTGTTCAGTGGCACGACCAGATTCACGCCCGCCGAAACAATATGGCCCGTGGCAGATGCGAAAACCGCCGCCCCGAACGGCCCGCCGGTGCCCTCCGTGACATTTCGGCGCGCAAGCGAGATCGCGACGTCAGCCCGGTCCTCGTCGGAATCGTATGTTCGACTCCAGTCGACGGACTCGTCGACCCATTTCGGCACTGAGATCCGAATCTCGGGCTGCACGCCGCGATCATAAACCGACGCACTGGCGAATCGTTACGAAAATGCGTCTCCTCCGGACCATCTGGTACTATCTCCGGCTTTCGAAACCAAGCTCCGGAGGTTCCAATGCAGCCGATCGGTCCTGCCGTTCCACAGTCCCAAACCACAGTCGCTCGAATACTCGAGACCGTCGCGCCCAGCTCGACTGGCGGGGCATCGTCCGGCGGTGGCCACGTCGTGACCGGGCGCGCGCTCATCTTCTGGGATTCGAAGACGCCAGGACGGAAACTCGATGCGATCGATACCGATCAGATCACGCCATCAGCGGACTGCGTGTCGGAGAGCCTCGAGACGCTGGACGAACGTTGGAAGGCGGGGTCGTTCCGCTACCTGATGCCGGATTTTCGAAAGCGGGTCCACGCGGGTGAGAACTTCCTGATCGCGGGCGACCGATTCGCGATCGGCAGCTCGCGCGAGATGTCGCCTGCCGGTCTCAAGGGCGTGGCCGAGGAGGTCGGGCTCGAGCTCGTGATCATCTGCGGCAACAACATGGGCGACATCTTTCGTCGCAACTCCCTGAACCTCGGACTGCACGTCGTGCAGTGCCCCGAGGCCGTGGCCGATGCGGCCGACGGCGATGAGTTCTCGTTCGACTCGAAGTCGCGCGAGATCCGGAACGTGACCCAGAACAAGACCTACGCGCCGGTGGAGCTTTCTGCAAAGGAAGAAGAGATCCGGCAGTCCGGCGGCATCTTTGCTATCGGCCGTCGCGAGTTCATCGAGTCGCTTTCTGTAGTGCCCGAGATCCGATTCCCCGACGCCAGTGAGGCTCGGACGATGACGACGGCCGAGCAGATCGTCTGGGCGCACCGCGTGGACAAGACGGCCCGCGTATCGCCGGGAGAGACGTTGCGCGTCTACGCCGACCTGCTTCCCGCCTCGGACGGAACCGGACCGTTCTCGATCTACACCTTCAACACGATCACGGGCGGGGACACAATACTTCCGCGTCGGGCGGCGTTTGCGAGCGACCATTTCGTCTTCACGGGAAAGGAGTCCGACGACCGGCAGACCGCAATCTCGCGTGAGTTCGCCCGCCGGCACGACATCCGCGCGCCTTGGTGGGCCGAGCCCGGCGACGGGATCTTCCACTTCTTCTTTCCTGAACAGGGCCTCGTTGTTCCTGGCGCCTTCATTCCCGGCGCCGATTCGCACTCGCGGGCGTACGGCGCTTACGGAGCGATCGGCATGGGCGTGGGATCGACGACGCTCGGATTCGGATGGTCGACGGGTTCGATCTACTTCACGCTCGCGAAACAACGGCGAGTCGTGCTCGACGGCACGCTGCAGCCATGGGTGAATGGGAAGGACATCGTGCTCGAGCTTCTGCGGCGATGGGGCGCGGCGCAGTCGGCGGGCATGGGGGTCGAGTTCGTGGATGCCGCCAAACAGCTTCCGATTCCGTTCCGCAATACGATCTGCAACATGATGGCCGAGGCTGAGGCCCAGAACGGCCTCTTCGCACAGGACGACATCACGACGGCCTGGTTTGCCGAGCGTGGCATCGAGCTGCCATATCCCGTGATTGGTCCCGGCGCCGATGCCATTTATGCCGTCGACGAAGCGTTCGACCTTGGCGACGTGGTCCCGATGGTCGCCAAGCCGTTCAGTCCGGGAAACGCCTTCCCTGCGGATGAGGTCGCGAAGGAGCGGATCGTCTTCGACAAGGCGATGATCGGATCCTGCACGAACGGCGGGTACGAGGACCTGCTCGGCGCCGCACTTCTGCTCAAGGCCGCTCGCGGCGCGGGTCTGGATCGAATCGCCGCAGGACGCGAATTCCTGATCTTCCCCGGGAGCGGGCTCGTGAAGAAGCAGATCGAGCAGCCCGATCGGCGACTTGGCGGCGATTCGATCGCCGACGTGTTCAGGGCCGCCGGCGGCGAGGTTCGGGATTCGTGGTGTGGACCGTGTTTCGGTCAGGGACCCGATGCCTTGACGGCTGGACAGCGGGCCATCACGACCTTCAACAGGAACTGGCAGAATCGGATGGGACTCGGTGGCGAGGGTTACCTCGCGAGCCCGCAGGTCGTGGCGGCGTCTGCTCTTGCCGGCTACATTGCATCGCCTGCGGAGATCGGATTGAGCTGGGACCCGAGCGTGTTCGCGGTGTGACGCGCCTCACGCATCAGTACCGGGCGCGATAGCGCTCGGGCCGATGCCGAGGCTGACCCGAGCGCCACCGCGCCCGGTACTGATGCGTGTGCCACACCTGCTTGAGCGCGATGCAAGTGTCTTCGTCGATCAGATGACACGTCCGGGAACGGCTCGGTAGATCCACGGGATCCGCTCGACCCGCAAGAATCTCTCTGCACGTTTCGTGCCTGCCCGAAACAACCTGGACACCTACTCTCACATCCGTGTACTTTGAACTGCAAAGTACTTGGTGCAAGGAGAATGTTCGCCATGGAAACGCTCTGCCTGTCTCACGGAACCCTTCTGAGCCTGAAGACGGACGATCGCCTCCAGATCGTCGACCTGACTCCCAGAATCGAGGCGCGAGTACGCTCCGGTCCGGTCCGGGACGGCATCGCGCTCGTGATGTCGATGCACACGACCCTGGCCCTCTTCGTGAACGAGACGCAGGGCGCGCTGCTCGACGACGTCCAGACCTTCCTGTCCGAGTTGGTGCCGCGCGCACGCGGCTGGAAACACGATGACCCCGCGTTATCGGACTGCGATCGCCGCAATGCCGACGCACACGTGAAGGCGTCGCTGCTGGGCCACAACCTCGCCATTCCGATTCAGGACGGCGGTCTCGTATTGGGGACGTATCAGGCCATTCTCGCGGCAGAGCTCGACGGACCTCGGCAGCGTTCCCTGCATGTGCAATTGATCGGATCGTGACGGGTTGCGAATGCCCCCCACGTAGCGACAACATTGGCGGGATGGAGAAGACCAACGCCATGCGGCTGCTCGAGCGGGCGGGCATCACGTTCGCGGCGATCGAGTATGAAGTCGACGAGAGTGATCTCACCGTCGAGAACACCGCCAGGAAACTCGGACTGCCGCCCGAAACGGTCTTCAAGACCATCATCGTCAGAGGCGACAAGTCCGGTCCGCTATTCGCACTGATTCCTGGCGGCGCGGTCCTCGACGAAAAGCGGCTCGCGAGCGCTTCGGGCAACAAACGCGTCGAGGTGGTGCCGCTCAGGGAAGTGCACGATCTGACCGGTTACATCCGTGGCGCCGTTACGGTGCTGGCCGCCAGGAAGTCCTATCCGGTCTTCATCGACGAGACAGCCCAGCTCTGGGCTTCAGTGGGGATCAGCGGCGGACGTCGGGGACTCGAGATCACGCTCTCTCCTGCCGATCTCGTCCGTGTCGCCGATGCGGAACTCGTCGACATCGCGCGGCCGGCGCCGTGACAGATTTGTCCCGTCGACTGGTTCTCGCATAGACGCAGAGCAACCGCAAAGGCGCAGAGATGCCGAGGCGAATGCGCAGACGTCTGGTCCCGCCCCCGAATCTCACTTTGCCTGAGGTACACTGTGCGAACTACTTCACAAGCGAGGTTCGTCCATGCGCTCAGCCGCTTGCGTTTTTCGAGCTCAAATTCTTGCTCTCATTGGCCTTGCAGCAGTTCTTACACTCCTCTCCGCCGGGCTCGCCAGGGCGCAGACGCCGGATTCCGAGGCGACAGCTCTCGCGGCGGCTCTCTCTGATGCCGTCGGCGCCGCAGACTTCGATCGCGCCGGTGCCATGCTCACGGCGGATGCAGTAGTGACGTATCAGAATGGCGACGTCAGTCGTGGTCGCGATGCGACCGTCAAATACGTCCGGGAGCTCTTCAATGGAAAAGGCGCCCTGATCCAGGCGTATTCAGGGACGCCAGCCGTGACGGGCTCGGCCGTGCTCGATGACGCCACGAGAGTCGTCACCGGATCGTCAACGGACAGCTTGACCCTCTCGAGCGGTGCGCCAATGGTGCTCGAGACACGCTGGACGGCGACTGTCGTACGCCGCGACAACACCTGGCAGATCGCTTCCCTTCACCTGTCGACGAACATGCTCGACAACCCGATCATCGAGAAGATGAAGACGACCTCGTACCTGCTCGGAGCATTCGGCCTTGTCATGGGCCTCACGATCGGAATTGGCATCGCCGCGCTTCTACGCCGCCGCGCGGCGCCTTCGCGGGGCTAGGTAAACGCAGAACGGGCTCCGGGATCGTTTCCCGGAGCCCGTCAGCAGCTGAAACACTACTCGCTAGCGGCGCTTGGTGACCGTGCGGTGCCCCTTCACGAGGATCGCCGACTCGATGGTCCGTCCGTCGGCAGTCGCTCCGACAATCCGAAACGTCACGCTGCCGCTGTAGTCGGCCGGGACGTCCCAGCTGAAGCTGGATTCCGTCGTCTTGCCGATGGAAACGAACTCACCGCCGCGATCATACGAGACCTGCACGTCGAACTCCGTGCCAGTGTCGAGATTCGTTTCCCACGACAGGTCGAGCTTCTCGCCGGCGAAGATCTGCTTCGGAGCGGCCTTCATCGAGATCTCGGGCGGCTTGCGGTCGCCCGGTACGATCCTGAACGGGAAGGATTTCTGGACATTCGGGGTTTCGTGCGGAAATCCGTCGGCCTCGCATCCGTAATGGAAATTGAGCACGGCGTTGTCAGTGGGCGTGTTCGGGACAACCCAGGACTGCGTTCGGTCGCGCGGGTCGAGCCGAATGGTGATCCGGCGATTCATGGTCTGGCCGCCGTCGAGTGACAGGAAGATCTCCTGCTCGCACCAGCGCAGGTCGTCTTCGCTCAGTACGACGCCGCTACCATCGACGAATTCCCACTCGATCATCACCGTATCGCCTGCGCGCACGACATCGCCACGAAGCGGTTTGATCTGACGAACTCTGGGCTTGCTGTGGTTGCCACGTTGGGCAGCAGTCACGTCCGATGGCGACATGATGACGGATCCGGCGACGAGCGCTGCGGCCGCAAATACGGAAAGACTTCTCGAAAGCATCTAGGACCTCCGGGGTGGTAGAGACGGAAACGAATTCGTGAATGCTACGAAGGGAATCGACGTCGGCAATGCTACTGCGATGGCGCCGCGAGGTCAAATGCGAATTCCCGCGACCGCGCACCGACTAGAATCGGTATCGATAGCTGACCATCAGGCCGCGACCGGGTCCTTCCATTCCCCAGTTGACGCCTCGAAAACTCTTGTCCGCGATGTTCTCGAAATCGACGACCACGTCGCTTCGTTCGCCGAATCGATATCCACCGCGAAGGCCGACGAGCCCGTAGCCCGGCAGGTACGGAAAGAGGAGCCCGGAGTCCTTCGTCCCCAGCAGTCGCGACTGCACGTCCGACAACGACTCGCCCGTCGGAAGCAGGACGTCGTCCGAGGTCCCGAACGTGCCATCCAGGCCCGGCCCGGTGAGTCCACGCACCCGCGCTCCGTTGGCGAAGAACGATGCGATGCTCGAGCGCGTGCGTCGGCCACCCGTCCGGCGATCGGATTGATCGAGTGTCGAGAGCCGGTTCTGGCGATCCGCAAGCATCGAATACGCCTCGACCCAGAAGTTCTTTCCCGCCGGCTCGTACCTGAGCTTGAGGAAGGCCGTTGCCGGCGGAGTTCCGCCCTCGATGTTCGGCGCTGCGCCGGTCAGGTCGTCTTCGGCGCGGATGTAGGTGAAGTTCGAAGAGAAGCGCCAGTCCGGGGAAAGCCTCACGTCGAGCGCAGTCTCGAAGCCGCGACTGGTCACCGGTCCATAATTGGTGCGTGCGAGAACCGGTGAAGAAGCGAGACCGACGAAGACGACGCCAGACGGACTCTGCGCGATGATCTCCTGATCACCGAGGAACGTGCCAACTGCGCCATCCGGGAGGATCAGCGACTGCTTCGCAATCGTGTCATTGAACCTGATGCGAAACCCCGTCAGCTCGAACGTGAATCGCGACGAAGCGTAGCGGACGCTCAAGTCGACGTTGTCGGTCGTCTCGGAGCGAAGCTGCTCCACCGGCAGTCCAGTGTCGATCGCCCTGTCGTCAGCCGTCGAGCCAATCGTCGCGCCTCGTCCTGCAATGTCGGCAGACGCGATCTCGTAGCCGTCACCCGTCAGCCCAAGCGTCCCGAGATCGGTGCTGCTCGGCGCCCTGAATCCACGACTGTAATTGAAGGCCACGTTCAGGTTTTCGAGCGGCGTAACCACAAGGCCGATTCTCCCGGAAAAATCGCCGACACGAAGGCTGTCGTCCGGAAACAGCGGCTGTCCGTTGACGATCGGACTGTCCGCCGAATCGGCCCGGTAAGACGCAACCTGGTATCTGAGCGCTCCCGAAAGCCTGACGCGATCCGGAATGAGCTCGTGGCTGTCCTGTACAAAGAACCCATAGCTCAGATATCGCAGCCCGTTCGGAATTCGCGGCCGCGAAAGCGATACGTTTCCGGTAGACGGGCTGAGCGTGTGCGCAGGTGAATCGACGGTCTCTCGATACACGTCCGCGCCGAGCAGCAGGTTGTTTTCGTCCGTGACCTGCTTCGCGAGCTGGAAGTTGAACCCGAAGACCTTCATCTTCTCGTACTGGGACGTGATCGACGACAGCGGATTGCCGTTGCCGCCCTGGTTCACACGCTCCTCTCGCTGGGTGTTGTAAGAGGCCGTGAACGTCGCCGAATCGAACAGCGGGCCCAGCCCGAACCTGAAGTAACGCACATAGAAGAAGTCGTTCATGAGGTTGCGCAGGTCCGCGCGCAGGTTGCCGTCTCCGCCAAGCAACTGGTCGTAGCGCTTGCCGCCGTCCTGCTGGCCCCGCTCGTATCTCACCGTGACCTGGTCGCGTTCCGTCAGCGAGAAGGCGAAGTGCGCCGCTCCTCCATACTGCGTGAATGCCGTGTCCGGCATTCTGTCGAACCCGAAGACATCCGACGGTAGTCCAAGAAACCGCGTCACAGCGGCGTGACCATCGATACCGTCCGCCGGACGGAGCGTGCTCGACCTACGCGCAGCCAAATTGGTCGTCAGGGCAAAGCGCTTCGTGCCGTAGCTCAGCGACAAGTTGCTTCCGAAAGTCATCGAGGGGCTGTCGAACAGCGTTGTGACGGTTCCGGACAACTCGCGTGCCTTGTTGCTGAACGTGGGGACTCGGTTTAGCAGGCTGACGGTCCCGCCAAGCGAGTCCGAGCCGTACTGCGCGCTGTTCGGGCCTCGCAGTACCTCGATGGCCGAAAGACTAGAGGCCTCGTTCATGTTCAGGAAGGTGTTGATGCCGCCACGCTGAGCCGACGTGGTGAATCGGACGCCGTCGACGTAGACGGCAACGTTCTTGCCAGTCAGGCCGCGAACGTAGATCCCGTTGATCGTCGGACTCGTGCGCTGCAGCCAGAGTCCCTGCTCCTCGACAACTGACTCGGCAAGCGTCGTCTTCGAGCGCACGCGAATCTCGTCGCTCGAGATCACGCTCACGGCCTGCGGAGTTCGCGCCAGATCGACCGACGCTCCGGTTTCGGCCGTCACCGTGACGCTATCCATCACCGGCGAGACCTCGAGCACCGCATCGGCCACGACGCTTCCCTCGCCCCTGACGCTCACCGCCGACCGTCGCGGCGAGAATCCATGCGCTTCGAACCGCAGGACGTAGGTTCCAACAGGCAGAGCCGGGAACTCGTATCGGCCCTGCTCGTCGGTTACCGTTGTGGCGACCGACGCCTGTTGCGCGGATTCGACGCTCACGTTCACGCCGGCGACCGGTGCGCCATTCGAATCGCGCACGACTCCGGACAGCTTTCCGCTGTCGACGATCGGATGCAGCAGTGCGGTCGCGTAGGCGCCGGGAGCGGCGACGAGAATCACTAGCGCTAGGCAGACCAATCGAGCCGGGACCATGGACCCTCCATCTGGAACGCAACTTAGGCGAAATTAACCGAATACGTCCAAGCCAGCTTACCGCACGAAGTCAACGGGCACTGGTGCTGTGGGTCATTCCAACCTTCTGCTTCTGCGTCTTTGCGTCTTCCTTTGCGCCATTGCGAGAAACTCATCGAGCCTTCGAAGATTTCGCGCAAATCGCAAAGGAATACGCAAAGACGCAGAAGTGAATCAGCACCAAGCCATCACAAGGATCAGTCCTTTCCGCGTGCTGCCGCGTCACTCGCGACAGCGACCTGCAATGCGCCGGGGATACACTCCATTTTCGTTGACGTCGGGCCGGTCAGCCCGATCAATTCGCCATCGGCGTAGAGGGGCGTACCTGGCTGGCAGTCGAGTGACACGACAACGCCGCGCTCGAACCGAACCGCCCGATGCCCGAGATGCTTACCACGGATCAAGGCGGGCAGGGCGGCAAGTACCGCCAAGGCGGACATTCGTTTCACGATCACGATATCGAGCCGGCCGTCGTCGATGCTCGCCGACGGCGCGAGCCTGAGGCCCCCGCCATAGCGTGGCGAGTTCGCGAAGGCCGCGATCAGCACCTCCTCTCCGATCGACCCGAACGGCCCGGTCACGCGCGCATGAATCGGCACGTACGTCCGCCACGCCCGCAGTCCTGCAATCGCGTAGACGAGTGATCCGCGCAATCGTCCCGAATCGGCGTTCGCGATCCGGCAGGCATCGCCGTCGAGCCCGACACTGGCGATGCCCGCGAACCATCGGTCTCCGGCTCGGCCGAGATCGACTCTGCGAACCTCGCCGTCGACCGCGACGTCGAGTGCCTCATCGAGATCCTTCGGAAGTCCCAGCGCCGCGGCGAAGTCGTCAGCGCGCCCAAGCGGCAGCAGTCCCAGCACAGTCGTGGACTGTGCGAGTGCCTGAATGGCGTAATGCAGCGTTCCGTCGCCGCCGGCAACGAGCAGTCGTTCGACGCCCTCATCGACCGCGCGCTTCGCCCGTGCCGTCAGATCCTCCGGTCCGTCGCTCAACTCGATATCGACCCCCAGCCGCCTCGCGTACGAGCGCAGAGTCTCGAGCTGCGCTGCGACGCGGCCACGCCCGCCCGACGGATTGGCGAGTATGCGAAGCGACGTGGGGGCCTCCGTCACACTAGCCATCCGGGTGTCGGGTGAGTCAAATCAGGCAAGCGCTTCGTCCACGATGCGCTTCTGCTCGACGACGTGAACCGCGTGCGAGCCGGTGGCCGTGCTGGCGCCCGCGGCCCGGCCGACGTACCGAATCGCCCGCTGTCCGTTCACGATGCGGTGCAGTCGCGGGAAGACGAAGTTCCACGCCCCCATGTTCTCGGGCTCTTCCTGGGCCCAGACGATCTCGCCGGCATTCGGATACTTCGCAATCAGCTCGCGGACGAGCGCCGTGGGGAACGGATAGAGCTGCTCGATACGTGCCAGTGCGAGCGCTCCACGACCGGACCTGTTCCGCGCGGCACTCAGTTCGTAGTAGAGCTTTCCCGTGCATAGGACGAGCCGCTCGACGGACGAGGCGTCCAGGGTGGTCTGGTCGTCGAGAATCGGCTGGAAGCTGCCGCCGGCGATCTCGCTGATGTGAGACGACGCCTCCGGCAGGCGCAACAGGCTCTTCGGCGTCATCACAATGAGCGGTTTCGGCTCCGGTTGACGCATCTGACGTCGCAACATGTGGAAGAACTGCGCCGGCGTGCTCGGACAGCAAACCGTCATGTTGCCTTCCGCGCATAGCTGCAGGAATCGCTCCAGCCGCGCGCTCGAGTGCTCGGGTCCCTGGCCCTCGTAACCGTGCGGAAGGAGCAGCGTGAGCCGCGACTTCAGGTTCCACTTGGCCTCGCCAGAGGCGATGAACTGGTCGATGATGACCTGCGCCGCATTGGCGAAGTCGCCGAACTGCGCCTCCCACATCACCAGCGTCGACGGCGCATCGATCGAATAACCGTAGTCGAACCCGAGCACGCCAGCTTCGCTCAGCGGGCTGTCGAACACGTCCATCCGGGCCTGATCCGGCGACAGATTCTGGATCGGACGCCACACTTCTCCAGTGTTCGTGTCGACGAATCCGGCGTGGCGGTGGCTGAACGTTCCGCGCGTGCTGTCCTCACCCGAGAGCCGCACCGGCGTCCCCTCCAGGACGAGCGAAGCGAATGCCATTCCCTCGGCGACACCCCAGTCGACGGGCACCTCTCCAAGCGTCATCTTGTTGCGGCGGGCGAGCAGCGTCAGAACCTTGGGGTTCAGGTTGAACTGTGACGGCACTCGAGTCAGCGCCTCAGCGATCGACTGCACCGTCTCCCGCCCGATGCCCGTTTCGACTACCGGGATCTCGTCTGGATCAACGATAGGTTCGGGAACGATGGGCGTCTTTCCGACCCGCTCGACGATGGCCTTCGATCGAGCCAGGGCGTCTTCGTACCTGCTGTTGCGGTCGGCAAGCAGCGCCTCGACGTCGGCCTCGGTCAGGACGCCCTCACGCACGAGCCTGCGCGCGTAAATCGTCTGCGGACCGGGGTGTTCGTCCACTCGCTTGTACATGATCGGCTGCGTGTATGTCGGCTCGTCGCCTTCGTTGTGACCGTGGCGCCTGAAGCCAAGCAGGTCGATCACCACATCCTTGTGGAACCGCTGCCTGTAGTCCATCGCGATCTGGAGCGTGTTGTAGGCCGCATCCGGATCGTCGCCGTTCACGTGGAAGATCGGCGCCTGCACCATTCGCGCCACGTCCGTGCAATAGGTGGACGAGCGTCCCGCCTCGGGCGTCGTCGTAAAGCCGATCTGGTTGTTCACGATGACGTGGATCGTGCCGCCGGTACGGTACCCGCTCAGCTGCGACATGTTCAGTGTCTCGGCCACCACGCCTTCGCCCGCGAAGGCTGCGTCGCCGTGCAGAAGCACCGCCAGGTAACGATCTGCAGCGCCTTCGCCGGCGCTGTCCTGCTTGGCGCGAACTCTGCCCTCGACGATCGGGTTCACGAACTCGAGGTGGCTGGGATTCGGCACGACCGTCAGATCGATGCGCTTGCCATCGGCAGTCTCGCGAACGCCGGTTGCGCCCTGGTGGTACTTCACGTCCGCGACGTCGTGCGGGAAGTTAGGGTGCACGATGCCTTCGAAGGCCGTGAAGATCCTCTCGCAGAAGCGGCCGACCACGTTCGCCATGACGTTCAGGCGGCCACGGTGCGACATGCCGATCGTGACGTCGACGATGCCCCGCCTGGCCGCGCCCTCGACGAGCTGATCCAGCAACGCGATGATCGTTTCGCCGCCCTCGACCGAGAAGCGCTTCTGCCCGATGTACTTGCGACCGAGAAATCTCTCGAACGCTTCCGCCGATATCAGCTTCCAGAGGATCTTCTTGCGCACCTCCGGGTCCACCGGCGGCGGATCCGCCTCGATGCGCGCCCGCAACCAGTCCTTCTGCTCGGGGCTCTGGATGTGCCGGTATTCGTATCCGACGGTGCCGCAATAGAACCGATGCAGCATGTCGAGAATCTGCCGGAGCGTCGCGGTGTCCCGTCCTCCGAGGCCCCCCGTGACGAACTCGCGATCGAGATCCCACACGGTCAACCCGTGATACTCCATGTCGAGTTCCGAGTGGTGCTTTCCCTTCAAGAGCCCCAGCGGATCGATGTCGGCGTCTAGGTGACCGCGAACGCGGTACATCGTTATCAGGTTGAAGACCTTCGCCTGCTTCTCGATTTCTTCGGCACGGCGATCCCCGCCGAGCAGCGCCGGATTGGTGTCGACAGCCCAGTGAACCGGCGAGACCGGCAGCTCGAGGTCGGAAAAGATGCTCTCGTAGAAGCGATCCCGGCCGAGCAGCAACTCGTGAACGCGGGCGAGAAAGGCACCCGATTCCGCTCCCTGGATGATCCGGTGATCGTATGTCGAGGTGATCGTCATCACCTTCGAGATGCCGAGCTGTGACAACGACTCGGGCGCCATGGCCTGGTACTCGGCCGGATAGTCGATCGAGCCCGTCGCGATGATGGTGCCCTGTCCGGCCATCAGGCGCGGTACGGAAGCAGTGGTGCCGAGAGTGCCCGGGTTCGTAAGGCTGATGGTTGTGCCCTGGAAGTCTGGAATCGTGAGCTTGCCGTCGCGCGCCCGCTGAACGACATCGTCGTAGGCTTCTACGAATTCGCGGAAAGTCTTCGAACCCGCATCCTTAACGTTCGGAACGAGCAGGGTGCGAGTTCCGTCCTTCTTGGTGACGTCTACCGCAACACCAACGTTGATCGACTCGCGCGCCACGCGGTGCGGCGCCCCGTCGACCGACTCGAAGCCGTGGATCATCACCGGAAACCTGCTGGTGGCCCTGACGACCGCCCACGCAATCAGGTGGGTGAACGAGACGCGCCGCCTGCCCATGGACTCGAGGCTCTTGTTCATCAGGCGCCGATTCTCGTCGAGCACCTTGATGGGAATCTCTCGCACCGAGGTCGCCGTCGGCACGCCGAGGCTCGTCTCCATGTTCTCGACGATCTTCGCGGCGGCGCCTCGAATCGGCTGCTTCTCGGCGGAGGCCGCGACCGCCTCGGCTGGCGCAGCGGCGGCTGTCGCGACAACGGGCTGAGCCGCCGGCTGCACGGTCGCTGCCACGGACGACGGGGCCGCCGTTGCCACCGCCGGGCTCCCGCCCACCATCTTCTCGAACCAGGCACGCCACTCGACGTCTACCGACGCCGGGTCCTGGACGTACCGTTCGAGGAGCTGTCCAACGTAGTCCGAGTTCGCGCCGAACTCGGCCGCAAGCAGCTCGGAAATTTCTTCCGCGTTCATCGATTTCGTCATGGTCAGTTCGCCTGTGGAACGTCGAGCATGTCGTGTCGGGTCAGGATGCCGATGATCCGGCCGTATTCCTCGACGACGACGGCGGGGCTCGATTGAAGTTGCTTCACGATGTCGGACAGGCTCGAGTCTTCGTCGACGGTCGGGAAAGCATGGTCCATCACGTCGTGGATCTGATGATTCAGGACATCACGATTCTCGAGTACGCGCGCGAGCACGCGGCCCTCGCGCACCGACCCGACCGAGCGGCCGTTCTCGATGACCGGAATCAGCGACAGTTCGTGCTCCTGCATCGTCGCGAGCACGCTGGCGACTGTCGCCGTCGGATCGGCGGAAATCAGTCCGCCGGGATGCTTGGCCGTCTTGGTTTTGACGAGGAGAGTCGCGCTCATCTTCTGAGGCTCGAGGAGCCGCTTCTCCTTCATCCATTCGTCCGAGTGATGTTTCGTCAGGTAGCGCTCGCCGAGGTCGCAGACGATGAAGACGACTACGCCGTCCGGTCCAAGCTCACGCCCTACCTTCAGGGCCGCGGCTACGTTCGTGCCGGTCGATCCTCCGCAGAAGATGCCCTCGACGCGTCCAAGCTGGCGCGAGAGATCGAAAGACTCACGATCCGTGACGTTGACGATCTCGTCGACGACCTTCATGTGAACGTTCTCCGGAATGGAATCCTGTCCGATGCCCTCGACCATGTACGGAGTGGCTTCGGTGAGCT
Organism: uncultured Clostridia bacterium; assembly: GCA_964641945.1. Taxonomy (GTDB): domain Bacteria; phylum Acidobacteriota; class Blastocatellia; order UBA7656; family JADIYM01; genus JADIYM01. The sequence goes on from CAZXLQ010000035.1 coordinate 14,074, forward strand.
TTCCGGTCTCCTTGAATGTCTTGAAGACCGAGCCATACGGATCGGCGCCGACCACCTTGACCTTCGGGTTCTGCTCCTTCAGGTACCGGCCGGTGCCCGAGATCGTCCCGCCGGTGCCGAGCCCGGCCACGAAATGCGTTATGCGACCCTCGGTCTGCTGCCAGAGCTCGGGACCGGTCGTGCGGTAATGCGCATCCGGGTTATTCGGGTTCGAGTATTGATCCGGGTAGAAGCTGTTCGGAGTCTCGGCGGCGATCCGCCGTGCGGTCTCGACGTAGTGATCCGGGGAGCCGTGCTTCGCGGTGGCGGGAACGACGACGACGTCAGATCCAAGCGCCTTGAGGTACCGCACTTTCTCGACCGAAGCCTTCTCGGTCATGACGAAAATGCAGCGATAACCCTTGATGCTCGCGGCAAGCGCCAGTCCGATGCCGGTGTTGCCCGAGGTGGCCTCAACGATCGTTCCCCCTGGCTTTAGACGGCCGTCTTTTTCGGCTGCCTCGACCATCGCGATGCCGATGCGGTCCTTCACCGAGCCGCCTGGATTGTGGCTCTCCATTTTGGCGAACACCTGGGCCGAGAAGCCCTCGGTCATGCGATGCAACTTGACGAGCGGGGTGCGGCCGATGCAGCCGAGAATGTTGTCGTAGAACTCCATGTGACTCTCCAGAAGGTCTCGAAACGAACCGCGAACATTACCACGGCGATCGGGAAGAGCAGAAGGGCGATGGATGTCTCCCCTCGCCCTTACGGTACTGATCGGTTACGGTAGCTTCCAAGAGGAGCGGATGTGGCCAGTAAGTCCCTCGGCAACCTTCGGAGCATAGAGAACTGGGAGCGGCTTTACGGTACGCCTAGCCCGTTGGGTCCGACGTGGGTCAAGGCGGAATCGGCCTGGAACTTCTCGCTCTACTCCCGATACGCGACATCGGTGACGCTCCTTCTCTACCGGCGGGAAGACACCGCAAATCCGATCCTGGTCCATGAGCTCGACCCGCTCGTGAACAAGAGCGGCAGGGTCTGGCATTGCTGGGTTCCGGAAGAGATGGCGCGCGGCGCCGTGTATTACGGCTACCGGGTTGACGGCCCCGTTGGCCACCGGTTCGATCCACGCAAGATCCTGCTCGATCCTTGTGCGCCATCCGTGCACTTTCCGGAAGGCTACAGCCGGGAGGCATGCATGGGACCGGGGCCGACCGACGGACGCGCGCCCCTCGGCGTACTGCCGGTTGAGTCGCCGGAATTCGACTGGGGCAGGGACGACCGCCCTCGACACACGCACGACGCGGTCATTTACGAACTGCACGTGAAAGGCTTCACGGCGCGCACGAACTCGGGGGTGAGCGAGGAGCACCGAGGCACCTTTGCCGGGATCGTCGAGAAGATCCCGTATCTGCTCGAGCTCGGCGTCACGATCGTCGAACTGTTGCCGGTGCATCAGTTCGATCCACAGGAGCACAACTACTGGGGATACATGACGCTGAACTTCATGTCGCCGCACCGCGCCTATTCCAGCCAGCCCGACGCGAAGACGGAGTTTCGCGAGATGGTTCGCGCGCTGCACGATGCCGGGATCGAAGTCTGGCTCGACGTCGTCTACAACCACACGAGCGAGGGAGACGACAACGGTCCGACATACGGCTTCCGCGGAGTCGATGACGAGAGCTACTACCTGCGCTCGGCCGACGGCAGTCATGTCAACGACACGGGCTGCGGCAATACCCTGCGCTGCAGCAGTCCGGCGGTGCGCGCCCTCGTGCTTCTGAGCCTGCGCCGCTGGGCGCTCGAGATGCACGTCGACGGATTCCGCTTCGACCTGGCCTCGATCTTCGCGCGACGTCACGACGGCTCGGTCGACCTCGACGACCCGCCACTCATCGGCGAGATCGGCCTGCTGGCTCGGGTGCACGATTTTCGGGTTATCGCCGAGGCGTGGGACATCAGTGCCTACCTGCTCGGCCGCTCTTTTCCCGGCCTGACGTGGCTGCAGTGGAACGGCAAGTTCCGCGACGACGTCCGAGGGGCCGTGCGAGGCGAGCCCGGACTCGTGGGGGCCTTGATGTGCCGGCTATACGGCAGCGACGACCTGTTTCCGGGAACGGTTGCGGACGCCTGTCGCCCTTACCAGAGCGTGAACTTCGTCACGGCGCACGACGGCTTCTGCCTGTACGACCTGGTCGCCTACGAAACGAAGCGCAATCACGAGAACGGCCACGGGAACACGGACGGCACCGACGACAACCGGAGCTGGAACTGCGGCTGGGAAGGCGACGAGGACGCGCCGTCCGGCGTCGTGGCGCTCAGAAAGCAGCAGGCCAGGAACTTCTGCTGTCTGCTGATGCTCTCGAACGGGACCCCGATGTTATGCGCCGGAGACGAGTTTCTCAACACGCAGCGCGGAAACAACAATCCATACAACCAGGACAACGAAACGACGTGGCTCGACTGGAGCCTTCTCGAGCGCAACGCGGATGTCGTCCGGTTCTTCCGGCAGATGATCGCGTTCCGGAAGTCGCATCCGACGATCTCGCGCGGACGGTTCTGGAGGGACGACGTCACTTGGTACGGAGCGACGGGTGCTGCGGACGTTTCGGCCGAATCTCGAACGCTCGCTTATTGCCTGCGCGGCGCCTCGGAATCGGACGGCGATCTCTACGTGCTCATCAACGCCTGGTGGGAGCCGGTTCGATTCGAGATCCAGGATCAGGATGACCGGGCGTGGCTTCGCGTCGTCGACACGAGCCTGCCGAGCCCGTTGGACATCCTCGAACCCGGGCACGAGGAAGTCGTCTCCGAACGTTCATACACCGTCGCACCGCGGTCGATCGTAGTGCTGCTCCGCAACGTCGATCCGACGGGTATCTATCCCACCTGAGTCCCGATCCGGGTCCCACTTACTCGCGCCGAATGCATCAGTACCGGGCGCGGTAGCGCTCGGGTCAGCCTCTCCGTCAGCCCGCGCACGATGCCAGCGCTGACATTGCACGCCTCACGCATCAGTACCGGGCGCGGTAGCGCTCGGGTCGATCCCGAGCGTGTGTGACGACACGACTGACAAACACGGACCTGAACTGAAGTTCAGATCCGTGCTCATCCGTCTCAACACGTGGAACCCGTGGCCGTTCTCCGTCTTCGTAACGTCAGAAGTTGATTCCGGCAGCAGCCAGGATGGCAAGTACGACGGCGAGTATCGCCTCCCCTGCGATGAGGCCCGATGCGAGCGGAATGCGGTAGTCGCTCTCCGTCTTCTCGGACGACTTAGCCCAGATCAACTGCGCGACGCCACCGAGCACGAAGGTGATGAGCACCGACGCCGGAATCAGCATGCCGATGCCGATGGCCGACGGCGACGGGATGTTCTCGCCGAACTTCTCGGCCAGCAGCGTCAGGATGATACCCACGCTGATGCCGATCGCGAGACCAACCAGGCAGCCCTTCGGCAGCGCGTTGAAACCCTGCGTTAGCAGCTCGGCGAAACCGGCCCATTTCACGCTGATCGGCGACGAGAGTCCGTCCGGGCCAAGGCCGAACTTGTCGCGGAGCAGCGGGTAGACGATTGCCGTCGCGATCGAGCCGACTGGAGCCGCGATGAGCTGCGCGATTGTGAGCACCCGCGGATTCGAACCGACGACCGCGCCTGAACGGTAGTCCTGCATGAGCGCCTCGGACGTGACGGCGATCGTTCCGGTCAGGCCGCTCGACGACATGTTGACCGGCAGATTGCCCGGGGCGATGAACGCGAAGACGGCCTGCATCATGTTCGACATCGCGCTGATCGGTCCCCAGTTCGTCTCGCCGAGCACTCGCAGTCCGACGAGCATCAGCGGCAGCGAGAGAACTATCGCGATCAGGGTCAGCCACATCGGGATGCCCATGCTGATGTACTGTACGATGCAGAGGATGACCGTCATGGTGATCGAGCCGACGATCACGTAGCGCAACGGGAAATCGGTATGGCCGACCTGGCTGCCCTTGAAGCTCTGGAACGTTTTCACGATCAGCTTCCACTTGAGCGCGAGCGACATCAGTCCACCGGCGACCATCAACCCCGTTGCGGGCCACATCACCCACCGCAGCGTCATCGGGAACGTCATCTCCGGGATCATCCCCTGCGAGACCAGGTATGGCGGGAGGATGAACCAGCTGATGGCGACGCCGATCGCCATCGCCAGACAGATCCGGAATCCGACGAGCAGTCCGGAACCGAACGAAAGCAGGCTCCAGTTGAGCCCGATGTTCATCGGCTGCATGCCCGGGAAGTACCAGGTGTCGTGAATGACCTTCACGAAACTCGTCAGGAACATCACGATGCCCGACGCGAGCCCACCCAGACCGAGTGCCTTCACCGGCCCCGCCGAAGCGCCCTTGTCGCGGCCTTCGTGCAGCACCTTGATCGTCTCGCCGGCGGCGAGTCCGTCGGCGTAGGTGAGGTTCTCTTCGTCGATGTAATGCCGCCGCATCGGAACGGCGAGCAGGATTCCGAGTAGCGAGGCCGAACAGAGCCAGAAGAAGATCTGCCACGTGCCGAGATGAATCTCCGGGCTGAGGAGGCCCTTCGCGTTGAGCATGTCGAATGCCGCGAGCAGGACGCACATGAAGGCGGTCTGACCTGCGCTCGTACCCATCGTCTGGACGATGTTGTTCTCGCGCGCATTCGTTCCGGCCGCGCGCATGATGAGCACGAGGATGATGAAGCCGAAGAATGCCGAAACGACGGAGAGGTTCGGACCGAAACCGAGCTTGAGCACGCAGTACGGATAAGCGCATCCGATGATGACCGCTACGACCAGTCCGACCACGATCGAGCGAGCTGTCAGTTCGGGATGTCCCGCGGCGGCAGGGATCTCATTCTGGCCCATTGGCGCTCCTTGAGAATGATGAGTTGGAGTTTTGTCGCAGACCGAGGGCTGGGAACACTGGACAGGCCCGGTCCGTGAGCAGGATGTCGGACTTGTCGGTTGAGCCCGGCGTCACGGGCTCGAGGGATTCGATCGGGAAAAGAGTGTTGCCTTCGGCTGCGGTCGACGAGTCTACCCCAAGTTACGGATTTCGAAAGACGCATGTCCATGCTGGGTAGTGGGTCAGTGTCAGTCAATGCCTTGTCCGGTGAGCGGCGGTGATTACGTAGTCAGGCGATTCGACGAGAGGGCTTAAGGACCCTACCCTGGTGTCTCGGGGTCGGGTCGCTGACGCGCTCAGGCCCCTCGCATCCGCTCGGGGTTCTGGTTGTCGACTTCCGGTGACGCGTTCCCGGCAGTACGAGAGTCGCAAGTATCGACGACCAGAACCCCGAGCGAATGCGAGGGGCCTGAGTCCGTAACTGAACGAGAATCAAACTGACCCAATGCTCTGTGGCTCGGTGCCTCCGTGCCTCTGCGTGCGGAGCTCTGTTGGAATTGAGAAGAGCTGCGCACACAGAGTCACGGAGGCACAGAGGCACGGAGGGTCGCCTGGCTAAATCCGCTATACTCCTCGGTTCCGAATGGCACGCTGGAATCACATCGAGACGATCACGGACCGCCTCGCCGCCGAAGAAGGCACGATCTTCAGGACGGCGTCGCGCCGGGTGGCGCTCTGTTACCCCAGCCCGTACCACGTCGGAATGTCGTCGCTCGGGTTCCAGACGATCTACCGAGAGATCAACCTGCGAACCGACACCGCCGCCGAACGTGCATTCCTGCCGGACGACGTCGCCGAATGGCGCGAGTCGCGACACCCGCTCGTGACCTACGAATCGCAACTGCCGGTCTCGGAGTTCGAGGTCATCGCGTTTTCGGTCAGCTACGAGCTCGAGATCACGGGCATCTTCGAGATGCTCGAGCTCGCGGACCTGCCGTTGCTTGCGTCCGACCGCGACGCGACGCATCCGCTCGTCGTCGCGGGCGGGCCGCTCACGTTTTCGAATCCGGCGACGCTGCTTCCATTCGTCGACGTCCTGTTGCTCGGCGAAGGCGAGGAACTGATCCACGTCCTGCTCGACGAGATCGACGGCTCCGAGAATCGCGATACTCTTCTGGATCGGCTTGCGGGGCTGCCGGGCTTCGTCGTGCCGAGCCGTTCGCGAGAGATAGGACCGGTCGCCAAGGCGCTCGACGACCGATTGCCTGCGAGATCTCAGATCGTCACGCCGAACACGGAGCTCCGGTCGATGTTCCTCATCGAGCCGGAGCGCGGATGCTCGCGTGGATGCACCTACTGCGTAATGCGCCGCACGACTAACGGCGGCATGCGGACGGTGCCGCCCGAGCACGTGCTCGAGCTGATTCCGGACTCGGCAAGACGGGTCGGACTCGTCGGCGCTGCAGTGACGGACCACCCGCGTATCGTCGAGCTCATGCGGACGCTCGTGGATTCCGGGCGCGAGGTCGGTATCTCCAGCCTGCGGGCCGACCGGCTGACGGACGAGTTTGTCGGCCTGCTCGCGCGTGGCGGCGCGCGCACGCTGACGACGGCTTCCGACGGCGCGTCGGAGCGGCTGCGCAAGGCCATCGACCGCAAGACGGACGAAGAGGCATTGCTCGGCGCGGCTCGTCTCGCGCGCGAACACGGATTCAAGCAGCTGAAGCTCTACATGATGGTGGGACTGCCGGGAGAGACGAACGACGACATCGACGAGCTGATCCGTTTCGGGACCGAGGTCTCGAAGATCGTGTCGCTCGCGTACGGCGTCGCACCGTTCGTCGCGAAACGAAACACGCCGATGGACGGGTCGCCGTACGAGGCGATTCCATCGATCGAGCGGAAGCTGGATCGGCTGCGCAAGGGACTGCGCGGCCGGGCGGAGATCCGGCCGACGTCGGCGCGATGGGCGTGGGTGGAGTACATGCTCGCGCAGTGCGGTGAAGACGCGGGACTCGCGGCGCTGGATGCCTGGCGGGCGGGCGGATCGTTCGCGGACTGGAAGCGGGCCTTCCGCGATCGCGGCGTCGAGCCGTTCATGAAGGAGCGACCGATCGACGGACGCCTCGCGCTGCCGGAGCTGGCCGCGTGGCCAACGGTCTCAGCGAGGTAGTCTCCGTGACTCCGTGTCTCAGTGTCTCTGTGTGCGAAGCGTCTGAAGAGCTACGCACACGGAGACTCAGAGTCACAGAGACGCGGAGGAGCCCAGAACTCGGGCCTACTCCGTGCTGACGCGGTCCACTCCGTCGAGCGCGCCGCTCAGCGTGTGCCAGGCGAGGCTCGCGCACTTCACACGCGCAGGAAACTCGCTCACCCCCGCGAACACCTTCAGCCTTCCAAGGTGGGTCTCCGCCTCCGGATCCATCTCACCCATCACCAGCCGATGGAACTCGTCGAACATTACCCGAGCCTCCGCGACCGTCTTTCCCTTCACCGCCGTCGTCAGCATCGACGCCGACGCCTTCGAAATCGCGCACCCCGACCCGACGAAGCTCACATCCTCGATGATTCCGATGTCGTTCATCTTGACGTACAGGTGCAGCTGGTCACCGCACAGCGGGTTGAACCCTTCGGACGACGCGGTCGGCTCCGCGATCTCGCGAAAGTTCCGTGGCTTGCGGTTATGGTCGAGGATGACTTCCTGGTAGAGCTCGTTGAGCGTCGAGTTCATCGAAACACCTCGATGCATTTCTGGACGCCAGCGACGAGTGCATCCACCTCGGATCGCGTGTTGTAGACCGCGAACGACGCCCGCGCCGTCGCCGGCACGCCGTAGAACTGCATCACCGGCTGTGCGCAGTGATGTCCAACGCGGATCGCGATGCCGTCCTGGTCGAGAATCGTCCCGATGTCGTGCGGATGAATTCCCTCGACCGTGAACGAAACGACCGCCGCCTTCTCGCGCGCCGTGCCGATGAGTCGGACGCCCTCGATCGCGCCGAGCTGCGCTGTCGCATACTCGAGCAGGTCGTGCTCGTGCGCCGAGATCGCATCGAGACCGATCGCATTCATGTAGTCGATCGCAGCTCCCAGTCCGATCGCCTCCGCGATCGCGGGCGTTCCGGCCTCGAACTTGTGCGGGATCACGTTGTAGACCGTCTTCTCGAACGTCACCGAAAGGATCATGTCGCCGCCGCCCTGGTATGGCGGCAGCCGCTCGAGCCACTCTGTCGTGCCGAAAAGCACGCCGATCCCCGTCGGCCCGAGCATCTTGTGCCCCGAGAACGCATAGAAGTCGCAGCCCAGATCACCGACGTCGACCTTCATGTGCGGCACCGCCTGCGCTCCGTCGACGAGCACCGGAATACCCTTCGCGTGCGCCATCTCGACGATGGCCTTCACCGGATTTATCGTGCCGAGCGCGTTGCTGACATGCGCCACCGCGACGATCCGCGTGCGCTCCGACATCTCGGCCTCGAGGGCCTCGAGATCGAGCTCGCCGGCCTCGGTTATCGGCGCGACTACGAGCTTCGCGCCTGAGCGTTCGCACGCCATCTGCCACGGAACGATGTTCGCGTGGTGCTCCATGTGCGTGATGAGGACTTCGTCGCCCGGCTTGAGGATCGAGCGCTCGAAGCCGGCGGCAACCAGATTGATCGAATCCGTCGTGCCGCGCGTGAAGATGACCTGCCTCGGATCGCCCGCACCGATGAACGCCGCGACTTTCGATCGCGCCTGGTCGTGCGCGAAAGTCGCACGCTCGCTGAGATAGTGCACGCCGCGGCGGACCGTCGCGTTCTCGTGCGACATGAACCGCGCCAGCCGGTCGACGACCGCCATCGGCTTGTGACTCGTCGCGGCGCTGTCGAGGTAGACGAGACGGTTTCCGTTCACGACCGTCTCGAGCACCGGGAAATCGGCGCGGATGCGCTCGCTGTCGATTCTCGCTGCGACGGTAGTCGCCGCGGCATCGACCTGGTTCGATACGGTCGCCATCGTCATTACCCCTTTGAAAATCCCTTCTGGAAGCGATCGAGGATCACTTCGTCGAGGTGCCGTCGCACCGACGCGACCGAAATCTCCTGGACGATCTCTTCCGCAAATCCGTAGGTCAGCACCGCACGCGCCGTCGCTTCGTCCAGTCCGCGGCTGGCGAGGTAGAACTGCTCCTCGGCCTCGAGCGCGCCAACCGTCGCGCCATGCGAGCAGACCACGTCGTCGGCGAATATCTCGAGCTCGGGTTTCGTGTCGACCCTGGCGCGCTCCGAGAGCATGAGGTTGCGGTTCGTCTGGTGCGCCTCGGTCTTCTGGGCGTCGTGGTGGACGACGACCTTGCCGTTGAAAACCGCGCGCGACTCGCCGTCGAGGACGCCCTTGTAGAGCTGCCGGCTCGTGCAATGCGGCACGAGATGATCGATTCGCGTGTGGCTGTCCGTGTGCTGCGATCCTTCCGTCAGGTACAAACCGTCGATCCGGCAGTCTGCGCCCTGGTCCGCGAGCTGAACCGTCAGGTCGTGGCGCGCGAGCGCTGCGCCGATCGAAATCGCGATCGACGAATACGAGCCGGAACGGGCGACCTCGACGGCAGTCGCTCCGACGTGGAACGCCTCGCGGCCCTCTCGCTGTACCCGAATGTGGTCGACTTTCGCGTTTTCACCGACGTGAATCTCCGCCACGGCATTTGTCAGCGACGCGACGCCGTTGACGGATGCAAACGTCTCGACGACGGTCAGGTTGCTGCTCTCGCCCGCGACCACCAGCGTGCGCGGATGCGACGCCACCGGCTCGTCGCCACCTCCCGAAAGATAGACGACGTGAATCGGAGCAACGTACGAGCAGTTGGGAGGCGCGATGATCACGACGCCGCCAGAAGCCATCGCCAGATTGAGCGAGCCGAACGGCGTGGCGACGGGCTCCGACAGGCTGCCGAGTCGGCGAGACAACACGTCGCCGTGCCCGGCGATGGCAGTCGCCAGATCGGTTACCACAATGCAGTCGGTGATTCCCGGCATCGTGGACAGTTCTCTATGAAAGACCCCGTCCACGAACACGAGACAAGCGCCCTCGGCCTCCGGCGCGCGAAGGCCCTCAAAGCCCGCGAACGACAGTTTTCCAATGGAACCAGTCGCGCTCGCGAATGGAACCTTCAGGATCGGAGAGACGTCGGTGTACTTCCACGCCTCGTTGCGCGTGGTCGGGAAGCCGACTTCATCGAAACGCGCCATGGCCGTTCGGCGCAGCGAAGTGAGCCAGTCCGGCTCGAACGCCGACCGATCCCGCCGCGCTTCCCAGGCGGCCAGAAAACGGTCCTTCTCATCGGCGAGCAGGGGCTTCATCCGATCGAACCCTCCGAAGCGCTGGCGATCGACGCGCCCTGGTCGCGTACCGACTCGTAGCCCTTCTCCTCGAGCTCGAGCGCCAGTTCCTTGCCGCCCGAGCGGGCTATCCGCCCGGCGGCGAACACGTGCACGAAGTTCGGCTCGATGTAGTTGAGCAACCGCTGGTAGTGCGTGACCATCACGAACGCGTTGTCTGGCGTGGCGAGCGCGTTGACCGCCGTCGCGACGACGCGCAGCGCGTCGATGTCGAGGCCAGAGTCGGTCTCGTCGAGCACCGCCACCGACGGCTCGAGCAGCGCCATCTGCAGTATCTCGTTTCGTTTCTTCTCGCCGCCCGAAAAGCCCTGGTTCACGCTCCGGTTCGCGAAGGCGTAGTCCATCTCGACGAGCTTCATCTTCTCGCGCAACAGCTCGTCGAACTCGAGCGGATCGAGCTCCTCGAGACCGCGGGCCTCGCGGGTCTGGTTGAACGCGAGGCGAAGGAAGTTCGCATTCGAGACGCCGGGGATTTCGACCGGGTACTGGAAGGCGAGGAAGATGCCGGCGCGGGCGCGCTCGTCCGGCGCGAGCTCGAGCAGGTTCTCGCCCTTGTACAGGACCTCGCCGCTCGTGACCGTGTAGGCCGGATGGCCGGCCAGAACCTTGGCGAGCGTGCTCTTGCCGGAGCCGTTCGGCCCCATGATCGCGTGGATCTCTCCGGCGTTGACCGTCAGGTCGACGCCTCGGAGGATCTCGGTCGTTTCCACCGTCGCGTGCAAATCGCGTATTTCAAGAAGTGCAGTCATAAACGCTGTTTCACTGTCCCTGGAGCACCGCTCCGCTTCGCGACGAAATAGTTCCGTCGCGTCGGCGGCTGGCCCTCCGGATTGTTATCCGACCGATCCCTCGAGCTTCATGCTGAGAAGTCGCGTCGCTTCGACGGCGAATTCCATCGGCAGCTCGCGGAAGACTTCCTTGCAGAAGCCGTTGATGATCATCGACACGGCTTCCTCGGTGGGAATCCCGCGCGACTGGAAGTAGAAGATCTGGTCCTCGCTGATCTTCGAAGTCGTCGCTTCGTGCTCGACCTTCGACGATTCGTTCAGCACCTCGATGTACGGGAACGTGTTCGCCGAGCAGTTGTGCCCGATGAGCATCGAGTCGCACTGCGAATAGTTCCGGGCGCCCGTGGCCTTCGGCATCATCTTGACGAGGCCTCGATAGCTGTTCTTCGAGTGGCCGGCCGAAATGCCCTT
>CAZXLQ010000036.1:0-14985 GCA_964641945.1 uncultured Clostridia bacterium
GGAGTCCGGTTGTGGGGAATCCAAAGCGGCGCTTCACGCCGCACTCCAAAGCGCTGCGCGCAATGTTTATGAGGTTCCGGCTCATCGTTGGTCACCTCGCCGCACGGAGGTCGGCTGTTTGGCAGACGTCTGTGCGCCGGTCCACGAGTCGCGAACCTGCTCGGCGGTAAGCGCTGCCGAGAGGATGCGGATCTCGTCGAGCGTCCCCTGGAGCAAGCTCGATCCGTTTCCAGAACTGCTGTCGGTGTCGCGGTGACCGCAGCGCAGACGCTGCGAGGTGTTCCGCACGGCGCCGAAACCGGCGGGCGCCTGCGCTGCAGCGACCTCGGCGCCGTCGACGAAGAGCACGAGCCGGTTCTGCTCCGGCAGAGCGCCGCGTTCAACGACCATCGTCACCAGGTGCCAGGCGCCGTCGTCGATGTTGCCATTCCACCCGGGCGCGAGCACTTCCCACAGCGTCCCCGAAGCGTCATAGACCTGTCCACGCACCCCGCCGAGTTGTGTGATGGCAAGTGAGTACTCCGAGCTACTGCCGTTCGCGGCCTCCTTCCCGACCAGTGTGTAGGCGTCACTGAGGAACGAGAGATACGAATCGGCTCGGAACCACGTCGACACCGTGAAGCCGCCCGATCCGAAGGCCAGCTGCCCGCCGTCGGCGTTTGCAGTAAGCGGCAGGACCGATCGAGCGTTGCCGAAGCGGCCGGGCTCGAACCCGGCGACGGCCACCGCTCCGCCGATTCCAAACGGTCCGGAATCCACGATGGCCGTCCCGGCCGTCTCGTTGAGGTGCCAGAGCAGTCTGGTCGACGCCCCCGATACGAACGGAGCCTGGGACGTAATGAAGATCGGAGTCTCAACTGCCTGTCCGTCGGCGGTGATTCTTAGAGTTGCCGCGCCAAGCGGTGAGGCGACGTCCGGCGTCACCGAAAAGCGGGCCGAGATCGACGATGTTCCGATCGGCGTCACCGTCACTGGAATCGGTGAACCGTCCGTTGCAACGATGGTCGCCGTTGCCCCGGCGAGGTTGCCACCGGTGACGGTGACCTCTGTCGGGGACCCGCGCTCGACGCCGGAAGGCGTGACGGTGCCGATCGTCGGCGCGCTCCCGAACGGATCGAAGGCCACCGCGATTTCGGACGCGGTATGTGCAGTAGACGAAATACGAATCTCGTCGAGGGCGTGCTCGACATACGATCCCGTCTCGGGGTCGGTGATGGTATAGCCCGATAGCGTCGCCCGGAACCTGCCACCTCCGTCTCGAACTGCTCCGAAACCGGCCGGCGCCACGGCGACCTTGCGCTCGACGCCGTCCACGTAAAGGACGAGACGATTGGACTCCGGCATCGCGCCTCGCTCGACGACCATCGCGACCTGATGCCACTGTGCGTCGACGACGCTCAACTCGGCCTGTGTCAGCTCGACCTGCAGAAGTGCGTCCGCGGCATCGCGAACTTCCGCGTGGAGCGTTCCATCCGTCGAGAGAACGACGCCGTAATCGAGCGTTCCCGTGTCGGTGCTCTTACCGGCGAGTACCGAGTCGGCTTCGACCGGGCCTGATCGCATCCAGAATTCGGTCGTGAAGCCCGTCGCCCCGAAGTCCAGGTGGTTCTGGTCGTCGCTCGCCCAGAGATTTGCGTTGCCCATGCCCGACCGGAACCTGCCGCCGTCGACAAGCGATCCGTGCGAGTCATAGGGATAGTCGAAGGCCACGGATGCGATTCCGAGCGGACCCGCGTCCGGCGTCCGCACCGATCCCTCGAGATAGTTGTCTTCATCGAGCCGCCACAGCAGCGCTGTGTCGCGCAGGACCGGATACGGCGCGGAAGTATCGCCATCGTAAGTGAAGGGCACAGCCGAGATTCCGGTGCCATTCGGCGTCCGGATCTCCACGGTAGCAGGTCCCGGTACGCCCGCAGGAGTCCTGAACGCCACGACGTCGGTGCCGTCGCCGTTGTCGTAGCCGTACAGCATTGACGCGGGATTGCCCGCGACGTAGACGTTGTATGTCCCGCTGCCACCGGCGATCAGCCGCCTCCCGATCATCGTGACCGCGGTCCCTCCGTGCATCGAACCGCTCGTCACATCGAGCGAGTCCACGATCGGACCGTCGAGCGAGATCGTGAAGTGGATGACGCCGCTCGTCGCCACGTTCCCCAGCAGGTCGACGACGAAGACTTGCGCCGTATAGGCACCGTTCGCCAGCGGCGACGATGGCGTGTAGGTCAGCGACGTCGCGGTCTTCGTCGCTGTGACGGCCGACGGAGTTCCGCCTGCCGGTCCGATCACGAGACGCGTGCCAGATACCGACGTGTCGATCCCGGCCGGGTCCGAATACGTCGCGGCGAATGCCGGCTGCGTGTCACCGATCGTCATTCCGTCGACTGCCTCCACGCCGCCGATCGTGAAGCTCGCGATCGACGGTGGAGTGTTGTCGACCGTAAACGTCGCGGTGGCGACCGACTGATTCCCCTCGACGTCGTAGAGCGTCGCCGTAAGCGTATGAGTGCCGAGCGCGAGGTCCGCCGAAGGCATCGCTGTCATCGTCGTCGCGTTCTTCACTGAGTAGCTGACACCGGAGCCGTCGATCGTCAGGTTCGACGCGCCAACGTGCACGCCAGACATCGGGTCGACATAGGTGACAGTGACCGCGGGGCGCCGCACGTGGACAGTCGTTCCGTCGACAGCGATCGGATCGATCGCCGGGGGCGTCAGGTCCTTCGTCCGGAAGGTCGACGTCAGCGGCGTAGTCTGGACGAGGCCGTAGACGTCTCTCGCGCCGGCGGCATTGACGACGTAAGTCGTGAACTCGCCGAGCGGCTGGCTCGGGGTGAAAACCACCTTCGGGAAGGGCAGCAGCGTCTGGACTGCCGTCCCAGCCACGAACTCCGTAGGCGCGGACTGCGGCGCTATCCGGAGAACCTGCGAGAAGTCCTGGTTCGGATCGAGCGGCTCGCTGTACCAGATCTCGACCGTGGAGCTGACGGCTACGGCACCTGTGCCGTTTACCGGCACGACCGTCGTCGCGACCGGCGGTGTCTCGTCAGCCGTCGTGAACGTCGAAGCGAACGACTCGGCCATCGGCCTCTGCGCCAGGTCCTTCAGGGACGTGTTGACGTGCACGGTGTAAGTCGCGAACTCGCGCAGCTGTCCTCCGCCGTTGTGTCCAATCGTTGCCGACAAACCGTCGGCGGCAAGCACGGGTTGGTTGCCGAGCAATCCGGATGCAGTGGTGAGAGTTATCGCCGTGGAGACCGATTGCGGCAGCGCGGGTTCGGAGAATGTCACTCGTACGACCGCATTTCTCGGAACGCCGGTTGCTCCGCCGAGCGGTTCGACCGAGACAACGCGAATGGTGTCGTTGTCGAGCGCGAGGGTGCCTACGTCGAGAGTCTCACCGTTCGTCGCGAGCACGCCCGACGAGACCGCGCTGCCGCCAGTCGGGGGATCAGAAACGAACACCGAGACGCTGCCGAGCGGCACGTTTGGAACGGTGAAGCCGCCCTGCGGATTTGTGTGCGTGTAGTAGTTGAGCGTCGGTTTTCCGGCTCGCGTCACCGTCACCGTAACGTCCGATCCGGAAGCCGGAGCACTCGTGCCCGGCGCCGTTACCGTGCCGGTTACCGTTCCGGCATTCTCGAGCTGGACGTCGAGCCCGAGCGTCTGCAGTGCAGCAACCGTTCCGATCGACGCACCGGCGCGAGGATCACCCGGCACCGTGAGCCGAAGCGACATAGCCCCGGCGGGCGCGCCGTCGATCCGGAACGTGCCATCCGGCTGCACGGGAACGCTCAAGGTGATGGATCCGACGAGTCCAGGAATTGCCCACGCATCGTTGACGAGGCTCACGGTGCCCAATGAAAGCGGCGAGCCCGAACTGGAGCGCGCCGTTCCTTCGACCGACCCGATGCCGGACATCTCGATGTTGACCGTGTGGGTCGCGCCCGGAGTGTCCGCGTTCACGACACCGGCTTCCCCGCGATCGTACCCGGCCGCAGCCTCGGCGCGGACGAGCAGAGATCCCAGCGGCACGAACGGCAACCGGTAGGTGCCGTCCGCGGACGTCGAGACCGTCAGCGTCCGGTTTCCGACTCGCACGGTCACGCGCGCGCCGGCGACCGGCGCTGACGTGCCGTACGCCCGGACAACTCCTTCGACGGTAACCGAAGGCGCAAGTGCGATGTCCGCGACAACCGAGATCGGCTGGCCAGCCGGACCGGTCAGCGTGCCTGTTGCCGCGCCTGTCAGTCCCGCCGAGTTGTTTGCTGTCAGGCGGAAAGCTCCTTCCGGGATTCCGGTGAAGATAAAACCGCCTTCGCTGTCGGTCGTCGCTCGCAGCGAAACCGAGTTCAATCCGCTCACGCCGGCATCGACCGTCACCGTGGCATGAATGGCTGGAGTGCCGTTTGACGTTACGGTTCCGGTAACCGTTCCCGTTCTGACTAGCGTGACGTCGGCCGTCACGACCTGTGCCTGGGTCGCGAGGGTTCCGGCTGAACGGCCGGCCCGCCCGCTCCTGTTGTCGAACGCCTCGACGACGAACCCGCCGGCGGGTACGTTTTCGAATCGATAGGTTCCCCGATCCTCGTCGGCATCCGACGTAACGGCGACGCCTACGATCCGGTTGCCGATCTGCAACTCGACATCGGCGAGACCGACCGGATCCGCGCCGTCCGGCGAGAGCACCCGACCCGTCACCGTGCCCGATGCCTGTAGCATCACGGTCACTTCGACCGTGTTGCCATTGGCCACGTATGCCGAGACCCTACCCGAGAGTCCGTTGTGCGTGGCCGAGACGGCGTAAGGCCCTTCGCTGATGTTCGAGAATTCGACTGTGCCTCCACCCGTCGGGACCGTGGCGTAGCCGTGGTTGCGCGGATGCTCGGATCCGTCGATGGTCACACTGCCGCCCGTAACGGGATTGCCGGCGCCGTCGACTACGCTGACGCGCATCGAGCCGCGACCGAGAAGCTGGAGGTTCACTTCCGTGTCCTGGTTCTGGCGCAGGGCGATGCGGACCCGCCTGGTCTGCGCAGTCGATCGATCGAGTGCGGTCAGGTCGTAATTGCCCGCGGCGAAGACCTCGGCGAAGGCGTACGTGCCGTCGGCAATCGTCCGCACCGTAGCGTCGGCAAGCGATCCGCCGCCGAGCGTGACCTCGACGCCCGCGCCTACCGGCGTGCCATCGGGCCAGGTGACGAGTCCACGAACCGTGCCGCCGAACGTCTCAACGAGGGTGATATCGCACGTTTCGTTTTCAGCGGGTTCGATAGTGCCACCCTTGGCAACTACCGTCGGGTAGAACTGGCTCGAGGCCTTGACGATGTAAGTGCCCGCATTGACGTCCTCGATGCTGTAGAGACCGAATTGCGAGCCAGTTCCGCCTGTGTCGGTGGTCAGCCGCTTTGGAATCAGCAGTCCATAGCTTCCGCCTGGGGTTGAGTCAGGACGCTTCAGGTCGATTGTCAACTGCGCGGCGGCGAGGGTTCCGTCGTGCTGGCGGACGCTGCCGTGAAGCCTAGCCGGACGGAAAGTCAGATCTCGGGTGATGGTCTCGGCGTGACCGACGACGATGGTCTGGTTGAGCCCGATGTTCTTGTTCGGATGGACCGCGCGAAGCACGTAACTCGCATTTCCAACGACGTTTCGAAGCGTATACCGCCCCTGCGAATCGGTTTCAGCGACGGTCGAGCCATTGATGGTCACAAACGCGCCGGCCACGGTCGATGTGACGCCGCTGCGCTCGATACGCACCACGCCACTGATCATCGACGGCGTCGAGATGACGATCGTCGCCCCGGTCACCGAGCCTCCGTTCGGTACCGTAACGTTTGTCGTACCCATGAGGCCCGACCCTACCTGCGTCGCTACGATGACCTGGTTTCCCGGCGTGACGTTGGGAATGTGGTACTCGCCAAATGGCGAGACGCCAACCTCGGTGGTTCCGCACCGGACGTTGACGTTTCCAAGCGGATTTCCCTGTTCGTCGACTACCGTGCCTTCGACCGAGCCGAGACTTCCGAGCTGGAAGACCATGTTCGCGACGACCGGCTGAGCCTCGGTGAGCGTGACCGACTGATCTGTAAGGTGCGAGCCGTAGTAATCCACGATCTCGACCCGCACGGAGCCGATGGGAATGCCTCCAATCGCGAACGTGTGGTCAGGATTGACCAGCCCGTACCCCACGAGGCGAGTCCCGAAGCCAGCGATGTTCGCGTAGGCGACCGCGATCGCCTGCACTGGCTCGTCCGGATTCGCGGCGTAGCGCACGGTGCCGCTTACCTGGCCCGACGCGTTCTGGAGCGTCACGTCGACCGTCACAAGGCCACCCGGCACTTCGAGGGCGCCAGCTGCGAGGCCCGACGAAGTTCCGTCAGCACCCTGTCCGACGGATTTCACGGTGAACGCGCCGACAGGCACCTCGTCGGCCCGGTAGTGTCCCGATGCGTCGGCCTCGACCGTCCGCGTGCCAGAGATGTCGAGCGTTGGGATGATAGAAACGATCGCGTTCGGCGACGGCGAGTTGTCGAATCGCTTGACGGTTCCCTGCACGCTTCCCCGGGCGAGAAAGACGAGGTCGACGGCGAGATGCTGCCCGTTGTAGATGACCGGTGTCGTGAGCCTCTTCAGGCCGTTGCCGTCAGGTGCGCGCGCCTCGAGCTGAACTGGCCCACACGTCGAATTGCGGACGTAGTCGATGGCGTACCGGCCGGCTGAGTCCGTACGAACCACCGCGATCAGCGCGTATCCGCCCTGGCCTTCGCTGCCGAATGGGTCATCGTTGCAGGTGACCGTCGCGTACAGCACGTCGGCATCGGCGACTGGCTCGCCGCTGCCTTTCAGAACGCGGCCCGTGACCCACCCGCCCGGCGGAATGCCATCAGGCGAAACACGGGCACCGATATCAACCGTAGGGTTGCCGGAGAGCGGCACTCCTCGCGTGTCGACGACGCCCGATGCCGTAACAGAGCGATGAATGTACGGCCCTATGGGCGCCTCGAGCGCGATGATTACGATCCGATTTCCAAAGTTGGCGGAAGCGGTGTGGACTCCGATCGGTCCGCCGACGAGCTCGCCCGTTTCGAACAGCTCGCCCCCGCCTATCGTGTATCGCGTTGCGACCTCGGCCTGCTGCTCGGACATGGGTTTGGAGAAGAGCAGTCCGATCATTCTGCCGTACTTGTCGCCGCCACCGATGAGGTCCGGCGTAATCTGCAGCGCGCCGACGAGCTGTGGCGCGGGATCCTCGAATCGGGTGACCGAAGGAGCGATGCCCGCCGGCTGCCAGGAATTCCCCTGCAGGACTTCCAGCGTGAACGTCGTGGAACCGAACGGGCGAACCACGACTCGGTAGCTCAAGTCAGGCGTCACCGGAACTCCGCTGAAAACCACATGGTTGCTGGCGCGGCCCGATGTGGGAACGGCTATCGAGATGTCGACCGATCCTGTGCCCCAGCCCGACAGTTCGAACGTCCACGGCATGTTGTCGACGCGCGACGCGAAAAGGAACTGGCCGAGCGTCGCCCCGGCTCCCGCGCCGGCGTCGCCGGTTGCAAGTCGTGCCGCTCCGGCGAGCCGGTTCTGACCGGCCCGTTCGCCCGGTGTCGCGAGAAAGCCGGTGATTCGGCCCTGCGAATCGATCAGCCGTCCACCGGCGATCGAGGTCGTTCCCGCAGGCTGAGAAACGAACGCCGAGACCATCGGGGACCGCGAGGCTTCGGCCTCGGCAATTTCGCGATGGAGATGGGCCGGCGTGATGGCGGGCACGCCGTTGGTGAGCCGGTTGTAGACCTGTTCGCCCAGCGCGTCGAACCAGGCATCGCCGGCCGTCGTCTCGCGAAGCGCGTCTGCAAAGCCCGGGTCCGGGATCTCTTTCAGCTCGCCAAGCCAGTCGCGCGCAAGCGTGCCAAGCGACGTCGTCAGCGATTCGCCGAATTCCACTCGGATTCCGGCGATGCCGAGCTCGGCGGCTCGGTCAGCCACGGTCTGTGGCCGAATGGGAATTACGCCGGCCGGCAGCGCGGCGCGCGGCGCGTTCGCGACACTCCAGGCCTGTCCGAGCATGGCGCGGCTTGCCTCGACGAACGGATCGGGAAGGAACCGGACCGGGTCTGGAAGTATCAGTGAGTCAGGTGAAAGCGGCACGTTCCGATCGCCGACGCCCGTGACGAGCGACAGGCCGGCTTCGATCTCGCCGCCCACCTTCGCGTACGAAGCGGTCACCCGACCGGTCGTGTTTGACCGCAGCCGCCAGGTGACGGTCCTGGAGCCACCAGGCGGGATTGCCGTCAAGGATCGGTCGGATTCGTCGATTCCCAGAAGCGTAGCGCCGCTGATCATCGCCGGCGAAAGTGTTACGGTCGCCTGCTGGATAGCGACGTTCTCGGAAGTGTTCGTCATCGTCAGTCCGAGCTCGTATTCCTGGCCCGCGCGAACTACGCCCGGATGCGTGAACGTGACTGCAAATCGGCGGTCACGCACCAGGACCGAGCCTGGAACCTGGCCCTTGACGACGACGGGACCGATGGGAAGTCCCTCCAATGTGCCTTCGAGGTTGAAATTGATGGTGTGGAGGCCTTCGTGGAGTCCCTCCATTAGAAAAGCGGCCTGTCCGGCATCGCCCGGCCGCAGAAAAGTCGCATCGTCCGGCGTGCCGTATTCACCGTCGTCGCCAAAGGCGTGTACCGGAAGCGTCGTGACCGCACCTCCCTGCTGGGTCTCGGGAACCCGAAGCGGATCGTCCGATGGGTCGGCGGGCGTTCCGGCGTCCGGAAGCTCGATCATTGCCGAGATATTGCGGACTACGAGCGAGTTCGGCGCTCCTGGAGGTGCGCCGTTCGAGACGACGAGGAGGGCTTCGAAATACTGGTGAAGGAGGCCGATCTGACCGGGGATGATGATGACGCCGGGAATCGTGACGGGCTGACCGTTGAACTCGAGTGGCGTGTTCCCGCCACCGCCGCTGGAGTCTTCGGCTCCGAGCAGCACCGGCATTATGAGACAGGGGCGTCCGTCCGGAAGTTCGACTGTGGTCGCTCCGCCGATTGGACGGGGATCCGGCTTGTTCGGCAGCGGGAATGCGACGGGGATGTTCAGCGGGACCGCATTCGAGGTCGTCCCGAGACCCAGGGCGAAGTTGTAATAGCTGTAGCTGTCGTCGTCGATCGAGATGCCGGCCTGGACGATCTCGTCGTAGGTAAGCTCGCGAACCTGGACTTCCGAGACGAGTAGTTGCTCGATGACGTCTATCGAGCAAACGGCGATCGGATTCTCGGGCGTCGAACCCTCGATGAAGACCGAAATCGAGTCGACCGTCGCACCGGTAGTGACGTCGACGACGCGCAATGCGGAGACGTCGTGGTGCCCCGAGCGAGTGAGCCCCGGAATCGCCATCGTCTCGCCGAGCACGGCCTCGAGCTGTACGGGGGAGTCGAGTGACGTGCCGGCGAGGGTGCCTCGAACGCGGTAGTTGGGGTTCAGCGCGCCGGAAGCGCCGCCCTCGACTGTCGTCAGCAGGCCCGTAGGCTGGTTCATCGGAACTGACTGCGCCGCAGGACCAACGACGACCTGGAGTCCCGTCAGTTCGAACTCGGTCTGGGCGAGGATCGGGCCCGCCTTGTCGAAAGTACCCGGCGCCTTGCCGGCGGGGCTGCCGTTTGAACGCTTCGCCTTCACGCGCGCGTCGCGCGAGCCCTGCGGCATCGCGCCCGAACCGACCGCGGCAATCGCGAAGACCGCTACGACGGCCGCCATCCAGGCCATCGAGTGCCTGCGCGCTGAGCGGGTCGGAAGGGCTGCGAAGAGTCGCTTGCTTAGCGATCGGGTCGTGGTCGTCGGGTTCGCGGTTGGTTCGGTCGTCATTCGGGTCTCGTGCTCCGGACGGGCGGTCGTGAGGGCCGCGCGTCGTGTCATTGGTTAAGGCGAAGGTTCAAGGTCGTGTTGTCTGCAATGTCTAATTCGCTGGCAAAGCAAGCGCGCGCACGAATCCCAGGCACCCCGGGTCAGAAGGCGAACACGCGCGCCCAATGATCGGAACCTGTGCGAAAAAGTTGCGTCCGGATGTCCGGACTTGTGAAGTTAGAGGGCCGGTGGAACGAGGTCGAGGCGGAGCGAATGACGGCGATTGGATGGCCGTCGAGCGGGGTACGGTTCCGGGGGGCCTTCGTTATGAGCGTGCCCGCCTGTACGGCGGGTCTCGTGCGTCTCCTGGGTCTTACAGGTTGGGCGCCGGTGTGAAAGATGGTCCCGGGCCAGGTCAATTCAACCGCCTGGAGGCCCCCCTCAGAGCACACAAACGGTCGCATCGTCGTTTTGACGAAGCGGG
This sequence comes from uncultured Clostridia bacterium, assembly GCA_964641945.1. Classification (GTDB taxonomy): domain Bacteria; phylum Acidobacteriota; class Blastocatellia; order UBA7656; family JADIYM01; genus JADIYM01. The sequence goes on from CAZXLQ010000036.1 coordinate 10,322, forward strand.
CATTGTACAGAGCAGAATACTGACGTCAATCTCTTTTCGCGGTGACGCAGCTCACACGGTGGACGGGTGAACGGGTTCCACAATTGATTGTTGTGCAATTCGTGTTGGACATTCGTTTTGGACCTTGCGCCTTTGCGGATCCTTTGCGTCTTTGCGGGAAACGCGTCCTTACGACAGGTTCTCGCAGAGACGCAAAGGATCCGCAGTGGCGCAAAGGAAGCTGGGAACCTGAATTGCGTTCCCACCATGTACAGCGCTTTTTCGGCCGAATTCGTGTCACGAAATTTCTTGTGACACGTTCCGGCGCGAAACGACGCTGTACATGGTAGGAGGGCTTTTCGTCGGGAGGATCAGCCTGGTTGGCGTGCGTCGCAAGGGTCGAACCCCTCAAACCTTTGTAGTCACGATCGAAGCGCCTCGGCGTTACGGTCTCGTACGTCACCGGGCTCATCGTCTCGACGAATCCCCAGCGCTTCGCGCATTGCCTTACCGTTCCAGTTCCGGTTCGAAGTCGTCCAGGACATTGATTCGATCAGTACGAAATCGACTTAGGGTGCGAATTTGAGAGGAGCTCGCCATCTGTTCGAACCACAAGGCCGAGCACCACGGATACTGACTCGCAACCGAAACGAGGCCGTGTCTGACCGGGTTTTGGTGGACGTAACTCAACCTGGCCAGATACGACTTCTCGTACGTAAGCCGCGTCTCCCAGTAGTTGTGCCAGACCTTGCGGCCCGGCGTTCCATCGAGTCGATTCACCCACTCCGCGAGTTTCGAATGAAGAGTCCCGAGCATCTCAGACAGACTTTCGGATTCAGTAGCGTGACCGACGAAGTGGTAGTGATTCGAAAATGCCGTCCACGCTTCGAGTCTCCAACCGTGATCGGCAGCGACTTTGAGAAGGCCCCTCTCCGCAACATCCAGGCGACGTGGGTCGCTGAAGTAGTGGGCTTTTCCATACGTCCCTGCCGTGACGATGAACGTGCCTTCTTCGGTGAGCCGATGCTCCGGCGCGTGCGGCCAGTATTTCCCGTTCTCGGTCATGACGCGCTATAGACTGGCAAGGCGCGTACCAGTGCATTGCGCGAAGCGCCTTGGAGTGCGGCGCGCAGCGCCGCTTTGGTTTCTTCACACTTACGTCTCAAAAACTTCATCCAAAGCGGCGCTGCGCGCCGCACTCCAAAGCGCTTCGCGCAATGGGCCGGCGGGGCGGTACACTTCGCCGCCTGTGAAACGTAGCGCTACGCTCCTCCTCCTGCTGATGCTCGCGCCCGTCGCGGGGCGGGCGCAGGCCGTTTCGGGATCGGTCCGGGGACGGGTGATCGACGAGCGGGGCCGTCCGCTCGAGGGCGTGCTCGTTCGCTTCGAGAACATCCGGTCCGGATTCCGATACGCCGTCGTCACAGACGCCGACGGCGCATACCGCGTCGATTTCCTTCTGCCCAGCCTGTACAACGTCACCGGTTCGAAGGACGGCTACGCACCGGGTCGCATCGACGGCTTCCAGGCCGAGGTCGCCGCGACGAAAGAGATCATCCCCCCGCCGATAACACTCGTATCGCTCGCCGTGTCGGGGACCGCGGGCGCTCCCGCCGGCACGGCCGTGCGCGACCAGGTCGTCACGGGTACGACCGAGCTGCAGTTTCACGTGCCGACGGACACCATCGCCCGGTTGCCACTCCGTGGTCTGCGCGGATTCGACGAGCTGGCGCTGCTAGCGCCCGGCGTTGCACGTGCCCCCGAGACCTCGGGCGTCCGCGGTCCCGGAGTGGGCCCGGGCGTCGGCACGGCCGGCAGCTTCTCGGTGCACGGATCCCGCGCGCGCTCGAACAACTTCACGTGGGACGGCGCCGACAACAACGACCAGGACGTCGGCACGCGCCGGCAGGGATTCCTCGTACCGTCGCCCGTGGCCACCGAGTCGGTTGCGGCCTTCGAGATCACGACGCTGCTTCCCTCCCCGGCGGGCGGACGGACGACCGGCGGCACGGTCAACGTCGTCACGCGCGCCGGCGAGAATCGCGCGACCGGCGAGGCTTACGGCATTGCGACGGGCCGGCCGCTATCGGCGCGCGATCCGTTCGATTTCGCCGGTCCGGGCAATCCGGAGCACAACCCGTTCGCACGTGCGCAGATCGGCGTGCGCGGCCAGACGCCGATCGTTCGGGATCGCGTGCACGTATTCGGATCGATCGAGCGCGTGCGGTTGTCGGAGGTTCGCGACGTTCATTTCGCAGTGCCGACAGTCCAGGATCGCGTCGACGCCTTTCGAGTTGCAAGAGGTCGAACTCGCCTCGGCGAAGACTTGCTCTCGAGCGCGCTCATCCCGATGCCGAACAACCCGTCGGGACCACACGGAGGGAGCACGCTGACACGCGCGCTCGATGCCTCGGGCTCGGGTTGGATCGGCGCCGCGAAGCTCGACGGGCAATTCGCCATGTTCGGACGCGATGCCACGGCCGCCGTCCGATACGCCGGAGCGACCGACCGCGCGCGCATCCCGACCGTCGACGACGCGCTCGCGTCCGAGACAGACGCCACGTCGTCAACGAACAACATCGCCTCGAGCCTGCAGGTCACCCTCGGAGATCGCACGAGTCTCGAGGCGCGCGTCTCGTGGGGACGCACGGACGTCGATTTCGCCGAGGTGGCGGGCAGTCCGCTCGTGTTCTCGTCTCCACAGGGTCGGACTGGACCGGTCGGACGAATCCGATTCGATCCGTATTCGCCGATCGGTGTCGACCCGAGCTCGTTTGCGCAGGATCGGCTTGGTGAGACGACTGCGGCGGCCGGTGTGGTCGCGATGAATCGCGGAGACCACGAGTTTCGCTTCGGCGGGGAATTTCGGTACGCGCGGTTTGCGGGGCGGCTGGACCGGGGTTATCGGGCGGAGATTGATTTTGCGTCGGGTTATGCCTTTGGCTCTTGCGATCCACCCGAGGCTGCAACTGGACTCGTATTCGCCGCCGCGGGGCTTCCCGCGAACATCTTCCAGACTCTGGCGCTTGAACCGGATTCGCGACTCGACCTCCGGTCTCGCGACTTGGCGGTCTTCATCGAGCATCGATGGAAGGTAGCGCCAAACCTGCTCATCACAGCGGGCCTTCGATACGACTACGCGTCGCCGCCTCGGTCCGATGACGGATCGCTCGAGCGGCGACTATCGATCGGCGAGACCGACGTTCCAGGCTTCGACGAGGACGATCCGATTCGCGCCGAGTTCGCGCGGACGTTTCGTGCCTACGTCGGCCGGCTCGATGGCCGATCGACGATCTACGACCCCGACCGGAACAACTTCGGACCACGAGTCGGCGTCGCGTGGGATCCGAGTCGACGCGGGACCTTCTCCATCCGAGGCGGATACGCCCACGTCCACGACGTCCCACTCGGAACCGTCGTCACACAGTCACGAAACACTTTCCCTTCTTACGTCACGCTGAATCTCGGATCGAGCACGTTGTTCCCATCGCTGCTGACGCGCAACCCGGCGCTTCTCCCGGGACCGGTAGTCGTTCCGGGATCGCTCAACCGTCTCAACACTACGGTTGAAGGCCTGCCGGAGGTGCTCGGAGGCCTTTTCTTCGTCGAGGCTGGCGGCGCGCTGTCGTTCACGCTTCCGGCACGCCTGTTCCAGACGCCGAGCGTCCATCAATGGAGTCTCGGCGTCGAGACGTTACTTCCGGCCCGCTCGCGGGTCTCGGCACGGTATGTAGGTTCGGCGGGCATCAGATTGACGCGATTGGCACTCCCGAACGGAGGACCGTTTACCAGCGCACGCTACAGGCCGGACGACGGCGGCGGCGTCGCCATTTCCCTGTTCGGACAGAAGGATCGCCCGGAGACGGCACTCGGTCCGTACGAAGAGTTCCGCTCCGATGCGTCGAGTTCATACCAGGCTCTCGAAGTAGCGGGAGAGTCCTCGCCGGTCACCGGCCTCGACGTCCGGGCGTCGTGGACCTGGTCTCACGCGATCGACGACGTCTCGGACCTTTTCGCGACATCCGGCTCGAGCCCTTTTGCTCAGGACGAGCTCAGACGGTATGGCGGCCCGCGAGCCGAACGTGCATCGGCAGCGTTCGACGTACGCCACCGGTTCGTCGGCACGGCCGTCTACACCCCGGATTGCGAGGGCCCGGTGTGGAACGATTGGTCGTTCGCCGGCATGGTCGAGCTTTCGACGGGCCAACCGTTCACGGTCGTAACGTCGCTCGACGCGAATCTCGACGGCGTGTTGACCGACCGACCGATCTCGGCCGAGGGATTCGTGACGTTCGACGCCGGGTCTCGGATCGTCGGCATCGTGCCCGGGGTCGACCCGTTTACGCTCGTCGAACTACCGGATCGAGCCGTCCTTCTTAACGGCGGCCTCGGCCGCAACACCTTCCGCGGCCGCGGTATTGCCACCGTCGACCTCGCGGTATCCAAGTCCTTCGACATCGGCCGCGGCCGTGTCGAATTGCGCATCGAGTGCTTCAACGCGCTCAACCGCGCGCACTACGCGCTGCCCGTCCGCGTGCTCGAGGCACCGGGCTTCGGCGTGTCGCAGGCTTCGTCGCTCCCGGCCCGCCTCTTTCAGTTCGGGTTGAAGTTTTCGTTCTAGCAGACAGAGACCGAAGCTCAATGCGCGAAGCGCCTTGGAGTGCGGCGCGCAGCGCCGCTTTGGA
>CAZXLQ010000036.1:14995-25204 GCA_964641945.1 uncultured Clostridia bacterium
GGGGCGCGGCCCCCCGCTATTTGGTTTTTCTATACCCCCCCCCCGGGGCGGGGGCCCCCCCCACTCCACAGCGCTTCGCGCAATGCGGTGAAGTACGTCGGTTTCACGGATGCAAGGCGCTATGGATTGACGTAAGAACCCAAAGCGGCGCTCCGCGCCGCACTCCAAGGCGCTTCGCGCAATGCACCGAGGCGGATCGGTCATTTGTTCGGCGTCGTGGAAAGCGGTTTCGCCTCGACGCCGTTCACCTCGAACCGCCCTCCGAGCCCTGCGAAGCCGATCCCTCCAGTCCGGAACCGCCGGTCAGCGTCGACGAAGTTCCCGATCGACACCTCCTGACCCGTCGCCCCTGACCGCAGCCACGTCCGGACCGTGTTGCCCTCCACGCGCACCCGCACCGAATAACTCTCTCCGACGACGACATCCGGAATGACCGGCAGCGATGCGTAGATCAACCTCAATGGATCGAATCGGCCGTCGCGCATCTCGCACACCCGAAGCTGATTCGGCCACGGAGCCTTCGGCCCCGCGAGCACGAAAACGTAACCCGTGCCGCGCCCCGAGCTCCGCACGACCCACGCCGCCCCGGGCCCGTCGACCAGCTTCAGGTTGAACACGAAATCGAAGTCTTCGAAGTGCACCGTCCGAGCGATCCCCACGCCGTCGCCCGAGACGACGAGTGTCTGCCGCGATGGCTCGGTTCTCCATCCGGCCGGCGCCTCCCACTGTTCGAGCGCCTCGCTGAGGAACACGTCGCCAAACGGTCCCGACGTCGGAATGCGCGTCAACTCGGCCGCCAGCTGGGTTTCACTTCCAGGTGCCGCCGTGGCATCCGCTGCGAACGGCTCGAAGTCGTCGGCCTCGACGCGAATCCGGTGCGCCACGTCGGCATCGACCGGGATCGACAACTCTCCGGACGACGGAATTCGGCCCGCCGTGGCATCGTCGACATAGATCGTGGCGCCCGGTCTGGTTCGCACGCGAACGCGTCCCGGCACGAGCGGCAGCGTCACCGCCACGACCGCGTCCTGGCCCGCAACGACTCGCACGCGCTCGCGATGCGCCACGCGCCTCGGCGACTCGACGGCGAGCTCGCGCTCCCCGGGCTCGAGCCGAATCCGCACACATCCGTCGCTGCTGCGCTCGATTCGTGGAGGTTTGACTTCCACGCCATCGACGAGGATCCGCGCTTCGGCCACGAGCCCGGCTCCCCCAAGGACGAGTGTCCCGAAAACCGACGTGAGCCGAGCGTCGACACGGGCACCGTGGCCTGCCTTCGCGATGGTCTCGAGCGAGACTTCGCGGTAGTCGGGCGCCGACGCGACGACACGGTACCGTCCGGGCGCCACGCGTTCGAACGTGGCCCCGCCGTCCGCAGACGCGCGCTTCGTTTCGACGCGACGCAATCGACCGCCGATCCGCTCCAGCCGCACGTCGGCGCCGGGCACGCCGGTCAGAACGGTGATTGTGGCAGGCTGCGGTGCGACCCTGCCCGGCGCTGGCTTGGGTGCCGGCGCTACCTCGGGACCGGGCTTGTCCTGCGAGCTACCACCGCTTGCCCACGTTCCGAGAATGACGGCAATCCAGAGCGCCGCCGCGGACCTCGTCACGTTGCGGGCGGATCCGCCGCGAGCCGGAACCCGACGCGTTTGTCCTTCGTCGTTGGAGGAAACCATTGCCGGTATGTTGTTCGACAGGTGGGCGGCCTCGAGTTGAATCGGCCGCCGCGCACGATCACCGCGTCGCGATCTCCTGGTCTTGGCTGAAATCGCGACCGAGGATACAGGTGGAACGGATCGGCCGTCCATTCCGACACGTTTCCGGCCATCCCCGCGAGTCCGAACGCCGACAGGTCGCTGGTGCCGGTCGGATCGCCATCGACTGGCATCGGAGCTTCGACGGTCAGGTTGGCGTAGGCCCGAGAGGCGTCCCACGCGTCGCCCCACGGATAAAACCGACCGTCGGAACCGCGCGCCGCATACTCCCATTCCGCTTCCGTCGGCAACCGATACCGGATGCCGTCACGTTCGCTTCGCCACGCGGCGTAGTCGACGGCGTCGTTCCACGACACGTCCGTCACGGGCAGGTTCCCTGCGCCCGCCGACGGGCGATCCCCTCCCCAGGACTCGGGCGCCGGGCGTCCGGTCGCGGCGACGAACTCGGCGTATTCCGAGCGCGTGACTTCGCGCCGCGCGATCGCGAATGCACCGAGCTCGACGGCGTGCTCCGGAGTCTCGTCCGGATCCGGCGTGATTCCGGCGGCGGCAGCCCGTTCCGGATCGAGGCCTATCGTCGCCGTTCCCCCCGGAACGATTATGAAGTCACGATCGAATCGTGCGAGTGCCACTGACCTGGGATTCGTCGCGACCACGGGTCCCCCGGATCCGGCGTGTTCGGCGGACCGTATCGCGAACGAAACTCCGGCCCAGGCCGCCAATCCCGCGACGAGAGCGGCTGACGCCACCACGACCCGACGTCGACGCGTTCGCCTCCGCGCCGGCGACGGGCCGTCGTCGGCCGTTTCGTCCCAGTCGCCGCCGAAGCCCTCGCGGCGGCCTACGGCGCGCGCAAGCGCTCGAGCCGCGTCGAGCGCGGTCTGGTAGCGGTCGTCCGGGTCCTTCTCGAGCAGGCGGAGGCAGGCGTCCGAAAGCGCGCGCGACACGCCCGGCACGCGGCCGGCGAGTTCTGCCGGCGAATCTCGCGTCAACTGCGCGGCAAACGCGAGAAAATCGCCGTGCTCGAACGGCGGCTTGCCAGCGAGCATCTCGTAGATCACGGTGCCGACGCTGTAGAGGTCACTGCGGGCGTCCAGAGGCTCGGTGCGCAGCTGTTCGGGAGACATGTACTGCGGCGTGCCGGGAACCTGGCCCTCGCGAGTGATTTCGCCGCCGCCATCCGGGGCGTTCTCGAATTTGGCGATGCCAAAGTCGAGGACCTTCACGCGAAGGGCGTCGGATTGCGAGAGCAGGAAGATGTTCGGCGGTTTCACGTCGCGATGAATGACTCCGCGCTCGTGGGCGGCACCGAGGGCATCGAGCGACTGGCAGGCGACGTCGACCGCGATGTCGGGCGCGAGCGGTCCGTCGGACGAAATCCTGTCGCGCAGCGTGCGCCCCTCGAGCAGGGCCATCGCGATGTATACCGAGCCGTCGCCGCCCGCACCCGAATCGTGAATCTCGACGATGTTCGGGTGTTCGAGAGCGGCGAGCACGTGGGCTTCACGCACGAAACGGTCCCGCATCGTCGGGTTGCAGGCGAGCCCGCCGTGGAGCACCTTCACCGCGACGCGTTTTCCGTTGTGAACGTGGGTCGCGGCGAACACGGCGCCCATACCGCCCGATCCGAGCACGCTGTCGATGCGGTACTTGTCGCCGACGATGCGGCCGACGAGGTCCGAGGCTGGTGCGTCGGTCGTTGCGAAATCGTTGAACGAGGTCGATGACGGGGCCGCGGCGAGCGCTGTTCCGAGTTGACCGATGTCGAACCCGGCTGTGCCCTTCGGCGCCGATTGCTCGTAGTTCGCGAGCATGGCAAGGACTTCCTCGGCGATACCGGCGGATTCGGACCGGGTCCAGACGAAAAGCTCGCGATCGGCGGCGGGCAGCTCGAGCGCATCGCCGAAGATCTCCTTGACTCGGGCCCAGGTGCCTGACGCGGCGCCGTCGGTATCGTGGCGGATGCCGTCCGTGTCGTTCGGGTCGCTGCCGTGGTCGTCGTGTTCGGCGTTGGTCATCGGTGCGACGTTCTGTTGGCGGGCCCGCTCACGGGCGAGGTCCCTTGCCTTCTCTCGAAAGCGTTGTGTAACACCAGCTGAGGCACGCCTTGTAGTCGCGGGCGACGGTCGACGTCGAGACGCCGAGGTGCTCGGCGACTTCGTGCGTGGTCAATCCGCCGAAGACCTTGAGCTCGAGGATCGATGCGCCTCGCGGGTCCTTGCGTTCGAGGTCAAAGATGGCTTCGGCGAGGTCGCAGGCTTCGTATCCGTGCGAATTGGTCAGTCGCGGGTCGATTTCGAAGGTCAGGTCTTCGAACTCGACGCGGTCGAGGCCGTCTCCACGTTTGGTGCGCCGGCGCTGGCGGCCGTGGTCGGCAAGGACGTGCCGCATGACTGTCGAGCAGAGGGCGAAGAAGTCGCGGCGGCTGCGGGTGAACGATGCGTCGTAGGAGACGAGGCGAAGGTACGTTTCGTTGACGACAGCGGTCGGCGAGAGGGTGTGGCCGAGGCGTTCGGCGCGCATGAGGTTCGAGGCCACGCGCCGGAGCTCTTCGTAGGCCAAGGCAAAGACCTGCTCGCGAGCGGCGGCGTCGCCTCCCCGGCTGCGTTCGAGGAGGACCGTGATGTCGCTTGGGGTGGCGGGCATGACGATCTAGGTACCGGAATCGAGTCCTGATATCCGAGGCGATAGTAGCAGATTGGGGGCGGAGTCTGGTCCTCCGCGTCTCGGTGTCTCTGTGGCTCTATGTGCGTAGCTCTGAAGACGCTTCGCACACAGAGCCACAGAGACGCCGAGACACGGAGGAAGTTCCAATCAAATTCGCGCGACGACATTTCGAGCCTGCTGGGTGGATGGCGCAACGGCGACCCTTGCGGCGGGGCGGCATCGAGACTAGCATCTCGCGCGACCGGCAGTCGCCCGCAGCACCCCCATGAGAAGTACCGGACGTCGTAGAACGATTGGAGTCGCACAAGAGCGAGCGTCTGCTCTTCTCTTGATCGTGCTTTTGGCGGCCGGTGCAACCGGCGTCTCGGCGAGGTCTCGGCTTGGTGAAGCCAAATCCGGGCGCGTGCAGGCGACGGTCCCTTCGGGGCTTCGAATCGTCGGGTCTGCCGGAGAGACGCCTCCGGTCGTCAACGAGGGAGGGCGCGTCCGTCTCTCGGTAGTCGACGAGGCGGGCGTCGAGGTGCCGGTCGAGCGTTGGAGCTCGGACAGTCCCGAGGTTGCCCGCGTGACGGGCCGCGGACTGATGAAGGGACGGCTGTTCGGGTACGCCACGATTGCGGCCACCACCTCGCGGGGTCAGGTCACGCAGTCTGCGATCGTCGTGCGCGTCGCGCCGTCGGCCGGCAACGGTTCGAGGGGAGACACGGAGCCGGACGCAACGGGCGCCGTGTATCTGTCGAGCCCGGACGATCACGTGGTTTGGCGGTCGAGCGGAGTGCGCGACCAGCTCTTTGTCGGCCGGCGCCACGTGCCCGGATTTGCCGAAGGAGTCGGAAAGGAAGCTCGGCTGCATTCGCCGTCGGGTTTGAGCTTCGATGCGCGGCAAGGCGGGGGACTGCTGGTCGCCGACGCCGAGAACCACGTCATTCGACTGGTACGGCCCGAGGGGGCGACGTCGACGATCATCGGCGAGCCGATGACAGCGGGGAGACTCGAAGCCCTGGACGCACCGGCTTCCGAGATCCGGCTCGACGGGCCTCGGGGCGTGGTGGTGCTTTCGGGTGATCTGGTCGTCGCCGACACCAACAACCACCAGTTGCTCTACGTCGACCGGTCGCGCGGACTGGTGTCGCGCCTTGCGGGAGTCGCGGGGGAAGCGGGGTACGTTGAAGGCCCAGGGCTTGCGGCGCGCTTCAACTACCCGACCGGGATTGCCGCGTCGCCGGACGGCAGGCTTCTGGCGGTTGCGGATCCCGGCAACAACCGGGTGAGGCTCGTGCGGCTGATGCGGGCGTCGAACGGGCGGGTCGAGGCCATCGTGTCGACGGCGGGTGTTGCATCGTCGGATAAGGCGCGAGGTACGGGAGTACCGTTTCGTCAGCCGGAGTCGGTGGCGTTCGATCCGATCGGGAACCTGTATGTAATCGACGCGGACGGCGCGTCGGTGCTGACGAATCTCGGGCTTGAGTCCGAGGCCCGGTCGCTTCTGGCGCAGCCCGGTACGTTTCGGGATGCCGCGTCGGTAGCGGTGCGGGGGGCGCGGGCAGTGGTGCTCGACGCGGCGGCGGTCAATCGCAGGCGAGCGTTGCTGTCCGTGACCGTGGGCGCGCCACGCATCGACAGGCTCTCGCGGACGTCGGACTCGGTTGCGGGAGGCGCGACGGTCGAAGTCGAAGGCGCGAACTTTTCGCCCGATGCGGTGGTGACGCTCGGAGACTCGCGAATCGAGGCGCTCGAGGTCGAGAGCGCCCGCAGGCTCACGTTCGTCGTCCCGCGGCAGGGGGTCAACGGCTCGCGCACGCTTTCGGTTCGGACACGCGGGGGACTTGCGCAGCGCGAGTTCGACATCACGCCGATCCCGCTTGCCGAACTGCAACCCGGTACGATCGGCACCGTCGGTGGAAGTGTCCTTCAATCGCTCGGAGATGGGGGCAGTGCGACAGGCCCGGGCGTGACGTTTCGAGTAGGCGCAATGACCACTGATGCCGGAGGGAGCTTACTGTGGTGCGACTCTGCGCGCGTTCGGCGCATGGATGCGGCAACTGGAATCGTCACGACCGTAGCGGGGACAGGCGTGCAGGGTTTTTCGGGGGATGGAGGACCGGCCGTCATAGCGCAGATGTCGGACGTGGCGGGAGTGGCCACCGATCCCTCCGGAGCGATCTTCATTGCTGACGGTGATTCGCATCGAATCCGAAGAGTGGATCCTCTCACCGGCACGATCTCGACCGTGGCGGGTACGGGTGTTCCGGGATTCTCCGGCGATGGAGGACCGGCAACCGAAGCGCAACTTAGCGTGCCTGGGGCCCTGGCAATTGATGGTATTGGCAGACTGCTGGTCGCTGACACGAACAACCACCGGATCCGACGGATCGATCTCGCGAGTGGGACCATCACGACGATCGCGGGCAATGGGTCTGAAGACGTGCCGGTAGAAGGCCAGCTGGCGGTCGAGTCCGGATTCCGCTATCCGCATTATGTTGCAGTCAACAGGGAGAATCAGGTCTACGTTGGGCTCGGATCGATGGTGTGGCGGGTGGAAGTGCAAACGGGACGTACCTCCCGCTTTGCAGGCACGGGCATTCGTGGCCCGGCGGAAGAGGGAATGCGAGCCATCGATGCGGGACTCGGTACCGTGGGACTCGCATCGATGCCGGACGGGTCAATACTCGTCAGCGATAGTACTAGCGAAACCGTGTGGCGAATCGATACGGGTCGTGGCTTCCTCGAGCGATTTGCCGGAGGGTTGACGCCACCACACCCCGCGGGTGACGACAATGGTGACGGTGGTGCTGCTCGACGTGCAACTCTTACACCGTTACACGTAGCGGCTGACGCTCTAGGCAACGTGTACATTTTCGACACGTGGCAGGGATACAGGATCCGACGCGTGGATCCCGACTCGGGTCGAATCGAGACGGCTGTGAAAGACGCAGGTCTGGAGACCGCACAGGGTGACTATGCAACAAGCCATCCCATCGTCGATCGGCCCACGATGACCGCCGCCGGTGAGTTCTACGTGATTTCAGGGACGTACGTTCTGGGTGGACAATCGACGACCCTGTGGCTCGCGCCGTGGCAGGTTCGGGTGCCAATATTGACGACGGCGACGGAGGTTCAGCAACCGAGGCCGGGCTTGCCGGTCTGCACGCGGTTGCCCCCGATCCGCGGGGTGGTTTCTTCATCGTGACGTCAGGCGGCGCCCGCATTCGCCACGTGGACACGGGTGGAATAATCAGGACCGTTGCCGGCACGGGGGAAAGTGGACATGACGGAAACGGCGGGGCAGCGACCGAAGCCCGCATCCAGGGCGCAGGGGTAGCGACTGATCCGGCAGGGTTCCTCTATTTCACACAGCCTGCAGACCCGAACAGCGGCAACAGGACCACGATCCGGAGAGTTGACCTTGGCACGGGTCGAATCGAGGCGTTTGCGGGTACGGGCGATCTTGATGGGCCGCCCGGAGACGGAGGCGATGCGCTTGCCGCGAGTTTCCTCGCGGAGCAGATTGCCGTTGGAGCCGACGGGGCTGTCTACATCGCTGACACGCGGCACCGTCGCATCCGTCGCATCGATCGAGTCACGCGAATCATTACGACAGTTGCCGGAAACGGAGCGGTCGCAACTCCGGGTACTGTGCACGATGGAGAGATTGCAACCTCCGCTCCGATAAGAGCCGACATGGGTTTTGGCTTCGACGGCGACGGACGTCTTGTTCTCATCGCTTCGGATGGGAACATCGAGTCTGCTCAGTTAACGCGGCGCGTAATTCGTGTCGAGAATGGGTTCCTCCACGTCATCAGTGAACATCTGCTCGGCGATTCGCCGGACGGCAGCCCGCTGGCATCGGCAAGGTTCAGAAACCCCTTCCTCGTCGGGATCCTTGGCGACGGATCGCTTGTGATCCGTGAGAATTATTTGTTGCGTGTTGCGCGTGGTCCCTTTAACTGAAGGTGACGCGCTACGGTCTCTGCCTGTCATCGCGAGCCGGTGCAGTCGGGGCTAGCATCACGTGCGCCCGGCACCAGATGTCTTTGGGGTGCCGCCGACCCACTGTTACCCGCAAGGCCCCGATGAGGTTTACTGGACGTCGTCTTTCGGCCGACGTCGCACGCGAGCGCGCGGATGTACGTGTCGTGGTCGAGGGGGCGGTTTTTCGCCGCAACCAGAACTCGCCTCATGCGCGAAGCGCCTTGGAGTGCGGCGGGAAGCGCCGCTTTGGATTGTCTCCTGCGTTCGACCTCTCCGAGGGTGAATCCAAAGCGGCGCTGCGCGCCGCACTCCAAGGCGCTTCGCGCAAGAAAAGACGAGAGCCCGCTGGCCGGATGGCGCAACGGGCTCTCACCTTGGCGGAAATCGACACCGCCCGCGGGGATGCAATGGTTACTGTGGGATGCTGCCCCGGTACGTCGTGAACATCGAGTCCATTCTCGCGTCCTGACCTGCCGAGAACTTCACCAAGCAATCGTCCGGGCTGTAGTCCATGTAGTTCGTGATGGGGTCCGTTCCGGAGAGGTTGCGACAGGAGTCCTGTCCCGTGCAATCGTAGTTCGGTGAGCGTTCCGCGGGCGTGTCGATCACGAAGTCGCCGGTTGTCGCGCTGTTCTTACAGCCGCCCTGGAAAGTGTGGTAAAGGCCCATCCAGTGACCCGCCTCGTGCGTCAGGGTGTCGCCTTGCTCGTACTGACCGGCGCTTGCGCCGCCCGGAAGGGTCGAATACAGAATAACGACCCCGTCCTTCGACGGTGCACTGCTGTATGACCACGGGAATGTCGCCCAGCCGAGCAAGCCGTCGCCCGGATTCGTGCACCACACATTGAGGACAGTAGCTCCGGCAACGCGAGTCGCGGCCTTCATCTGCGTCTCGGCTCCCGTGTTGGGTCCGGCCGTCGACCAAGTCGCATTTACGGTGTAGGTGTTGCCAGCACGAACAAAGCGGTAGCCAGTGTTGTAGCCGGGATCAGTAGGCTTGTCCGTACCGCCGTAGGCCTTGTTGAGTTGGGCGATCTGGGCGTCCATTTCGGCAACCGAGACATTCCACGATCCGTTCGTCACGACGTGGAAGTAGACGCTGATCTGTCCCGATGTCGTCAGAAGCTTGCCGGCCTGCTGTTCGAGTTGAGCACGGAAATTGGCTTCGATCATTGGAATCTCGCCGGGCTCTACGTGCGTCGCGCAGCGGCGACCGGTGCTGCCCCACGCTGTGATGCTCTCGTACTCAACGCCGTCCCACACGAACGGTCCAGAGCTGTCGATTCCGCTGATTTCATCAGCAACCTTGACGGCTTCCTGGTTGCCGTTGTTCTTCAACCGCGTGCCCTGCTGCGCCATCGCCGAGGACGTGATTCCAGCCGTGAGCAAACCGGCCATCGAGAGTGCAACTGCAGCGTTGGTGGTGATCTTCCGCCAAGAAGTCATCTTTTTTCTCCGTGCTTACGAGGGTGTTTGTCGTGAATCGACAAACTTGACTAATACAAGCAGTGTGCCAGAGTGAAAATACTCGGCGAACGAGCACCACTACGCTCGTAAACTATTGCAAATAGTAGACTATATGGTACTAGTCGATACAATGGACAATTCGCCCCACATTTTCGACAAGTAGCAAGCAAGTTGACAGTCAGAAAGTGAAGTTGTTGAAAACACAGGGAGTTGAACGCCGTCAAGAGCATGTGACAGCGTCAAGCAGATTGACAGCGCCCGGTTGTGGTCATAGTTGACAACTTGGGGAGTTGTGACCCGTTTCATGCTTTGAGAGGAACACTCAGTGCCTCCGTGTCTCGGTGTCTCCGCGTGCGAAGCGTCTGAAGAGCTTCGCACGCGGAGACAC
>CAZXLQ010000037.1:0-12768 GCA_964641945.1 uncultured Clostridia bacterium
CCGGCGCAAGTGACTCGCTGAAAGGAATGTGACAAACCCATGACCGTCTGTGTAAGTCAGCTTTTCCGGGTATACGACCAGGCCCAGGCGATGAGGAGGAACTGGATCGGGAGACGGATCCAGAGTGCCACGGGTGAGAGCGGCGCGTAGAGCTCGGGGTTCATCGCCATGTGCAGGTTTGACGGGAAAACTGCGATGAGCAGCGCGATCAGGCCCCATCCGGCGAGCGCCGTCCACCGCCGGAAGCACAACATTGCACCAAGGACGATCTCGGCCACGCCGCTCACGTACACGAGCGCAAGATGCCACGGCAGGTACGGCGGCATGATTCCAACGTAGAACGCCGGATTGACGAAGTGATTGACGCCCGCTGCGATGAAAAACGCGGCGAACAGGAATCGTGCGGCGGTCTTCAGCTTTGTCACGTCTCCGATCGCCGGGCGATCGGCCCTTCGGCGTCGCCGCGCACCGTATGGAGCCAGTAGAGGAAGAGCCCGCCGAAGATCAAATCTCCGATGCCTCCCGCCGCCGCGTCCAGCGTCAACGCACCCGTCATCCAGAACGCGACGAGTGTCCCGAAGAAAAGCAGCTTCCCGGCCGCGCCCATCGCTATGAAGAGTCGCGGCGCGCGTCCCCTCACAGCGCACCAGGCATACGCCACACCGAACACGGCGATGAACTCCGCGATCATCCACAAGTAAATCGGATGGACGGGTCCGGGAAGCTTGAGCATCTCGGGGCCGGCCTTGGTCAACGGTGCGAATGCGAGCGCGCCGCCGATGTTCATCACCGCCGTGAGTGCGAGCGCGATCCGCATCCACTTCTGCAACGGTACGCCGCTCATCCTCCGGCCTGCGGCAGCTTCGGCCGCTGATTGGCGCTGTCCATGTCCGAGACGATCAGCCAGCGTCCGGTCGCGTCCTTGCGCAATGTCAGCGTGAACTTGCCAGTGTCCGGTTCGCCCGCCTTGGACGCGTAACCACCGAGGATGTAGCCGACCTTGCCGTCGGTGGCAAATGCGATCGCACGCAGCGAGAGCGGACCGCCGTGACCGGTGTAGAACTTCTCTATGGCAGCCCGTCCCTTCACCGGCGTCCCGCCGTTCGGCAAAACGTAGCCGTCCTCGGCGAACAGCTTCGAGAGCGAGGCGGCATCCTTCGCCTTCCACGCCTCTTCGTAATCGGTCAGCACGCGCGCGAGCTCCTTCGGCAGGACGACGGACGGCTCGGCCGTCGCGGCGGGCTGCTGGGCCGCGGCTACAATGGCCATCGAGAGAAAAAGGGCCAATACACCCGCGACTTGTCGCATGAGTTCTCCATCGCAGCCCGGCCGCCGTCGACCGGGGATGTTTGTCAATTTTGTCACTTCGGAGGCTCGATCAGCGCGGCGACCGCGCCGGCCGGGTCTTCGATGACCGCCATCGAACCCCACTCTCCCATCGATTTCGGCTCGCGAATGACCTTTCCGCCGAGCTCCTGGACCTTCGCCACGCTAGCGGCGAGATCCGAGACCGTGATGTAGATGAGCCAGACCGGCGGCAGGTCCGCATTGGGCCCGCGAGCGTGGCATACGCCCGCAACGGTCGTCTCGGTGCCCGGGACGTTCATGCAGTAGTCCGAGTAGCCGCCCATGTCGAGCTCGACGACGTCATAACCCACGACTTCGCGGTAGAAGCCGCGCACCTCATCGGCATTCGGCACGGTCAGATCAGCCCACGTGATGGCCCCGATGCGGGGCGTTTCACCTGCCATAAGCACCTCCAGTCGCTACCGCGCCCGGTACTGATACGCGAGGCATCCGATGTTAATGATAAGACCGAACAATGAACAAGGCGGGCGGCTCCGAAAACCCGGGCAAGGCTGAATGAACGCGGCACAGCTGCACGCCCTGGAGCATGCAGCCGTGCCTGGTACCGACCGATCCCGGCGCGGTACACGCGAAGCATCCCGCGCGAATGGAATCGGAACCGTTCAGACGCTGAGGATCTTGGCTGCGGCTGCGGCCCAGTTGGCCCGGATTTCGCCGCCAAGCATTTCGCGTTCACGCTCGCGTCTGAATGCACACGCCGCAAGGAACGCCCCGCGTTCGCCAAGCTGGTCGACCGAGAAGAGCTTTCGTTGCAGCTTCCCGGGCCGGGGACTCCAGCAGGCCTCGTAATACGCGGCGAAAGTCTGCACGCCATCGACGGGCTTTCGACCCCGGACCCGGCGACGAACTCCAACGACGCCCGATGTGTTCCGGTTCGTCATCGGCAGGATGGTACGGTCGGTGCGCGGCTTGCCGAGCTCCTTCTCCGTTTCGTTGCGGAATGCGACGGCTGCCTTCAACGCCTTGTCGCGATTCCCGTAGAGCCCGTCGCGAAAAAACTTCGAGACTGTCGTACCGTTGTATCGAACCCGGACGTACCAGCCGTGATGGTTCTTCGAGACCTGGTCTATTCGACTTACTCCCTTGTGTCCACTTATCGCCATCGCTCCCCCCTCAGAAAGCTCTATGCGAGATATTTACCGCTGGACGTATGTATAACCGCGCTTGCCGGGTGAGTCAAAGTTTGGCGGTCGCCGCAGAGTACTGCGCGAAGGAGCAGCCCGTGTCCGATTTCATCAATGCCTGGATGGCGCTCGAGCCTGCGGATGGCGACGACCTTGCGGAAACGCATGTCGCCGCGTCGGGTCCGTGGGAACTTAGCGTGACGATGGACCGATCCGGCGGTGTGATGTGGTCAGTGGCAGGCCCGGACGGCGGTGCGGCGGGGCAGGCACTGTCGGTCCGCGCCGGAATGCAGGCAGCAGTCAGCGAAGCGCGTCGCCGGCTCGCTCGCATTCAGGCACTGCTCGACGACCTGTGGCCCGGAGCGGGTTAGGAACTGGCGATGGTCCCCATTCCTCGAGCCGCGAACGGTAGCGAGCGTCCCACGGATGGTGCCTGAATACGCGGACTCGTCGTGGCGGAAAGACTGAAGTGATCGGAACCGTTCGACCGTCCGTGGGACGCTCGCTACCGCTCGCGGCTCAAAAAGCGGGGAGAAACGGGGACCACGCGCATCGTGCACTGCCGGGCAGGAGTCGCCAGGAGAATGCAAGACTTTCGCAACATCTGTATTCGACCCTGTTCGTGTATAACTCGCAGCTTCGCTCGTGACCCCTCCAGGTCCAGGCGAATGATCATTAATGCCGTTGCAGGAGTTTTCGTGAAGCACATCGCCCTTATTGCCTTGGTTCTCGCCGTTGTCGTCCTGTGTGCGCCCGTCGCCGCTTTCGCAAGCGTGTCTGACCGGCCCTCCGAAATCGCTCCCCCCGTCGTCGACACGTTCGAGGACGGAGACTGCCGTCTCCGACTCATCGCCCTGCCGTCGGCGGATCTCTCGACCACACAGGTCACCCTCGTCTACGAAGACCGTGCCCTGCGTACCGTTCGTGCCCTGACCGTCAACCCCGACGTCGTCGCCAGCGCATCCGATCCGAAATTCGACGCTTTTCTCGCGTCGATGGACGTTGACTTCGTGTCCTACGTCAGAGCAACGCTTGCCGACCGGCTGCTGCACCTCTCATCCACGGTCAGCATCCTCGACCGCGTCGGATCTGCCCTGTTCTTCCGGTCGACGGACGTCGGAACGCGTTTCGCGCGCCGCGTGAGCGCCACCGAGTCCGCCGCCGAATAGCGACCCGCGTCGCCGCAGTCCGTTCCCGATCGAGCGCCTAGAGTCTGGTATTCTTGGCGCTCTTTCTGCGTTCACCCGGAGTGCGATGCCGTTCGAACTGCTCGTCGCGATTCGCTACCTGCGATCGCGGCGCAAACAGGTAGTCCTGTCGGTCATTACCGCGATCGCGGTGGGAGCCGTCGCGGTCGGCGTCGCTGCCCTCATTCTCGTGATGGCACTGATGACGGGCTTTCGCGAGGACATGCAGTCCAAGATCCTCGCAGGCACCGCGCACCTGAACCTGGTGCGCGCCGACGGACTGCCGATTCGCGACTATCGTGCCCTCGTCGAGCAGGTCTCGGCCGTGCCCCACGTGACGAGCGCGACGCCGACGCTCTACCAGACGGTTCTGCTGCAGGGCTCGCGTGGCGCCGCGGGGGCCATTCTCAAAGGCGCCGAGACCGACGATCCGCGCCACACGAGCGAAGTCGCTCGAATGATGCTGGAAGGTGACGCGGCGGCCCTTGCCACGATCGATCTCGGTCCGGCCGGTGAGCCGATCGACACGGTCATCCTCGGCAAGGATCTTGCGGATGAAATCGGCGTCAGGATCGGAGGCACTGCAACCGCGCTGATTCCAGGTGCCGATGTCGTTGGCGATCGCATCGTTCCGCGGGCAAAGGACCTGCGCGTCGTCGGGATCTTCTCGTCCGGACTCTACGACTACGATTCGCGATGGGCCTACGTCTCGCTCGGCGCCGCCCGCCGGTTGACCGGCGACAGCGAAGTCGTCCAGGTCGTCCAGATGCAGGTCGACGACATCCACGCCGTCAAGGCGATCGCGGCAGACGTGCTGTCGCTTGCGGGCGACGCCTACACGACGCGCGACTGGCAGGAACTCAACGAACCGCTCTACGCGGCGTTGTCGCTGGAGCGGCTCGGCTTCCTCGTCGTTCTCGTCGTCGTCGTCACGATTGCATCGCTCAACATCATCACCCTGCTGACCCTCATGGTCATGGAGAAGACCGTCGACATCGGAATTCTCAAGACCATGGGTGCGACCGACGCCGCCATCATGCGCATTTTCGTATGCCAGGGCGTGGCAATCGGCGCGGTGGGCGCGGCACTCGGCCTCGCGACCGGTTCGCTGCTCGTCTGGTATTTCAATGCCTACGAGGTCATCCGGCTGCCGGCGGACGTTTATTCAATAAGCCACGTCACGTTCAGACTGCGCGTTCTCGACGTCGTTACTGTCGGCCTCGCGACCGTCGTCATCAGCCTGATCTCGACGATCTACCCGGCACGTTCTGCTGCGAAACTCGATCCGGTCGAGGCGCTGCGCCATGAGTGAGCCCGTCGCGCAGCCGATAGTGCGAGCCACGCGCCTCGCAAAGATCTACGGCACTGGCGTGCGGGCGGTCCGCGTCTTCGAGGATCTCGATCTTGCCGTCAAGCCGGGAGAACGCGTGGCGATCGTCGGCCCCTCGGGCTCGGGAAAGTCCTCGCTGTTGCACCTGCTGGGGGCGCTCGACCGGCCGACCGGCGGGACGATCGAGGTCGACGGTGCCGAGCTCGGGAGCCTCTCGGACAATGCGCGCGCAAAGTTCCGCAACCGAACCGTCGGCTTCATCTACCAGTTTCACCGCCTGTTGCCCGAGTTCACGGCGCTCGAGAACGTAGCGATGCCCCTGCTCGTCGCCGGCCGCTCCGCCCGCGAAGCGCGTCCCCGCGCGCAGGAATTGCTCGATCGCGTCGGACTCGCCAAGCGCGTCGATCACCGTCCGGGCGAGCTCTCCGGAGGCGAAGCCCAGCGAGTCGCGCTCGCCCGCGCGCTCGTGCATCGCCCGCGAGTCCTCCTCGCCGACGAGCCAACCGGCAACCTCGACCATCGTACCGGGGATTCCATCCACGCCATGCTACACTCCGTCCATGAAACCGAGGCACTGACCTCGATCATCGTCACGCACAACGAACGGCTTGCTGCCCTGTGCGACAGGGTTCTGCTTCTTGACGACGGCCGCCTCGTTGCTTCGTGATACCGGAGAGGTCTCGAGCAAACGAACACTGAGGGACGTTGACGGATGTTCGAACGGTATACAGAGAAGGCACGACGGGTCATCTTCTTCGCCAGATACGAGGCGAGCCAGTTCGGCGCGTCCGCCATCGAGGCCGAGCACATCCTTCTGGGCCTCCTGCGCGAAGACAAGGGGCTGACGAATCGGTTCTTCCCTCGGCCACAGGGCTCGATCGAGTCCATCCGCAAGGAAATCGAAGGCCGCACCGTCGTCCGCGAAAAGATCTCGACCTCCGTAGACCTTCCTCTCTCCGCCGTCGCGAAACGCGTCCTGAGCTATGCACAGGAAGAATCGGAGCGACTCCAGCACCGCTACATCGGCACCGAGCACCTTCTCCTCGGATTGTTGCGCGAGGAAAAATCGCTCGCGGCCGAGATCCTCTACGAGCGCGGCCTGAGGCTGAACCAGATTCGCGACGAGCTCGGCCGTTCGACTGCCACGGAACGCCAGGCGATCCAGAAGAAGGAAACGCCGCACCTGGCCGAGTTCAGCCGGGATCTCACCGACGCCGCCTCGCAGAACCAGCTCGATCCTCTCATCGGGCGCGAGAACGAGATCGAACGGCTGGTACAGATCCTCTGCAGAAGGACGAAGAACAATCCCGTCCTCATCGGCGAGCCGGGCGTCGGAAAGACGGCCATCGTCGAGGGCCTCGCGCAGCGGATCGTCAACGACCAGGTCCCGCCCTTCCTCGCCGGCAAGCGCATTCTCGCGCTCGACCTCTCGCTCGTCGTCGCCGGCACGAAATACCGCGGACAGTTCGAGGAGCGGCTCAAGACGATAATGCGAGAGCTCGTCGAAAACCCGCAGTTCATCGTGTTCATCGACGAGCTGCACACGCTCGTGGGCGCGGGATCGGCGGAAGGCTCACTCGACGCCGCAAACATCCTGAAGCCGGCGCTTTCGCGCGGTGAGCTTCAGTGCATCGGGGCGACGACGCCGGCCGAGTTCCGAAAGACGATCGAGAAGGACCGCTCGCTCGAGCGTCGCTTCCAGGCGATCAAGGTACCGCCGCCCAACGAGGACGAGGCGATTCTCATCATCGAGGGAATCAAGGAGCGCTACGAGTCCTTCCACGGAGTGACGTACACGCAGGATGCCGTCGAGGCCGCGGTCTACCACTCGAGCCGCTACATTCCGGACCGTTTCCTGCCAGACAAGGCGATCGACATCATCGACGAGGCCGGCGCGCGTGTGAAGCTGCGCGAGGCCGCCACGCCGACCGAGCTCGACGAGATCCAGCGCCGCCTCGACATCCTGGCCGGACGCCGCGAGCAGGCGCTCGCCGACCACAACGCCGATCGCGCACAGAGCTTCATCAAGGAAGAAGAACGGCTCAGGATCCGCAAGGATTCGCTCTACCAGCAGACCCTCGTTGAGGTGGGCAAGGACGATATCGAAGAGGTCGTCGCCCGATGGACCGGCATTCCGATGAGCTCGCTCAAGGAAGAGGAGCTCGAGAAGCTGCTGCGGATCGAGGAAGAGCTCCACAGGAAGGTCATCAGTCAGGATCGGGCCATCTCGGCGCTGGCCCGCGCCATCCGCCGATCGCGCGCAGGGCTGAAGAATCCGAACCGCCCTGTGGGCAGCTTCCTGTTCCTCGGGCCGACGGGTGTCGGAAAGACGGAAGTCGCGCGCTGCCTCGCGGAGTTCCTCTTCGGCAGCGAGCGCTCGCTCGTGCGTTTCGACATGTCGGAATTCATGGAGAAACACGCCGTTTCGAAGCTGATCGGTTCGCCGCCGGGCTATGTGGGGCACGAGGAGGGCGGGCAGCTCACGGAGCGCATCAAGCGCAACCCGTATTCGGTGCTCCTGCTCGACGAGATCGAGAAGGCACACCCCGACATCTTCAACATCCTGTTGCAGGTCTTCGAGGACGGACAGCTTTCGGATTCGCTCGGCAACACCATCGACTTCAAGAACGCGATAATCGTGATGACGTCGAACATCGGTGCCCGGTTCATCCAGAAGCGCGGCCACCTTGGATTCCAGGCCACCGAGAAGTTCGCCGTCGACAAGATGGAAGAGTCGGTGATGGCTTCGGTGAAGCAGACGTTCAACCCCGAGTTCATCAACCGGCTCGACGAGATCATCGTCTTCGAGCCGCTTTCCGAGGCTGATCTGCTGAACGTCGTGACGCTGCTCGTCGAGCAGATCAACAAGACGATCGAGCGTCGGAAGATCCGGATTCAGCTCACGGAAGACGCGAAGCGCTGGATTGTCGAGAAGACGTGCGTCGACCGCAGTTACGGCGCACGCCCGCTGCGGCGAGCCCTTCAGCGTTACGTCGAGGATCCGCTGTCGGAGGCGTTGATCCAGGGACTGTTCAACGATGCGGACCGGGTCGAGATCTATCTCGACGGGGACCAGCTCCAGCACCGGCCTCTCGGGGTGCCCGAAGACGACGCGCTGCTGGTCTGAACCGAGAGTCTCTGCGACTCCGTGCCTCTGTGTCTCTGTGTGCGAAGCGGCGGACGCTCCGCATACAGAGGCACAGAGGCACGGAGCCACGGAGGGACTACGCGCAAGGACGGGGCCGTCGCGACGTTCTCAGGACGGGGCACTCGTGCGTCCTTCGGGGATCATTCCGCGCCCGCGCAGGTCGCTCGAAGTTCATGATACATGAGCGGTTGCGGTCCTTGGCGGCTCGCGAATCGCTTTGGTATACTCCGCAGTCTTTGTGCGGACGCGGTTATTTGGTGATCGGCGGTAATCCGTCGGCGTCTGCGGATAAATTGCCTCTGCAGGGAGTTGTGGATCCTCATATGAAACAGCGCGTCCTGGCGGCCGGTCTCGCCTTCGCCGTGGCCCTCGCCGCCCTCGTACCGTTGTCGCTTGTCGGCCCGTTCTCTGCGACCGTTCATGCGGCCCAGGATCCGGACGCCACGAAGCTCGTCGAACGCGTCGAGTTCACGGGCAATCGCCGCATCCCGGACGATTCCATGCGGCTCTGGGTCCAGACCCGGGAGGGCGATCCCTACAGCACCGATCAGATCCGCCGCGACCTCCGAACCGTCCTCGCACAGGGCTATTTCGAGGACGCAAAGGTCTTTACCGAGGACGGCACCCGTGGCGGCCTCGTGGTCATCTTCGAGGTTCGCGAGTATCCGATCATCCTCGACATCGACTATCCCGGTATGAAGTCCATCTCCGAGTCCACCGTGCTCGAGGAATGGCGCAAGAAGTCGATCGGCCTCTCCAAGGAATCGCAGTTCGATCCGATCAAGGCGACCCGCGCGGCAGCGGTCATCCGCGAGCTGCTCGCGGGCAAGGGACGGCCGGACGCAAAGGTCATCGCCGAAACGGAGGCGATCTCTCCGACCGCGGTCACCCTTCACTTCAGAACCGACGAGGGCGAGCGCGTTCGCATCGCCCACATCGAATTCGAGGGCAACACGGCGTTCTCGAGCGGCGAATTGCGCGGTGCGATGAAGCTCGTCAAGGAGGCCGGTCTCATCTCGGGGCTGACCTCGAAGGACATCTACGACAAGGAGAAGCTCAAGTACGACCTCGACCGCGTCCGCTTCTTCTACTACGGCAAGGGCTACATGAATGCCCGGCTGGGTGAGCCCCGCATCGAGGAGGCTGGCCCGACCGGCTCCGGACTGCCGCTCATCGGCGGCAAGGACCGGGGGTTGCGCGTCATCGTTCCCGTGGAGGAAGGCCGCATCTACCGTACGGGCGACATCACGATCGAGGGCGAGACCGTTTATCCCGAGGAGGTCATCAAGGCCGTCATCGGGCTCGTCCCGGGCGAAGTCGTCAACTACGAGAAGGTGCAGAAGGGCGTCTTCGAGGACCTGAAGAAGCTTTACGGCGAGCGCGGGTACATCAACTTCGAGCCGAACTTCATCCCGGACCTCAAGGACGACCCGAACGATCCGAACTACGGCATCGCGGACTGGAACTTCGAGCTCAACGAGGGCAAGAGCTTCTCGATCCGGCGCATCGAGTTCAAGGGCAACACCTATACCCGCGACAAGGTGCTGAGGCGCGAAGTCCTGCTCAACGAAGGCGATCCGTACAACCAGCGCTACTTCGACCTGTCGATTCTGCGCCTGAACCAGCTCGGCTACTTCAACGAGATCAAGGACACGGACGCCGACATCCGCACGAACCAGCGCGACAACACGGTCGATCTCGACCTTCGCGTTCAGGAGAAGGGCCGGCAGCAGATCCAGTTCTCGGGTGGCGCCTCGGGCGTCGGTGGATCGTTCATCGGTCTGCAGTATTCGACGAACAACCTGCTCGGTTACGGCGAATCGCTGTCGCTCGACATCCAGGCCGGAAACCGCACGAAGCAGTTCGTGATCGGCTTCCAGGAACCCTACCTGCTCGATCGCCCGATTTCGTTCGGAGCGCAGTTCTTCCTGCAGAGCTACCAGTACTTCGGCGGCGGCACGACGACGGCGAGCACCGGCTTCGTTCCGGGCCAGTCGGGCAACTTCCAGACGTTCGGCGGCGACGGTTCCGAGCTGTTCACGCAGAAGACCATCGGTGGCTCGGTGTCGTTCTCGACGCCGTTGACCTATTTCTTCAAGCGGTCGACCATCGCCCGGTTCTCGCGGCTCGGTCTCTCGTACACGTACCGTCGCAGCGAGATTGAGGATCCTCCGGTCAACACCGACGACGATCCGACGAACAACATTCTCGTCACCTTCCGTCAGCCCGGTATCGACCAGTCGACGCTCACGCCGACTTTCTCGTACAACTCGCTCAACGGAACGCTCGACCCGACGAGAGGCCAGTCGATCCTCGCGGGCCTCGCCCTGTCAGGCGGATTCCTGGGTGGCGATGTCAGCACGATCCAGCCGACGCTCGAGTACAAGTTCTTCCATCCGTTCAACATAATCCGGAAGGATCGCGAGAACCCCGATGTCTTCGGCATGCGGGTACTGGCGGGCCACATCCGTGCATTCGGTGAGCCGCTAGATACGAACTCGTTGTCGTTCATCGGCGGCACTCCGATCTACACGCGCTACTTCCTCGGCGGCGAGGACACGATCCGGGGCTACAACGTGCGGTCACTTTCGCCCGTCGCACGAATCGAGCGACTCGTGACGACGCAGGACATCGTTGCGATCAATGCTCTCAACGGCGAGGAGCTTCGGGTCGCCAAACCGCAGAACGGGAACCGCCGGACCATCGCTCCTGGTGTCATCAACCGCTTCACTCTCGAGAATCAGAGCCTCAGCCAGTTCGCGGATCAGTTCACGCCGATCGGCGCGGATTCGCAGCTGCTCTTGAACATGGAGTACCGGATTCCGATCTTCGGACCGCTGTCGGCCGCCGCCTTCGTCGATATCGGCGCGGCGTTCAATCTGGCCGACTATGAAGATCAGACGACACAGACCGAGTTCATTCCTGCCAATCTGACGCCTTTCGGCATCACTCTCAACCCGCGGGGCCAACTCGCGACAGCCGACGAAATCCGTGACGCAACGACGCCGGAGACCCCGCCAGGCCAGCTTCCGGCGGGATTCCGGACGGCCGTGCTTCGCGGAAACCGCCAGGATACGACCGTTTACGTACTTTCCGAGGACCTCGATAGTCAGATCACGAATTATCGTTACTCGATCGGTGCGGAGATCCGTGTTCAGGTCCCCGTCGTCAATGTTCCCTTCCGGCTGATCTACGCCTACAACCCGAACGCCCGCACCACGGTGGTTCCGGGACAGGTGTTCATCGAGGAGCGGTCGACGTTCCTCTTCAGTATCGGCCGCACATTCTAGATTGCAGCTCAAGGAGTACCCGATGAAGATCCGAAACTGGCTCGCCACAGCAGCACTCGTGGCAGCCCTTCCCGCCGCCGCCGTGGCGCAGGGCCCGGCAGCGCCGACAACGCCTCGACCGACTCCCGGCTCCGGAGTCGTCGGCGGAGTCCCCGCCGACGGCAAGGTCGCCGTTCTCGACACGAGCGTGTTCGTCGAAAAGATTCAGGAGCTGCGATCGCGCGCCGAATCCGTGAACAAGAAGTACGAGCCCCGCTACAAGGAAATGGAAGCGATGCAGGCGCAGATGAAGCAGCTCGATGCTGACATCCGTAGCCAGGGCGGCGTTGCGGCGCCAGACAAGCTTCGCACGATGGCCGAGCAGCTCCAGACGATGCAGACGAACTACAAGCGTCGCGGCGAGGACCTGCAGGCTGAGTACAACAAGGAGCTCAACACGACGCTCCAGCCGATCCAGGCGAAGCTCGGCGAGTTCGTGAAGGACTATGCCTCGAAGCGCAACATCGTCCTGATCCTCGACCTTCCGGGAGCAGCGCAGGCGGGCACGATCGCCTACCTGAACCCGGCGATCGACGTCACGGACGAGTTCATCGCCGAGTACAACAAGGCGCATCCCGTTCCTGGCGCGGCAGCGCCGGCTCCGCGGCCGGGCGGAGGGCGCTAGGATGCGCTCCGCCACTTCCCGCTTCGTTCCGATAGCACGCGGACTCGCGGTCTGCGCCGTCGTGATGTTCGCCTCCGCGGCAGCGTTCGCGCAGCAGCCACCTGCGGCCCGCCCCGCTGCTGGACCCATTCCGCGTGGACGCATTGCCCTAATAAATGCCGCGGCCTTCCAGGCCGAGGTCACCGAGTTGAACCGCAAGATCGTCGAGATCAATGCGAAGTTCGAACCGCGAACGAAGGAACTGCTCGCCTTGCGCGACACGATGCAGGGCATCGAAGCGCAGGTCCAGCAGGGTACTGTCGCCGCTGGGCAGGCCGCGCAGTTGCAGGAACGCTACGAAGGCTTGAAACGCGAATACGAGCGCAAGGTCGAAGACCTGAAGTTCGAGGCGCAAAAGGCCTACGCGGCGTCCGCCGCTCCGATCGAGGAGAAGGTCCGAACTTCCCTCAACAGGTACGCCGCCGAAAGGGGCATCGTGCTCGTGATGGAGGTCGGGGGATCCCGCAAGATCGGCTCGATCATCTACGCGGCTCCGGGTCTCGACATCACGGCCGATTTCATCGCGCAATACAACAAGGCGAACCCGTAGCGCGCGTCCACGTTCATCCGCGAGTGACCCGATGCGGGGGCGCCGGGGGCCCCGCCCCCGGGGGGCGG